>CADAAI010000027.1 GCA_902785925.1 uncultured Bacteroidales bacterium
CTCAATAGAAGACCAAGGGAAAAACTAAATTTCTCAACACCCAAGAAAGAGTTCTTCAAACATTTTGCCTAATTTTGCACTTGCCAGTTGACTCTACATCATGAGTGAAATTTAATGATTTGAATTCATTTCCTCAATTATTTTCTTGTATGGATGTGTTTTTTTTGTAATTTTGTGGTTTTGAACTTATGACGTGCCACTAATTTGAACGTAGACTTGGATTAAGAAAAAAAATATGAACGTACACCCGGTTTTATATATTGTTGTACCGTGCTATAATGAGCAAGATGCATTGCCGCAATCGCATGATCGGCTCATGAAGATTGTTGACGAGATGATTGCTAATGGCGGCATTTCACAAGATAGTAAATTGCTCTACGTTGATGATGGATCACGCGACGACACATGGAAGATTGTTGACCGTTTTGCCAAGGAGTCATCGCGTGTTGCTGGTGTGAGATTGGCATGTAATAGTGGTCATCAAAATGCACTTGTGGCTGGACTCGCTGCAGCAGTGGAGCGTTGCGACATTACTGTGAGTATCGATGCTGATTTGCAGGATGATATTAACGTTATTCCGCAAATGGTTGAGCGTTACAAAGATGGCTGTGATATAGTGTTTGGAGTTCGTCGTGAACGCAAGACCGATTCATGGTTCAAGCGTACAACAGCAGCTATGTTCTATAAAATGATGAACCGTCTAGGTGTAGATACCATTGACAATCATGCCGACTATCGCCTGATGAGTCGCAGGGCAGTGTTGGCTCTCCTTGATTACAAGGAGCGCAATCTTTTCATCCGCGGCATTGTTACCCAACTAGGCTACAAGACTGATTGCGTTTATTACGATCGTTCGGCACGCATTGCAGGAGAGAGCAAGTATCCGCTCCGGAAGATGATGAACTTTGCCATCGATGGCATCACTTCGTTTAGTGTGAAGCCGGTTAGATTGGTATTTACTGTGGGAGTGGTGTTCTTGGTTATTGCGCTCATAATGTTAATCTATGTCCTTACGGCTTATTTCATGGGGCGCGCTGTGACGGGTTGGCCATCACTTATCCTCTCGGTATGGCTTGTGGGTGCTTTTATTCTAATTGGACTTGGCATCATTGGCGAGTATGTGGGAAAGATTTACACCGAGGTTAAGAACCGCCCGCGTTATAATATCGACTTAACCGTTGGATTTGATAATGAGTAATGAGAAAGCTGTTGTTTCTCACATTGTTCACACTGGCGATGGCTTTGCTGCCTGTACTGGCTTTTCGTGGTGACTTGTGGCTTTCAAGCGACTTTCTACATCAGGAGATATCCTTTATTCTCGAGACTAAACGCATGTTTGCTACCGGTGCTCCATGGTGGTCGTGGAACACTTATTTGGGCAGCGATTTTATAGGTTCTTATGCGTTCTACACTCTTACTAGTCCTTTTGTGTGGATTAATTGTCTCTTACCAGAGTCTCTGCTTGAGGTAGGGATCGCTATAACTTTTGTACTCAAGTTTCTGTGCGTTGCATGGCTTTCTTTTGCTTATATTCATAAAATGGGTGTGAGTCAAGAAAACTCAGTGCTTGGGGCATTCCTCTTCACATTTTCCTCGTTTAACATAGCTTCGCTCTATTATTATCACTTTTATGAGCCAATAATTGCGTTTCTGATTTTGCTCATCGCTATTGAACGATTATTGCGGTGTGAGAAATGGGGCATGACTGCAGTTGCGTTGTCTGCATTTGCAGTAACATTTGTGAATTTCTACTTTGCAATAGGATCCTTTATAGCAGCACTAATATATGTTTTTTTTAGAGCGTTTTCTTGCGAGATAAATTTCAGCATCAAAACTGCCATTAAAGGTCTTGCGGCAGTTGTTGTTGGCATTATTTTGTGCTCATTTTTGCTGTTGCCAATATTTAACCAAATGCTTGTTACCACCCGTGCTGATGCCCAGAGTGCGTTTGATATAACAGCTATTCTGAATATTATTGAACGACTACGTACTCTTTTGATGCCAAAGGTGGTGGAGGGCACAACGGCATTTGTCCCTAGAGGCTCTGCTTCCTATAGTAATGAGGCATGCATTGCCGTGTTCGGTTTGGCATTGGCTATTATTTATGCGTGGCGTCATCGCGATTGGTTAGCTGCACTATTGGTGACTTTTTTAGTTCTATATCTCACACCATTAAATGGTGTGTTCACGCTGTTTACCAATCCATTCTACACTCGTTGGGCCTATGCTTTTACTCTAATAATAGTTTTGTGCACTGTACGTGTGCTCGATGATAAAAAATCGCTAAAAAAAGGAGTGATAGTCTATTCAATAATAGCATCAATAGTGGTTCTTGCGTTTACAGCGAAAGTGGTTTTCAGCGGTGGACTTAATATGCCTGGCCTAAGATTTTTTGCACAAATTGCTCTGTTTTTTGTGGGTCTTATCGCATTGTTGCTTTGGTGTCATGTTAAGATTTCGACGCGCTGGCTCAAAGTGGGTGTTGTAGGGTGTGTGGTGGCTCAGATGTGGCTGTTCCTATTAAACTTGGCGGCAATTAATAATGGAGTTGATTCGCAGCGTTACGTGAGTTATGTATGTGACATCGAGAAAAGTTTATCATCTGCTGTATATAATCGTGTTGACTTTCGGGGGCAAAAAAGTGATTTTCTTTCCTACAATTTAGGCTTGCTTCTCAACTATGCTAGTGTTGAGGGTTATCACTCGGTTGTTGCTACTGGTGTAGATAGTCTTTTCAAGGTATCAACACGTGACAATTGGTCAAATAATAAACTACGTGCAAATGTCAATCAGGATGATTTCGACGAGTTGCTTTCAGTGCGTTACATTTACGATATTGACTCGGTAGGTAATGTGGCAAAACGCGATGCAGAGCGTTTTATTCCTTTTGGTTTTACTTATGAGAGTTATATAACTCGCAGTGAATTTAATAAGGTGTTTGACGATACAACACGAAACCTGCCCAAACTCTTGTTGTCGCATCTTGTAATAGAAGATAATGATGAAGCATCATTTAAAGAAGTATTGCGACACGGATATGTTGATAGTGTTGCAACAAGCAAAAATAGGGTGGTGGCAAATGAGTTCATTGGCAATTCACGAGGGTATAAGTCGTTTGTGGATTTGGCAAAAAATGAGGTGCTTTTCTTTAGTGTACCTTTTGCTTGTGGCTTCACAGCGACTATTGATGGCAGTCCAACAAATATTTATAAAGCAAACTTGTGCTTGCAAGCCTTGAAAGTTCCACAGGGAAAACACACAATCGTGGTGACTTATTTTCCTCCTGGCTTGAAAACTGGAGTTTGCATCAGTGTTATAGGGTTGTTGCTGCTTATGCTGATATTATGGTCCGATATGAGAGAAAAAAGGCGGAACCGATAGTTGGCTCCGCCTTTAATTTATCAATAATTGCAATGATTACTCGCCCTTGATAGCTGCTACGCCAGGAAGGGTCTTGCCCTCAATAGCCTCGAGCATTGCACCGCCACCAGTTGATACGTAAGAAACTTGGTCGGCTAGACCAAATTTGTTGACAGCAGCAACCGAGTCGCCACCGCCTACGAGCGAATAGGCACCGTTCTTAGTTGCCTCGGCAACATACTTTGCGATTTCACCGGTTCCTTTGGCAAAATTCTCAAATTCAAACACGCCTACAGGACCGTTCCATAGGATTGTCTTGCTCTTCATGATTATCTCTTTCCATAATGCGAGCGAAGCGGGGCTGGCATCCATGCCTTCCCATCCATCCTCAATGTTGTGTGTGTCAAAGATGCGTTGCTCAGTGTCATTGCTGAACTCACGGCCTGCTACTGTGGCAACCGAAAGCTGCACATGGACACCTTTCTTTTTGGCTTCGGCAAGCACATTCAAAGCCTCGGGCATGAGGTCATCCTCATGGAGCGAATTGCCAATTCTGCCACCTTCGGCTTTGAAGAATGTGAATCCCATGCCACCACCAATGATGAGGTTATCAACCTTGTCGAGTAAGTTCTTTATAACAGCAAGTTTTGACGAAACCTTGCTGCCGCCAATGATGGCGGTGAAGGGGTGTTGAGCATTCTTGAGCACATTGTCAATGGCGGTGACCTCTTTTTCCATGAGCAGACCGAGCATCTTGTTATCATCGTCAAAATAGTCGGCAATTACAGCGGTCGATGCGTGACGACGGTGAGCGGTTCCAAAAGCATCGTTCACATAGCAGTCGGCATAGCTGGCGAGTGTCTTTGCAAACTCTGCCTGACGGGTCTTCATTTCTTTTTTGGCATCGTTATAAGCAGGATCATCCTTATCTATTCCCACAGGTTTGCCTTCCTCTTCTGGATAGAAGCGAAGGTTCTCGAGCAGAAGCACCTCACCAGGCTTTAGATCTGCAGCTACGTCGCCAGCCTTGGCGCAGTCGGGAGCAAATTTTACTTTTGTGCCTAGGGCAGCAGCAACAGCGTCAACAATCTGGCTCAGCGAGAGCTTTGGGTTTACCTTGCCTTTGGGTTTGCCCATGTGCGACATAACCACAAGACTTCCGCCGTCAGCGAGTATCTTCTTCAAGGTGGGAAGAGCTCCGCGAATGCGGGTGTCGTCGGTTATCTTACCTTCTTCGTTCAAGGGAACGTTGAAATCAACACGTACTATTGCCTTCTTGCCGGCAAACTTGTAATCATTAAAATTAGCCATGATTTTTTGTGATTTAATTATTACCTAAATATGTTTCTGGGCGCAAAGATAACAAAAACTCATGAATTATGCCAATGAAAACTGTTTTTATGATAACATATGATTGTTTGTGATAGTTGGCTTGTTAATTTTTGCTAAAATAATTGCAACAGAATGACTGATTGTCCACAAAAGTACTAATTTTGCAGCCGCTTTAGTCGCGACACATTGGGGCTGACTTGGCTTTGACAGCGTGTTGAGGTGGTAAGTAAGCATGCAGAGTGACGATACCTGTGCTCTTTAAATTCATGGCATCTTAAACTTTAATTGGCGAGAATAACTACGCTCTTGCTGCTTGATCGAAGTACAGTAGATCAGCTTAATCTCTACCCAAGGAGGTAGAGACAAGACATCACCCAGCGGCCCTTGCTCCGAGGCTTGTTGAAACGGTGGTGCTAGCATATCGGGGATAGAGGTTGAATTGTCTCGTTTCAATCTTGATATTTAGAGACTAAGCTCTCGGTTGGTGGTCTTGAGCCTGCCGTGAGTCGAAAACCAAGTCAACGACTAAGCATGTAGAAAGCTTATTAGTTCCGCGTTTGGACGAGGGTTCAAACCCCTCCAGCTCCACAAAAGAAAGAATCGCAAGTTGCTTTTGAAGAGTCACTTGCGATTCTTTTATTTGTTTGTTGTGCTATTAAAGTTCGGCCTCTTTTAGTTTCTCGGCATTCTCGGCAACTATTAGGTGGTCGATGCAATCTTGGATGTCTCCGTCCATGAAAGCTGGTAGGTTATAGATAGTGTAGCCAATGCGGTGGTCTGTGATGCGCCCTTGAGGATAATTATATGTGCGAATTTTTGCTGAGCGGTCGCCGGTGCTCACAAGGGTCTTGCGGCGGCTGGCGATATCGTCAACATACTTCTGATGCTCCTTATCATATATGAAAGTGCGCAGACGGGCTAGGGCACGTTCTTTGTTCTTGGGTTGGTCACGCGTCTCGGTACACTCAATGAGGATTTCCTGCTCCTCACCAGTGTTAGGGTTGGTCCACATGTAGCGCAATCGCACACCCGAGTTCACCTTATTAACGTTTTGACCTCCAGCACCACTTGAGCGGAAGGTGTCCCACTTTATCTCGCCTTCGTTGATTTCTATATCAAAAGGCTCTGCCTCGGGAAGTATAGCTACCGAAGCTGCCGAAGTGTGTACTCGACCCTGGGTCTCAGTCACAGGAACACGTTGCACGCGGTGCACACCACTCTCATATTTGAGCGTTCCATATACACCATTGCCAGTTACACTGAACACAATCTCCTTATATCCGCCGGCAGCACCTTCGCTGCAACTTGACATCTCGATTTTCCAACCTTTATTCTCACAATAGCGTGTGTACATGCGGGCCAGGTCTCCTGCAAAGAGGGCTGCCTCATCTCCTCCTGTGCCGCCACGAATCTCGATAATTGCGTTTTTTGAGTCTTCTGGGTCTTCGGGGATAAGTAGCAACTTGATTTTTTCCTCAAGTTTGGGTAGCTCTTCTTGGTTGGTGTCGATTTCCTCACGTGCCATCGCTCTGAGCTCTTCATCATTTTCGCTGGAGAGCAACTCTTTTGCATCCTCAATGTCCTGAACCATTTTCTTGTATTCATGTGTCACATTGAGTAGATTCTCAAGGCTTTTGTACTCCTTGCTGAGTTTCACGTAGCGCTTTTGGTCGGCAATGACCGATGGGTCGGTAATCAAGGTCTGAATTTCCTCAAACCGTGCGTCAAGTCCTTCCAAGCGCTCGAGTAATGTATTGTTTGCCATATCTGTCTTTTCAAATTTGGGTGCAAAGGTAGCAAATTATTACGAATGAATCAAAAAACAGTAAGTATAATGTGGTCTCTCTAAATCCAACGATCATAACAATGTGTTCGTTCAAAAAAACAGCGATTATTATTTCATATGTGGGCCTTGATTCCCTTATAAAAAACCGAGACATATTTCAAAAAAAATGCTAAAATCAATACAACTTATAATTAAATGTGCTATATTTGTAATCGCTAAACGCAACGATTTATTTATTAACCCTCAAAATAAGTAGAAAAATGAAACCAATTCACATCATTTTAGCAGTATTGAGCGGAGCTCTTGCAGGCGCCGCTGTAGGTTTGCTCTTCGCTCCCGCCAAGGGTGTCGACACTCGCAATAAGATTGCTGAGATTCTCAAGAAGAATGGCATTAACCTCAAAGACACTGAGATGGACGAGCTCATCGATGATATCACCAAGGAAATCAAAGAAGAGTAATAAGCGTTCTGTAATTAATTAACTTGAATTTATAAATCAACGAATAAATATTTTTTTCTTATGAGAGACATGAAATCACTTAGCCTGCTTTATGCTTTCATTGGCGGCGCTATCTTGGGTGCTGGCTTGGCACTGCTTTATGCTCCCGAGAGTGGCAAGGACCTTAGAGTTCGCATCAAAGAGTTGCTCAAGAAGAAAGGTATAGACTTTAGCGATGATGAGGTAGAGCAGCTGGTAAATCAGATAAGCGCACAAATTGAGCAATAATAAGCAGCATTGACAATCAAGCTACACACACTCTGCGCCTGATGATATGTTTCCGACGTGGAATTGTGTGGCTTGATTGTAAATTTAAATATAACTTGTGATGGACGAGAAATATAAACATCTTATTGACAGCATTAAGCAAAGTGCTAAGGTGGAGTTGGAATACTCTAAGCTAACTTTGGCTGAGAAGTTGTCGATTCTTCTTTCAAGGGGCATTATTGTGCTGGTCTTGATCATTTTTGCAGCTTGTGCTCTGTTCTTGCTGGAATGGGGACTCACACACTGGCTCGTTCAGTTGACTGGCAGCCTTTGGATTGGAGTGCTTGTCTCTTTGGCTGTACTCCTGCTCATCCTGATTGTCCTCTTTGGCTATCGCAAGCAATTGGTAATTAATCCTGTGACACGTTTTGTCACCAAACTGTTGTTGAACCCCGAAGAATAATTAGAGTATGAGCAACGAAATGGCACAATCAACCAACCAGCAGGCAACTATGCCTGCTAACACTAGTAGTTCACAGCAGCAGTGGAAGGGGTTAACAATGGATGAACTCAAAATGCGGCGCGCTAAGCAACTTGTGCTGCGTGAGGTGAACCGTGCATCATTAAGTTATCAGCTTAATAACGCTCGCGACAATGTGTCACAAAATGGTATACGTGGACTACTCTTCAGTGACAAGGCTATTACTGGACTTAAGAAGGCCGACTACGCTTTTCTCGGATACAAAGCACTGGCACTGCTAATCAAATTGTATACTCGCCGTCGTCGTAGCTGAACGTTACAATTTGAATAAAATTGTGCATTTTTTGTGAAAAAATTTGGCAATTTTAAAAAAAAGATATAATTTTGCCCTGTTTTCCTCACCATTGACGGAGAATGAGAAAATAAACCGATAATTCATAAACAATTAAAATTATACGCCTATTGACAAAACCATTACTTTATTAACCAACACTTAAAAGTAATGACAAAATTAGCAGACGTGAGCGATGATAGACTCATCGCCAAGTATGTCGAGGGTGAGAATGAGGCTTTTGATGCGCTGATTGAGCGACACAAAAACCGCATCTT
This sequence comes from uncultured Bacteroidales bacterium, assembly GCA_902785925.1. GTDB lineage: Bacteria > Bacteroidota > Bacteroidia > Bacteroidales > Muribaculaceae > Sodaliphilus. The sequence goes on from CADAAI010000027.1 coordinate 8,276, forward strand.
TAATTATATCTTCCACTCTGTTAAAGATGATGATCTGGCCAACGATATTTTCCAGGAAACATTTGTCAAGGCTATAATGACAATCAAACAAGGACGATATGTTGAGAACGGGCACTTTGCTGCCTGGATTACTCGCATTGCCCACAATCTTATAATTGACTTTTATCGTCAGGAGAAATCTGAGAACGTGCAGTCGAGCGACTCAACCGAAGTCGATATCCTTAACCGAAAGGAACTCAGTGAGGCTACTGTCGAGGATAACCTGATCATCGACCAGATTCACAGCGATGTGCGTCGTCTTGTGACTGCATTGCCAGCCAACCAACGCGAGGTGTTGCTCATGCGATACTACAAGAACATGAGCTTTAAGGAGATTGCCGATCGCACTCACGTGAGTATCAATACTGCACTAGGACGCATGCGCTACGCAATCCTCAACATGAGGCGGCTTGCAGTTGAGAATAACATCGTTCTCACAATGTAATTTTTTCGAGAATATTGTTACAAAAAAGGTTGCCATTGCGTGGCAACCTTTTTTCTTCTCTTATTATAGAATTCTTTGTAGGCTAGGTGCCAAGCATAATGTCATATATTGCAGTAATGTCACCACTGTTTATAGAACCGTCACCATTCACATCACAGTTTTCTTGATGAGTTAAGTCACCATTGAGCATGTAGTCGTAGAGTGCTGTTATGTCACCACTGTTTATTGCACCATCGCCGTTTACGTCGCCAGGAACGATAATTATTTCTTCAACGGTAATTATCTGTGACGATGGGGCAGGGGTTTCACAAGTATTCTCGCTGACAGGAAGTGCAATAACTCCAACATTTCCTGTTTCATCTTCATTTAGGCGGTCAACAGCGCAGTACATGTTATGTGCCACATCAACTACAATGCTATAACAATTTTGGCCTAGCGAAGGAGAGATGTTATAGAGCTCTGAGAGTGTGGGTATTTCGTCATTAAATGTTACCTCAAAAACCTTTATGTTACCTAAGCAGGATACAGCCATCTTGGTGCCTTCATCAAAAAGACAGATTGCTGAACAGTAACTGTGATTAATCAAATTAGGATTAATGGCGCCTGAGTTGAAAAGTACCTCATTCTCCTTTACGTATATTAAAGATGGTACCGTAGCGCCATCGGCCCAACGGGTCTGAGAAATCCACCAACCTCCATTCTGAGGAATTATTACGCTATTTCCGTTTTGGTGCAGTTCGTCGAAGTTATCATAAATGACTGCACTAGGACCTTCATTCCAAAGGGTGTCTAGGTTACCTATATTATATTGGTATAGACCTTGAGTGTTGCCATTGGCGTTTACGTAGTCCTCATCAAATGTGTATAGAATTGTACTGTCAGCTGCACCTTCAACCCAGCATGAGGCAATTGAACCTGCAATGGCAATGTTGTCTTCATTATAGCGCAGGCCGTATAGGTCGGGTTCACCTCCGAAAACCGGAACAAAGTCTGCATTTAAGTCTTTGGCATCGGCACGCCACACTCCAGGATGACCATCGCTCCAGTCGCAAAGATATATCTTGTCGTCTTTATTTAAGAAGATGCGAGTACAGCCCGAAGATGGTCCCCATTCAACATTGCCGCTATAGGCAATATCGCCTTGTCCGGTAACATCGTTGAATGCTGGATCAAAAACGTAGATTCCAACGTTTGTATGACGACCATCTACATCAGCCTCACGAGTCTCGGTCACGTAAACTCGTCCGTAAAACTCACTCTCGGTATCCTTGTTAATGTCAATACCACGAGGACTCATGAAACGGAGTAGTGGGTTGGTCGTTTTGTCAACTACCACGGTTGCTTGCTCGCCTTTTTCCCATTTTTCACCAGTGGTTTTCACGCTCCACGTATACTCGCCGTTCAACCCTGCAAGATTGACAATGACAGTATTCTCGCCTTGGGCAAGACCTCTACTTTGGACCGACCTCGCTAATTCATCGCCACTGTAAAAGTTTATGGTTACCATCTCTGCAGGAGCATTTAATGTATAACTGATGCTATACTTTGCACCTTCGACATGGGATGCCTTCAGGCCCGATGCAAACACGTTGGCTTCACGTGCTCCAGCAACTGTGGCAAGGCTTGCCAATACTATAAAAAGCAGTGCTTTTCTTATCATGAAAATATAGGTTGGTTTTAATACTTCGATTTATTGCTCACAAAATTAATAAAAAGATATCTATTGGTAAAGAAATTGACTCATTTTTTTATTTAATCCAAATTTTACAATATATGTTTTATCGTTTTGGGAATAAATGAGATATGTTATTTCTCTCGCTGTTTAAAGGATAAAACAAAAAAGCATCTCGTTGTGAGATGCTTTTTCTGGAGGTCGCTAGCGGACTCGAACCGCTGTGCCCGGTTTTGCAGACCGGTGACTAAACCACTCATCCAAGCGACCGTTTCCAATTTTGCGACTGCAAAGATAAGTCTATTTTATGAACTGTGCAAGATATTGCAATGTTTTTTTGAAAAAAAGATTGAATTATTGAAATTCAAAAATCTTTTTCCGACATTTTCAGTAATTAGGTTAATAAAATCAGTAATAAAGATAATATTTGTTGGGTACTTTTTTGTAATTTTGCATAGATAAATCTTAAGTCAGAATTATCACTATCATTGTTGGGATTTTTATTTATAGCATTCCTGCCAAGTTGCATTTTGGCAAAGATGTGATCAAGAACATTGTTGAGAAACTCAAAAAATGTGTGCCAAGTGTTTTATTCACCAATGGTGGAAGCAGTATCAAGCGCAATGGTGTTACCAAAGTTTGTTCATTGAGCTCAAGCAGTGTGGTGAATTGCTTTAAATACTGAGCGCGATTTATAAAGTGCTTTATCTTGATGAGGTAGTTCTGACGCTTAAAGAATTTATACAATTTATACACTATAATTATTTTATTATGAGACGCATAACAATGGTATTATCAGTTGCTCTTGCTGTAGTGCTATGCGCTTGTGCAGGCAATAAATCACAGCAGGAAAGCCAACAAAGTAACAATGAAAACATGGAGAAAAAAACAACATTAGTAGCCTATTTCTCGGCAACGGGAACTACTAAAGCTGCTGCCGAGAAACTGGCACAAGTAGTTGATGCCGACTTGCATGAGATTCAACCCGAACAGCCTTACACCGACGCCGATCTCGACTGGCACAACCAGCAGAGTCGTAGCTCGGTTGAGATGAAGGACAAGAGCAGTCGTCCTGCAATTAAGAACAAAGTTGAGAATATGGACCAATACACGACGGTTTACATTGGTTATCCTATCTGGTGGTATATTGCTCCTACAATTATTAACACTTTTGTTGAGCAATACAACTTAGAAGGGAAGACTGTTATCCCATTTTTTACTTCTGGTGGCAGTGAAGCGGGTGAAACGATGAAGTATTTAACCCCCTCGGCTCCAAAGGCAAATTGGAAAGCACCGATTAACCTCACAGGCAAGAGCCAAAATGAGATTGAGAAATTAGTAAAATAATTTACGAAAATGAAGGGCAATCTATCTGTTAAACGATTGCCCTTCAATTTTTTTCGCGATGGAATTGATAAATGATATTTGTAGGCTTAAGGCATTTGTGGCAGGTAACAAGTTGTCCCTTCTCTATATTCAAGCACCCGATTGTGGATTGTGCTCTATCATGTTTGACAAGATAAACGCTGTTGTTGAACGTTTTGAGCACCTTAAATCTGCTCGTGCTGAGCTTCATGTCGTGCCAGAGGTTGCAGGAGAGTTTCTTGTGGCAACTGCGCCTACGGTATTACTTTTTTTTCAAGGAAAAGAGGTGTATCGAGCTGGCACATTTATCGATGTTACATCTTTAGATAGGGTCCTTGCTAATTGGAACGAGCATTTTAATTGCTTGTCTTGATGTTGTTAAGTTTCTCACGAAACATTGCATTTATTGTTTTGCAAACTGTTGTTAAGTCTTTGGTTTGAACCAGCGACTCAAGCCCATTCTTCTCAGGCCATTGGTCTTGAATGATCTTGATTGATTCTTGAAGCATTGAATGATTGTACTCTGCTCTGTCATTTGCCAAGGCTATTAAATAACTGAAATAGCAGTTCCAACGTTCGAAATAGTAGTTGCTGAGTAAGCCTGCCCAATTTCTACAAGCATAGTCATTTAGGTCTCCACCCCATGTGGTTACAAGTCTTCGCGCATTCATCTCATAATAATCCTTGACTTCGGGTGTAATTCCAAGGTCACGAGCCTGCTCAATCCACTTGTGCAGAGTGCAGAATGGCTGGCAGTTGTTTAACGCTTCCATTGCGAGCACTATATATCCCATATCTTCCATGAGCTCTTCCATCTTTTTCACATCACGTTCATGAAATGCACTGTCGAAAGACCTTTTGTCAACTAGGAATAAGTCACCCAGCAATTGGCGTCCTACCCAAATTAGGTCAATAGTCATCGCGTCGCTAGTCACATCGTTTTGCTCGAGCAATTTGTCCCACACGTATAATAATTGTTCGGGGGTATAGCGCACTGAGCATCTCCCATGTTCTTTGTCGAGTTCAGGATATTGGCAGGGGAGTGGTCCACAGAATGTTGTCGGTCTGATGTTCAATACACTATCATAAAGCATTTTCCATGCTTCGCGAGCAGGTTTTGACTCACGTCCTGCGTGTCGGTCAGCAAGTTCATTTATAACTTGTTCGTTGGTTTTCTTAAAGTCCCACGCTTTCTCAAAGATGAATTCGTAAGGGAATTGCTGAACCTCAAGTCCTTCAAGGGTTGAGCCAATTCCCACGAGATTATTGCCTCCTTCTTTTAGGGCTGCTTCAAGTCTTTCTCCTGCTTGCTTAACATTGCCCTGAATATTGCTGTTACCACCAAAGTTGCCTAGATAGCACCAGATGTAAGGCTGTCCAAAAAAACCATCCAAGTCGCGCCACATTTCTTTGTACTCACAGTAGTAGTCGAGCATCGTCATTTTACCTTGTGGCACTCCGGTGAGCATCGCCTTTGCACGCACTGGAGTGTAATCTTTGCGCTGGTAGTAAAGGAACCATCCCATCTGCAACCATTCAGCTTTAGGGTCAACAGCAGTTAGACTCTCATAAATGTGTTTAGATACATTATGCAGATAATCAGGTTCAAAACTTGGTGGATCCATCTCGTTGAATGGATCTATGCCATATATGTGGTCGGTACCAAACATGCTGGTTTGCTCTTCAAGATACATCTTCTGTATCTTAGTGTACAGTGGATCTTCGCTGTTAAGGAAAAAAGTGCGGTAAGGTTCCTCAAACTCATCCCAAGTGCTCATTGCCTTAATATCAGCATTAGGATACATATCTTTGAGTTTGCGTGGTACATGTCCTGCAAATGCAGGTAACACAGGCCTCATGTTCAGGGCTCTCTCTCGTTCCACGATTCTCTTTTGCAATTCTGCCTGACCTTCAAGCCATTCTTTAGGAAGCGGTCCACACCAGGCATCTATGTTTGCCATACGGTGCCAAGGCAGATATACTGGTCCAGTGAAATAACTACGAACTTCCTCGTCGCTCATGCCCATCTTTGTCCACACGTTATACCACACTGCTTCTTGGCCTGTAATGGCGAGTGGCATATTAATGCCGTTAAGCGCCATCCAGTCGATAAATCGTTCCCAATCGGCCCAATCCCAAAAAGGCATAGTGTAGCCAAATGTGCAATAGTTCAGGAAGAAACGTTGTGGAACGCGTGCTTCAATGATCTCTTTCTCAGGCACATCAGGTAGGGTAGAGGGGAGCTCAACTGCGATGTCGCCATACCATGACACAGTACTCTTGCAATAGCGGTTCAGGTAGCGGTTCAATCCAACTGCCATCGAGTTGGCGTTATTGCCTCCTACAACGACTTTATCACCACGACTCTCTAGCGAAAAGATGTCATTTCCGTTATGGGTTGCCGTTATTAATTCAAATTCAACCTTCTGCGACAGTTTTTGTGACAATCGTCCAGCAAGGGCTTTTGCTTCGTCAAGGTCACCGGCAAATGTGGTTGCTACCGCAATTATTGTTACTGATAAAAGGATAATAAAACGTTTCATGATTTATCGCTATTATTTATTATTTCAATTTGTTGACGCACCGACTCTTGATGAATGGCTGTCATCATTGCTTTCATGAATTCGGGATTTATTCCCATCTCCTGAGCTTGCTTGATGCGTAATCTCAAAATTTCATCAAATCGGTTCGTGTGTACAACTTGCATGTCGTGTTCTTTCTTGAAAGAACCTATTTCTCGACTGATGCTCATTCTCTTATTTAATATTTCAAGAAGATTGTTGTCGCAATCATCTATTTGTCTGCGTAAAGTATTTAATACTTCGTTTGGTTGATTTTTTCTCCTGAGGATCAATGATTTTATGGTCTGTTGGAGTGCTTCAGGTGTGATTTGCTGATCACTGTCACTCAAAGCATTGTCTGGATCGCAATGTGATTCAACAAACAATCCGTCAAATCCCATATCCAGGGCTTGCTGCGATAGGGTAGGGATGAGGTTACGACTACCTCCCATATGTGAAGGATCACATAAAATCGTGAGATTGGGAACGCGGCGATGTAGCTCTATTGCGATGTGCCATTCTGGCATATTTCTATAAATATGGTTGCCGCCTGTACCAAATCCACGGTGTATGGCTCCAATCTTTGTAACGCCAGCATTAATAATGCGTTGCAGTGCTCCCATCCAGAGGTCTATGTCAGGATTAACGGGGTTTTTTACCAGAACTATAGCTTCACTTTGCCCTCGAAGGGCATCGGCTATTTCTTGCACAGCAAATGGGTTTGTGGTTGTGCGAGCACCAATCCACAGAACATCAATCCCCGATTCTAAACAAATTTCAACATGTTGGCGCGTAGCAACTTCAGTAGCAGCGAGCATTCCTGTCTCCGCTTTTACGCGGCGTAACCATTCAATGCCTTTGGCTCCAACACCTTCAAAGGCATCAGGCATAGTGCGTGGTTTCCAAAGACCTGCTCTGAAAATGTTCACACCAATTTTTTTTAGCCTATGTGCTGTTTCAAGTGTTTGAGATTCACTTTCGGCACTGCACGGGCCAGCTATTATTATTGGAGTATTGCCCAATGATGATAGTGGTGAAATATTGTTGAAATCCATTATAATTTTTATTATGTCTTGCAAAATTACAAAAAAATATTAAATTATTCCTCTTTTCTGACGATAGGGTGTTGATATACTTCTCTTTTAATAATATATTTATCGTATTTAACATAATACCGATTATAAAACAAGCAGGGGCTTTAAAGAGATATGTAGCTATTATATGAAATGGAATGTCAAAAGAAATATGGTTTTTATTTTGTCATGAATTAATAAAGGATTATTTTTGTAGTTCAAAATATGATATTACATCTATATAAATATGTGTAACTCATATCCGCATATTATAAATATTTTTTTCTCTTCTATTATTGCATTGATTCTGCCATTCAATGCTCATTGCCAATTGCCATCTGTAACTAGTTCAGAATTATCGACCGATACATCAGTTATATCTCCTTTTTCGGTTTTGTGCTCTGATTTATCGCTGCGAGAATTGAATATTTGTGACGCTGATGACCAGGAGTTCACAAAGTTCAAACCTCAGCAGCTTATTGTCCCAGGAGTTTTCATGCTTTCTGGTCTTATTGGAGCTATTGACAGCGATAATGATTTTAATCGTTCAGTAAATGATGCAATGACCGATTTGAGTAATGGGAAGCATTGTAAATTAGATGATTATCTGCGTTTTGTGCCTTCAGCAGCGCATTTGGTCATGGGAAGCATAGGAGTAAAATCAAAACACAATTTTAAGGAGCGTTTTTTAATTTCGGCAACAGCACATGCCGCAATGCTTGTTATGGGTTACGGCACTAAATTTGTAATTCATGAGCAACGTCCCGACATGAGCAATAACCATTCGTTTCCTAGCGGACATGTGGCACTTGCTTTTACTGGTGCTGAATTGCTTCGTTCGGAATATGGAACTGCCTATGGTATAGCTGGTTATGCACTTGCGACAAGCGTGGCCTTCCTACGTCTATACAATAATCGCCATTGGCTCAATGATATTCTCATGGGAGCTGGCATTGGAATTTTGAGTGCTAGGATTGGTTGTTGGATGTTGCCTTTTGAACGTAAGTTATTTAAAATTAACAACAAAAGTGGTAAGACTTCAACAATTGCTATAACTCCTGCCTACAATGCTTTTGATAAAGCATATATGATGACTTTTAATGCTGTTTTTTAAGAGCAATTGTCACTACTCCCCTATCTTATTTCTTAAACATTCTATCCATTGCTCGCTTGTCTTCCCTCTCCTTTATCGACTGGCGTTTGTCATATTGCTTCTTGCCTCGAGCAATTGCTATCACTATCTTGGCAAGACCGCGCTCATCAATATGAAGTCGCAATGGAATTATTGAATATCCAGGCTGTTGGGCCGCCTTTGCAATTTTGTTTATCTCCTTTCGGTTAAGTAGTAGTTTGCGGTCTCGGTGTGTTGCATGATTATTATATGAACCATAGGAATACTCTGCAATATACATTCCTTTTATCCACATCTCATTATTCTCTACCATGCAGTAAGTGTCGGTAAGACCGGCTTTCCCTTGTCTAATCGACTTTATTTCAGTCCCAGTGAGAACCATGCCTGCTGTAAAGCTTTCGATTATCTCATAATCAAAAGTAGCACGTCGGTTCTTTATATTTATGTTGCTCGTTGACATTGGTTTATTTCTTAATCAGTGATTTGAGGATAATGCCGATAATGAAAGGCAAGGTCATCATCATCAGTGTTGAGATAATAAAGAATTTTGTCTTTTTATTACTCTTTAATCCCAAGAACTCCAGTCCATTAAAGGCAATATAAGGCATATAAAGAAACATAAAGTACAGAACTGAGAACTCTGCGTTAAGCACATTCATGAGCACCGAGAGGATAATCATGAATGATAAGTTATAGATAAGGTAGTTGTTGAGTTTGGCAAAGGCTATCTGACTTCGCGAGAATTCTGGATAAAATCCCGAGAGCAAGTAGCTGCACAAGAAATATGTTAGCATGTATCCTGAGAACGACACAATCGCATCCATCAGCGTCGACGATAGTGTGTGAGTTGTGCTGTCATAGATCATCGGTATAAAGCATGACACGGCAAGGATTGCCAGCAACGGGAAAAACACGCTCGATAGTACTCGTTGCGTGCTGTTTCCGCTGTCGTCAATATATTGCCAACCAAGCTTTGGCTTAATGATTACTACTAATAATTTTTTCAGCATTTCTCGTTTTATCGTGAATCAGGGTGCAAAATTAATAAAATTGGTCAATAAAATAAAACTAAAAATGCCCGAGAAGAAGAAAAAATAAGTATTTTTGCAGATTATTATTGTTTTCTCACTACGTTTTATAATGAGATTTGAGTTTTTCATAGCTTCTCGCCTAAAGTTGGGCAACAAGAATAAGTCGGGCTCACCCAGCTTGAATGTTGCACTCGTTGGTATCATCTTGGCTATATTGATTATTATTCTTTCGGTCGAAATTGTGATGGGTTTCAAGAAGGAGATCACTAACAAAATCAATAGTCTCGACTCTCATCTCAAGGTGACAAATGGCGCTATTGGCATTGACGACAACTTCTCGGTGGTCGATTTCAGGGAAGTAAGAAACACACTCAGCAATGACTCTTCATTGTTAGACAAGATTAGCAGTGTATCCTTGATTGCCGAGAAGCCTGCTATCCTCAAGACCGACAACGACTTCAAGGGATTGCAATTCAGGGGTGTAGATGCCAATTACGACTATGACTTCCTGAATAATCACTTAGTTGAAGGACGTATTCCAAACTATGAGCATCAAGACAGTATACAAGAAATTATTATCTCAAGCACTATCGCTAAACAATTGAAACTCAATGTTGACGATAAAATTTTCACCTATTTCATCGACGATAAGGTGAAGGTTCGCAACTGCCACATTGTGGGAATCTTCAATACCGACTTTGAGTCTTTCGACAAGTCTTATATTGTTGGTAACATTGCGTTGCTACAGAGTGTCAATAACTGGAAGATGCATCAAGGCAACTATGTTGGAATCAATCTCTTTGATGTGTCAAACGTTGAGAATGAGGCTTATGTTCTCTATGGTAAACTTGCCTTGCAGTCGATTGCCGACGACGATTCTTCTACGGTATATAATGTGACTAATATGCACCAGAACAATCTCTCTTTCTTTACTTGGCTTGGCATGCTTGATATGAATGTGGTTATTATTCTGGTGCTCATGATGATAGTGTCATCATTTACCTTAATAGCAGCCCTTCTTATGGTAGTGTTAGAGCGAATTAAGATGATTGGTCTCATGAAGGCTTTAGGAACAACTAATACGTCTATTCGACGAGTCTTTATTTTCTTGACTCATAAGATAATATTTAAGTCGATTATCATTGGTAATGTTTTAGGTATTGGACTAGGTTTATTACAGAAATATTTCCACATTATCAAGCTTAACCCCGATGCCTATTACATGAATTACGTTCCCATCGACATTAACCCTACCACTCTCCTACTCCTTAATTTGGGCATTTTGGTTATCTCTTACTTGACACTAATTGGTCCATCCTACATTGTTTCGACCATCAAGCCCACTTCAACCATGCGGTTTGAGTAACGTCTTATATCAATAACGTACAATAATTGAAATAAAAAATAGGGAACTCTATTTGGGTTCCCTATTCTTTGCAGTCTAGTCTAGTTTTAGTACGGCAAGAAAGGCCTTTTGTGGCACTTGCACGGTACCGATTTGTTTCATGCGTTTCTTGCCTGCTTTTTGTTTCTCAAGTAGTTTTCGTTTACGGCTTACATCACCACCATAGCACTTTGCTGTCACATCCTTTCTGACCTGCTTGACTGTTTCGCGAGCGATGATTTTAGCACCAATAGCGGCCTGAATTGCGATGTCATACTGTTGGCGAGGTATGAGTTCCTTGAGCTTCTCGCACATTCGGCGACCTAGGGTCACTGCATTGTCGACGTGGATGAGCGAACTCAGTGCGTCAACCGGCTGACCGTTTAACAGGATATCCATCTTGATGAGTTTCGAGTCGCGGAAATCACTGATGTAATAATCAAAAGAAGCGTATCCTTTAGATATACTCTTAAGTTTGTCGTAAAAATCGATAACTATCTCACCCAGAGGTATGTCAAATGTAAGTTCCATGCGATTGCCCGAGATATAGTCTTGTTTAACTAGCTCTCCTCTCTTGCCAAGGCACAACGTGATAATGGGGCCCATAAATTCACTTTGAGTAATGATAGAGGCGCGGATATACGGCTCCTCGATGTGCTCGATAAGTGTTGGATCAGGCAAACCTGCTGGATTGTGAACTTCGGTCATCACGCCTTTTTTATCATATACTTTATAAGAAACATTGGGCACGGTAGTTATTACCTCCATGTTGAACTCGCGGCTCAGTCGCTCTTGCACAATTTCCATATGCAAGAGGCCCAAGAAGCCGCAGCGGAAACCGAAGCCTAATGCAACTGACGATTCGGGCGTAAACGTGAGCGAGGCATCATTAAGTTGTAACTTTTCAAGCGATGTGCGCAGGTTTTCAAAATCTTCTGGATCAATGGGATACACACCAGCAAAGACCATTGGCTTAACCTCCTGGAAACCTTCGATGGCTTTGTCGCAAGGTGTTGCCACTTGAGTGATTGTGTCACCTACGCGCACTTCGGCCGAAGTCTTGATACCCGATATGATGTAGCCCACCGTTCCTGTATTAAGCACATCGCGCGGTGCCATCTGGAGTTTAAGCACGCCAATTTCATCGGCATTGTACTGTTTTCCTGTGTTCACAAACTTCACCAGGTCGCCCTTGTGGATGCTGCCGTTCTCTATCTTGAAATATACGATGATACCACGGAAGGGGTTGAACACCGAGTCAAATATAAGTGCTTGTAACGGAGCCTCGGGGTCGCCATTGGGAGCAGGTATTCTTGCTACTATAGCCTCGAGTACCTTGGGTACACCTTCACCAGTGCGAGCACTCACACGGATAATTTCTTCAGGGTCGCAACCTAGTAGGTCAACTATTTCATCTTCTACCTCATCCGGATGTGCACTGTCCATGTCAATCTTGTTGATGACGGGGATAATTTCAAGACCGTTGTCAATTGCCATGTAAAGGTTACTGATGGTTTGCGCTTGAACACCTTGAGTGGCGTCAACTACCAGGAGAGCCCCCTCACACGCTGCTATAGAACGCGACACCTCATATGAAAAGTCAACATGTCCCGGAGTGTCAATTAGATTGAGTGTGTAGTTCTCGCCATTTAGGGCATAATCCATCTGAATGGCATGGCTTTTGATTGTGATACCACGCTCTCGCTCAAGATCCATATCATCGAGAACCTGATTCTGCATATCCTTGACGCCCACAGTTTTAGTGAACTCCAACAGACGGTCGGCAAGTGTACTCTTACCGTGGTCGATGTGTGCAATTATGCAAAAGTTTCTTATATTCTTCACTTAAATATTGCTTATAGTTAATGAATAACCACTTACACTTTACATTATTCCACGCTCACGCAGGCGTTGTTGCCATCTCCATGCGCTTAGCATGGTATCCTCGAGTGTTTCTTCAGCTTTCCAGCCGAGTACTTCGTTGGCTTTTTTGGGGTCGGCCCAAATCTTTACGATGTCACCTTCGCGACGACCCACAATCTTGTGTGGAACCTTTACACCTGTTGCCTTCTCAAAGGCTGCAAGCAACTGTAGTACCGAAGCGCCTTCGCCTGTGCCAATGTTGAACACTTCAAGTGATTCTTCGCTCTTGCCTTCAAGCATGCGTTCAAGTGCCTTTACGTGAGCCTTAGCAAGGTCAACCACATTGATGAAATCGCGGATGCAAGAGCCATCAGGTGTGTCATAGTCGTCGCCAAAGATACTCAATTCCTTGCGAACGCCAATGGCTGTCTGCGTAAGATATGGTACAAGGTTTGCTGGCACTCCATTGGGCAATTCACCAATCTCGGCACTGGGATGAGCTCCTATAGGGTTGAAATAGCGCAGCAACACTGCCTTGATGGGACTGCCGCTCTTAATAACGTCGGCTATGATGTCTTCACTCACCTGCTTGGTTGCGCCGTAAGGTGATGTCGCCTTCTTAGTAGGAGCATCCTCTGTGATAGGGTTCTGGTCTGGTTCACCATATACTGTGCACGACGATGAGAATACAAATCCCTTTACACCGTACTCTGGCATGAGTTCAAGCAAATTGAGCAGAATGTTTAGGTTGTTTCTATAGTACATGATAGGTTTCTGGACCGATTCGCCAACTGCTTTGCTTGCGGCAAAGTCGATGATGCCGTCAATCCCTGGATTGTCAGTAAACATCTTACGCAACACATTGATATCGGTGCAGTCGCCTTCAACAAATACGGGCCTGATGCCAGTGATCTTTTCGATGCCATCGAGAACGTCGATATTGCTATTTGAGAGATTGTCGATGATAACAACCTCATAACCTGCGTTTTGGAGTTCTACGGTGGTGTGGGATCCAATAAAACCCATTCCACCAGCTACTAAAATTTTACCTTTCATACTATATGTTGTTTAATTGTTATTTCTGAAACTTGAGTAGTGCATCAGCGATGCGTGGTGAAGCTTTACCATCTCCATAAGGGTTGTTGGCGCGGCTCATGATGTTATATTCATTCTCATTATCAAGTAGTAGCGACACATTGTCTACTATCTTGTTATAATCGGTACCCACGAGCTTTACTGTTCCTGCGTCTAGTGCCTCAGGACGCTCGGTTGTGTCGCGCATCACTAGCACTGGTTTGCCTAGTCCAGGAGCTTCTTCTTGAATACCGCCGCTGTCGGTGAGTACAATCGTTGACTTGTCCATCAGATATACGAAATCTAGGTACTCAAGTGGTTCAATAAAGAACAGATTGCCTAGGTCGTTTAGTTTGTCGCCAAATATCTTGTGTATAGGCTTACGCACATTTGGATTCAAGTGCATTGGATAAACATAATCCACATTAGGATATTTTTCGCTCAAATGTTTAATAGCATTGCATATGTTGAGAAATCCACTTCCGAAGTTCTCGCGTCGGTGCCCAGTGATGAGTACCAAGCGACGTCCATTATTTAGTCTTGTTGCATCATATCCTTGACGATTAAGCCTTTGGTTTAATGTTTCCGACAACTGCTCATCACCTTTGATTTTGTTGACAACCATATGTAGTGCGTCAATGACTGTATTGCCTGTAACGAAAATATGCTCCTCTGGTACGCCCTCGTCTAGAAGATTCTGGCGGCTCAAGGGGGTGGGCGCAAAATCAAGAGTAGCGATACGCCCAGTAATCTGTCGGTTCATCTCCTCAGGCCAGGGACTGTAGATATTGTGGGTTCTCAATCCTGCCTCTACATGTCCTACTGGTATTTGCTGATAAAAAGCAGCTAGAGCACTTGCTGTGCTGGTTGTTGTATCGCCATGAACTAGTACCACATCGGGATTCACTTGTTCAAGCACATCGCGCATTCCCAAGAGCACACGAGTGGTGATATCATAAAGGTCTTGACCGGCTTTCATGATATTCAGGTCATAGTCGGGTTTTATCTCGAAAATTTTAAGCACCTGATCAAGCATCTCACGATGCTGACCAGTCACACAGACTATTGTGGCAAACTCGTTCTCTCGCTGTTGCAGGCACTTCACTAGTGGGGCCATTTTAATAGCCTCAGGGCGAGTTCCAAAAACGAGCATTACTCTTTTCTTTGTCGTTTGCATTTTATTTATATTGAAAAATATAGTGCAAAAATACAAAAAAATATTTGTTGCACCAAAAAAATACAATTCAACGGTTAAAGGAACTAATAACCATCCTATTTTAAGTTTGTTTAGAAAGCCTGTAACTACTCTCCTATCGTTCGTTCCAACTTCTATACTCTCATTGCTTTTTAATATTGTTATATTCTCTAGACCACCACTATATTTGCTCTGGTTTACATAGCCCAGAGGTCATTGACATAGTGATAAAATGTATTAGCTATATAAGGACTACTGATTCCAATGATTCCAGTGATTCCAATGATTCCAGTGATTCCAGTGATTCCAATGATTCCAGTGATTCCAGTGATTCCAGTGATTCCTTTGTTTTCTTTGATTCCTTTTATTTACAATTTAAAAGGTATGTGTGGCTTTCATCTCGAGATAACGGTTAATCACGCTAACCGTGAGGTTTTCAGGCTTTGTAAGTAGGGCATAAATACCATTTTGCCGCAAAGTGGTTACTACAGCCTGTTTTTCGTATTCCACATTTTGTGCCACAGCATGACAATAATAGTCTTGCATATCGTGTGATGGCTCACGACTATAGGCATCGAGTTCGGTGTCTTCAAAGAAAACAACGAGCACTACATGATTGTTGGTCAATTGTTTGAGATAGGTTAATTGCCGCAGGAGTGAGTTTTGGCCAAAGAAATTGGTGTAGATGATAAGAAGACTGCGTTTTGTAACAAAACGGCCAACATTGACACATAAAGAAGAGAAGTCACTCTCACCAAAAGTTGTTTCTTGATGATAAAGATTGTCTAGTATCTTTTGCATGTGGCTACTGCTGCGTTCTGGTCGAACAAAAGTGTCGAACTGTCGTTCAAAAGTTATGACACCAGCTTTATCTTCCTTGTGCATGGCTATATAGCTAAGAACTAGTGAGGCGTTTATAGCATAGTCGAGCAGAGTCATACCGTTGAAGGCCTGTTGCATCACGCGGCCTTTGTCTATAACATTGAGCACCTGCTGAGATTTCTCATCGGTATAGACGTTTACCATAAGTTTGTTTCGTCGTGCTGTGGCTTTCCAGTTGATTGTGCGATAATCGTCACCACTCACATAATCCTTGATTTGCTCAAATTCAGTGTTGTTGCCCACGCGTCTAATTTTCTTGATCCCATACTCAGTCAGATTGTTGCTTATTGCCATGAGTTCGTACTGGTTAAGCATTAAATAACTGGGGTATACTTTTACATTCCTCATCGTTCCACATGTGAAGCGACGCTGAATTAGCTCTATTGGAGACGATGTGAAAACCCTAATTTTGCCAAAACCATATACACCTCGTTTTGTTGGGCGTAATTGATAGATGATGCTTTTGCCCTCGAGTGCTTTTAGGCGTGTGGCAAAGTTTATATCACGTCGCTGGAATTCAAAAGGAACCTCATCGATAACATTCACTTTGACGGGAAATGGGAAACTGCTCTCTACCCTAATTTCAATGTTATTTTCGTCACCATTAGAGAAACGATCGGCACAGATACGGCTTGCGTCTATTCCACGTTTATAATAGAGTAAAATCACATCGATTATAAGCAGCAAAGCAACCAATGCAAGAGCGACTATCGCTCCCCAGTAGCAATAGTGACACCAGAAGCCTGCAATGAAAAGCAGGATTATTGCTGTCATCAACAAGTAAAAACGACGTGTAAGAAACATGGCTCTAGCAGTTATTTGCTGTAAATGTTATTTAGGCACTTCAATCTTGTCGAGCAATGCCTGAGCGAGTTTCTCAATGGTGAATCCTTGCATTTCAGCATCGGCTGTGATGATTAGGCGATGCTCAAGCACAGGTGGCACAATGGTCTTTATATCGTCAGGTGTCACGAAATCGCGTCCTTGAAGCAATGCATACGCCTTAGCGCCTTTGAGTATGTATATTGATGCACGTGGGGATGCACCAAGCTGTATGGCTTGACTTAATCGTGTCTGTTGGGTAATTTGAGCAATGTAATTCAGCAATGTCTTGTCAACAATCACCTTATCGAGGTAAGAACGCAGCTCCATTAATTGCTCAACTGTTAAGATTGGCTGAACTTCTTCTAGTTTAACTAGTTTTGTGTTTGCTTGATGGCGTTCAAGAATTGTCACCTCTTCATCATAGGAGGGATACCCCATGTTCACTTTCATCATAAAACGGTCTAGTTGTGCTTCGGGCAATCGATAAGTGCCTTCTTGTTCAACAGGATTCTGGGTGGCAAGCACTGTGTAGAGTGGCGACATTGCGCGAGTGACACCATCAACAGTGCTTTGACGTTCTTCCATAACTTCAAACAATGCCGCTTGGGTTTTGGCTGGTGCGCGGTTAATCTCATCAACGAGAACGATTTGAGAAAATATTGGGCCTTTGTGAAACTCAAACTCCTGCGTCTTGATGTTGAAAACGTTGGTGCCAAGCACGTCACTTGGCATAAGGTCGGGGGTGAACTGGATGCGCTTGAAGTCGGCATCAATGAGTTTTGAGATAAGACGTGTGAGCAAGGTCTTTGCCACGCCAGGAACTCCCTCAATGAGAACATGGCCATCGGCGAGGATTGCAGTCAGAATAAGGTCTATAGCCTTTTCCTGCCCCACAATCACTGTTGAGATTTCGTTTCTTAAGTTGTTGACTTTTTCCTGAAAATCGGTAAGGTCAAAACGGCTGTAAGTAGTATCCATATTATTTGGTTTTTAATTATTGGCTATTTATATATCGTTAGTTATTTTGTTCATCAAATCAATCAGGTGTTTGGTCTCTTTGTCACTGATTTTAAGTTCATAATCGTTTTTAATCTCTTTTAAGCGAGAAACGGCCTCTTTAAGCTCTTTTGAGTCTATGCCTGTTCGATTTATAAGTAATTTCATATTCTCATCTAAGTCGATATCATCATTTATGTCAACCAGCACTCTGCGCATCATTTCATGGGTGAAATGATCATACTGATCTCGCAACATGCTCGCATTATCATGATGACGGTAATGCATTAGTCCAATGTGTTTCACCATTGTGAGTGTCTGATTCTTAGGAGGCTCAATAATTGGTATCACACGTTGCCTTCTGCGAGCGGTGAATATGAGCGATAGCAATATTGTGAACAAGGCCAGATATACTGCCCATCGCAACGATTTGTTGTCAAGGAATACCCTTAACGGTGACTGCGACTTGTTTTGTTCTATAAGATAGTCTTCCGATACTGTGTAGTCATATCTTATTACGCGACTGTTGCCTGCTTGAGACATGATTCTCATCAACAAGTTTGCTCCATTTTTCTCAAGAACATTGTAGTTGGTGAACATCTGGGTCCACGACATTATCACAAGTTTGCCTTTGCCAAGTTTTCGACTTCCTCCTATAATAATGTCACCTCCTTGTTTTTGCTTTTGTTTGATGAAGGGAGTCCACTTTGCATGCTCCCAATCAAAATCAGCAATTATTGCAGAATTATAGGCGGAAAATATTCTAAAGTTATACTGTGTCCTGTCATATATAGAGTCTGGCTTCCAAATCAAAGTCGTTGAATCGCTATTAGTGAAGTAATAACTTGGAGCATGGTAGTCATATTCATTATCCAGTTGTGCACCCAATATGTTACCCAATGAATCGGAGAGGTTGTCGTTAATGTAAATGATGTTCTGACCACGCCTCAACATTTTGATAAACATATCTATTTCCTCTTTATCATAGTCAACGATATCGTAATCAACTAGTAAAATTGTAGTATTTAAGCTGTCGCTATCGTTGAAAGCGTCGATAAGATAGCCGGGCTTGACCTCATAACCGCAATTCAAGCTTGACTTCAACAGACTGTCGACAAGCATCGACCCAAAAGGATTGGGGTCGTTGTGAGAATATGTCCATTCTTCCCAAGCAAATCTTTTGGGAATCTTCACCTCTACAAGTACAAGCAGTACAAACAGAATGAGAATGAATACTATAAAACTACGACTAAGCTTCATTATCACCTCCTTTCTGTTGAATAATACTAAAACTGCTTACGACAGTTTTATACTTGTCGCTGATGGCGTTGTAAATATCTAGGGTTGCATCATAGTCACCATATCTCACAAGCACATACTGGCGAGTGATAAATGAAAAGTCCTCATTTTTGTATTCCCTAGAGTATTGAGCTGGAGTCTTGTGGATGCGCCAGTCTATGGCATCGTTATCGCTGAGCCATTTCAGGCACTGAAGGTATCGAAATCTTATCGCTTCACGATAATTGCCGGCCTCGATAGCACGAGAGATATCTTTGTCAAAATCAATGCCATAGATTGTGTCTTCTACCACCTTGTAGCCTTCCTCCTCTTTTTTCTTTTTTTCAAAGAAAAACATTCTTTTCCTATACATGAAATACAAGAGAGCTGCAATGACAAGTATGCCAATCACAATCCACACATATAGCATTTTGCTATCAGGCGAGAAAAGATCATTTTTGGTATTAAAGAAAGCGTTGAAGAGGTCTTCTAACCAGTGGTTGAAATCTGCCATCACCTTTTCAAATACCGACTTCTCTGTCTCTCCTATCTCGGAGTTGTAGTCGTAGTTGCCGCTGTTGATGAATGAATTCAACCGGGCGGTGTCGCATGCTATAGTATCGTTGATTGTAATATTCATAGTGGCAATAATACTATAGATTTTCAAAATTTTCTATATCACTAGCTATAGCAAGGTCGTCTTGCTCACGGGCATTGCTCCCATAATGATACACAAGAGTAGTAATTACAAGAGCCATCGACAAGTATCCAAAGAATGTCTGAATGATAAGAAACAAATACAAGATGATATCAAAGACCATCTTCAGCACGCCATTCATCGCACCACTGGGAGAGAGATTGTCGGTGGCAAATACAAAAATGAGCATTGGAATTGCCGTTGCCGATTGTATAATACCCACAACAAGCAACAACGCTAGCATAAGACCAAATAGTTTAGCCCACGATTCACGTGCATGACCAAAACTGCGGCTAAAGGCATTGCCTATTGTCACATCCTCAAGTGTGTAATGGATGGGTACCATCATCAAAATGAATGCAAGGATGGAACAACCTGCGAGAATCAACATTGAGATGATGGGCAAAATTAATGAGGCAATTACCAACAGCAGTAACGGAATTAGCAACACGACAATGGGAATCATTACTATGAGTATGCGCTTGAAGTTGTGCCACATCTGTCCTTTCACGTCTCTGAAAGTGAGCATCGACAAGTCGCCGTCGTCGCTGCCTTGATAATATTGAAATAGTGTCAAGATTAACGTGTAGATAAGGCACATGCTCAACAATGATATCAATGACGAGGCAAGGATGCCCATGTCGGTGGAGTTATAGTAATCGCTAGTGATTGATCTAACAAATGCAAATAAACCCACACTGTGAAGTAATGAGAGAGGTAATAGCAGATAGATTGAGAAACGCAAGGCAACACGCCAGTTCTGCCGCAGGAAATCAATTGCCGCATTTACTTTCTCGCCCAGTGTGCGTCGTGCATAGAGTGGTATCTTCTGGGTCTTGTCACTTAGTGTTGCCATGATGTGATAACCAGTAAGGATAAATAATGTAATAGAACACGACAAAAATCAACGAGGCTCCTATCAATGTGAGCTTGACCACTAGCGGCCACTCAAAATGACGCGTCAAGAAGCCCTCGATAAATGCAGCAACAACAAAAACTGGAACAGTACCAACCACAATCTTCAATCCGCGCTTAGCACTTCGCTTCAGTGAAGTCATGCGACTATATGTGCCTGGAAACAGCCAGCCGTTACCAAAAGCTATGCCAGCAGCACCTGCAACAACAATCGCTGTGAGCTCAAGAGTGCCATGAAGCATTACTGCCGTCCAAGATTGTCCTAACACTCCTTGCGCATAAAGGAAAGTAAAGAATGCACCTAGCATCACGCCATTAGAAAAAAGGAAGTATCCTACTGCAACACTTGTGAAGATTCCAAAAATAAATGCCAAGAATGCCACCTTCACATTATTAAACATGATTTCGAGAAACGAGCCCATAGTTGAGTCCATCGAATAAACGTTCATTGGCTTTCCCTCATTAATGTTTTCGAGAGTCATGTCTATATAGTTATCTCCCAAGATGAGACGTGGAAAACTATCTTCATATAGTGTTGATATGATTCCTATCGCTATCGAAATAATGAAAATTACCAACGAAATAAGAAGATATTTACGTTCTCTCCACATCGTGAGTGGTACTTCATGCTTCCAAAAGGTGATGACTCTGCGCCAACTCTCATGCTTTTCTTTGTATATTTCGTTATGAAGCTTTACCGTGAGGTCATTAAGATAGCTGGTTATCTCGGCATGGGGATAATGCGATTGTGCAAATGATAAATCTGATGATACATCAATATATATGTCGGCCTTGTGTGAGGGCGACTCATACTGTCCGCGGCTAATCATGTACTCATAATTGCGCCACTTTCCAATATTTTGCTTGATGAAAACCGATTCCCGCATTTATTGAATTTATTGATAACTCTTGACTTGCAAAATTAATAAATTTACTATATTTGCAAAAATAATTATTATCTATTTTAAATGGCTAACGTGAAAATTATTACTGGGCAGTATGTCAACCTTGAACAGCGCATGGCGAGTGTGAGTGACCGTGTGTTTGCTCAGTTGCTTGATGTAATTTTCATGTGGGTCTACGTTTCAATTATTTCGGTGATTTTCAGCATTGTTTTCTTGTCGGTTATAAGCAATCAATCTTATCGATATGAGAACACAATGCTTATAATCTATTTTCTGTTATTATTGCCTTTTATTTTCTATCATCCCATTTTTGAGTATTTTTTTAATGGTGCAAGTCCAGGAAAGAAAATATTGAAACTAAAGGTGGTGCGTGATGATGGTTCATCGCCCACACTTGGAGCCTACATAATTAGATGGTTAATGTATCTACTGGAATGTGCAGCACTGCCTGGTATTGGAATCTTGTGCATCATTTTCAACAAGAAAGGGCAGCGGTTGGGCGACATGATGGCTGGCACCATTGTCATTAAGAATAACGAATATATCAAGTACAACATCAGTCTCGACAGTTTCGGATATGTAAAAGATGGCTATCGTCCTTACTACCCCGAGGTCGCTGCCTTATCACTGCGGCAGGCCGAGGTTGTGAGGGAAACACTCATGAATGTTAATAGCAATAGAGACTATTATATTAATGAGTTAAGTCACAAAATAATGGAATACCTCAAAATCCCCCCCTTGGTCGGCGGGGATAACGAGAAGTTTCTAGACACTATCTTGAACGACTATAGATATTATTCGTCGACAATCGAAATATAGATTACAAAGCCTCCTTAAGTGCGTGTGCTAGTTGATCGGGGCATGATGTTAATTTATAGCCACATCTTATGCCTTCTAGCTTCTCTATGGCTTCCTCCACTTTCATTCCTTCCAATAGTCGCGATATGCCCTGAAGATTCCCATGACATCCTCCAGTGAATACAACGTTTCGGAGACTGCTGTTCTCGTCAATCTCAAATTCTATCATTCTAGAGCATGTACCTTGAGTAAAATAAGTGTGCTTCATCTCTGGTGATTTATGGGTTATTTTTTCAGCCACTCAAGGAGCTGCTTGCGGTCGCTTATAACTATTGTTGAGTTGTTTGGCATCTCAATTAGTTCAGCATCCTTTAATTGATTTATTGTAGTGATAAGAGCTGGACGACGGGCGCCAAGAATACGGCACAAGTCTCGTTGTCTGAATTCAAGCACAATGTTCTTCGACTTTTGGCTAGAAAATGCACTCACGAGCATGACCAGACGCTCAGTTACAGTCACTTGCTCAGCATTGAGAAGTTGAGATTTGAATGACTGTGAATTACGCGACAAGTAGTTCAGAATATTGTAAAGGAAAACGTTGTCGGTTTGTAACATTGATACGTAGTCATTCTTCGACAGTTGAAGAATTCCACATTCATCAATAGCCTTAAGTGTAAAAGGATAACTTGTATCTAAACCAAACAAATAGTCTGGTGCTATCACTTCAGGGCCAGTCAGCTCATGTGAGATACTGAACTTGAGTTTCTTGCTTTCATAGGTAATCTTGACATTGCCTGAGATGATGAATCGCACGTGAGTGCATTTGTCGCCACGGTCAATGATTTTCTCACCTCTCTTGAATTTTAAGAAGTGAAAAGGCACTTTCTCAACCGTTGCGCTAAGTGTTTCATGGCTCACCCCTTGGAAAAGAGGCAGATGAAGCAGTTTGTCAAACATGTTATCCATAAACCAATGTTTTTATTTCAAGAGATTAATCGCCTCATCAACTGTGTAGCTCTGTTGCTCGCCAGTTACCATGTTTTTAATGGATATTGTGTCCGATGTGAGTTCGCTCTCGCCTACCATAGCAACAAAGGGGCTTCCTTTGGCGTTAGCATAGTTCATTTGTTTCTTCATCTTTGATGCTTCGGGATATAGTTCGCAAGATATCCCTGCCGAGCGCAGTTTTGCCATGTGCTGAAGACATGTCTGAGCTTCTTTCTCGCCAAAATTAATGAATATGACTTTCGTAGTGGCGATAGTATCGGCGGGATAAAGATCAAGGGTATTTAGAACATCAAAGATGCGGTCAGCACCGAAACTAATTCCTACACCCGAGAGACCATCCATGCCAAACACGCCAGTGAGGTTATCATAACGACCTCCGCCAGTAATGCTTCCCATCTCAACATCAAGCGCTTTTACCTCAAGTATAGTACCTGTGTAGTAATTCAATCCACGTGCAAGAGAAACATCAAGCTCAACTTGGCTTTTAAGATTCAATGCCTGTGCGCTATTGAGTACAAATTGAAGCTCCTCAATGCCTTTCTTGCCTATATCTGAAGCTGAAAGCAAGGATTCGAGCGTCGCTATTTTCTCTTCATTTGTTCCACTCAAGGTCAGAAGTGGTCTTAAAGTGTCTATAGCATCTTGCGGCAACCCTTTCTCAAGAAGTTCAGCATTAACATTGTCGAGACCAATTTTGTCTATCTTGTCAATTGCTACAGTGATATCGACAATCTTTTCAGGAGCTCCAATCACTTCGGCAATGCCACTCAGTATTTTGCGATTGTTCAGTTTTATAACAATGTTAATGCCAAAGCGTTTGAACACTTCATCTATCATCGACACCAACTCTACCTCATTTAGCAATGAATCACTGCCTACCACATCAGCATCACACTGGTAGAACTCACGATAGCGTCCTCGCTGTGGACGGTCGGCACGCCAAACAGGTTGTATTTGGTAGCGTTTGAATGGCATCTGCAAGTCGTTTCGGTGTTGAACCACATAGCGTGCAAAAGGAACAGTGAGGTCATATCTTAGTCCCTTCTCGCTAATTTTTGTTATGAGGTGGATGTGATCCTTGTTAGCCAGCAGCTCATCAGGAGCCGATTTGAGGTAGTCTCCGCTATTAAGAATCTTAAAAAGGAGTTTATCGCCCTCTTCACCATATTTGCCCATCAGAGTTGATAGATTTTCCATTGCTGGGGTCTCGATTTGTTGGAATCCATAGAGCAAGAACACACTTTTTATTGTGTTGAATATATAGTTGCGTTTTGACATCTCAAGCGGAGAGAAATCTCTAGTACCTTTGGGAATTGCTGGTTTTTGTGCCATATATTTATGCTATTATTATTTGTATTAATTCTTCAGGTCGCAAAATTACATAGTTTTTTTTTAAGAAAAAAATGTTAATTGTTAAATGTTGAATTTCTTTGTCTGTTTAAGAAATAGTGTAGAGTCAACTGGCAAGTGCAAAATTAGGCAAAATGTTTGAAGAACTCTTTCTTGGGTGTTGAGAAATTTAGTTTTTCCCTTGGTCTTCTATTGAGT
>CADAAI010000028.1 GCA_902785925.1 uncultured Bacteroidales bacterium
TACATCAGCCGTTCATTGTAACCATGTTTCTTTCTTTTTCTTTCTGACATAATGAACCCCGAAAGTTTTTTGTCTAACTTTCGGGGTTCATATCAAAACTCTTCCCTTTTCTTTATTATATCACCATTTATCTCTTTAATATTATCGGATTGTGTAGGTGAGAGTTCCTGTGCGCTCAATAGACTGACCTACAGGTACACGGAAACGTGACTGGCGAGCAAGTGAGAGGCATCGGTTTCTTGTAGTAGGATCGGTTACTGAACCACCAGTGATGGTTGCTTTAGTAACTGCTCCAGTCGGGCTGACAGTCACTCGAATGACCACTGTTCCTGGAGCAGGACACTTAGCTGTTGGGAAATATTCCAACGTATAGCCTTCAAGTCCATCTACACCTGGCTTACCTACCGCCTTCTCAGCGCCCTTCGTTCCATCGGGATTGCCCTGCTTACCCTCGCCATTACCATTAGACTTGCCAAAAGCTTTGCTCATGCGCTTGTCGGCCTCGCTAGGCGCCGCCGGTGTTGCTGGCTTGGACTGTTCAGGCTTCTTAACAGCTGGTTGCTGCTTAGGGTCGCCTTGTTTTTGAGACGGCTTGGGAGTGGGCTGCTCGGTTTTTTTCTCAGCTGGGAGCTTCTTAGGTTGCTCCTGCACCTTCATGGGCGACGGTTGCGTTGGTGTAGCGACCTGCTGTTGTGGTGCCTCGTCGAAAACTCCGTTGTCGCTGAGGTCGTTCTGTCCCGCAAGTTCATTGTTGTCGCTCTCGGAGGGTTGCTCAGCTGCATCATCGGGCTGTGCCGCCTCGTCGTTGAGCATCTCCTCAAAGTCGCCCAACTCGACAAACTCACCGCCAAACATGATTGTGTCCTGCAGCAGTTGCGTTTCCGCCTCGCCATCGAGTGGCGGATAGTGGTAGTGCAGACTCGTGAAAAGCAGCAATGCCACAATACCCCCACCCAGCAACAAGGTGATTATTGCCGAAAGAAGCCGATTTCTATTATCGTTGTTATTACTTGCCATTTAAATATCAAGGTAAGATTTTTTGTTTAATGCTCAGTCACAGTGGTAACAGGTTGAGGCTGCTGAGTAGCACCCTGCGCCTGCTGCATGGTTGATGCATTGGCGGGAATTTCGGTCACTGTAGTGGAGCCTTGAGTTGCCGATGCTGGTGAGGCATCCTGAGCTGGCAAAGCTGCAGCATCCTGAACTGGCTGTTCGGGTTCGGGTGCAGCATACTGCTCGCTAGCGGGCTTAGTTGCGAGAACCACCTTTATACCCACTTTAGCACCCTTGTCGAGAATGTCGACAATCTTGCCATAAGGAACCTCCTGATCGGCATGAAGGGCAATGAACTGAGTTGGGTCGCTCTGCTTCACCGCCTCGAGAAAACCGTAAAGCTGGTCAAGTGGCAGCGGTTTGAGTTCGCCTTGCTTGAGCGAGTCGCTCTGCTGTACAAACATATTCATGTCCTTGTCGATGTAGATGCGCGTTGTGGGCTTGATGGCCGTCTGCTGTCCGCTCTGAGGCAAATTCACCTCCATCGCCGATGGAAAGACAAATGTAGAGGTCACCATGAAGAAGATGAGCAGCAAGAATATAACGTCGGTCATCGATGCCATGCTAAACATCGACAAAGATTTGTGTTGTCTCTTTAATGCCATAATGGTGATGTGGTTACTGTTTAGGTTTAACTGGCTCGTTGAGCAGATCCATGAACTCCATAGTGTTGCCCTCGAGACGGTTCATGATCTTGTTGACACGTGAAGTAAGATAGTTGTAAGCAAACAGTGCGAGGATGCCCACTACAAGACCTGCAACGGTGGTGACGAGAGCCTCGTAGATACCACTAGCAAGGATACTCACGTTACTATTTTGACCAGCACTAGCTAAAGCGTAGAACGCCTGCACCATACCAGTTACAGTACCTAAGAAACCAATCATTGGAGCACCAGCTGCAGTGGTGGCGAGCCAGTTGAAGCCCTTCTCCATCTTGGCCACCTCCATGTTACCAACATTCTCGATGGCTACGAGCACATCGTTCATAGGTCGTCCAATGCGTGACACGCCCTTCTCAATCATGCGAGCGTAAGGAGTGTCGGTAGAGAGGCATAATTGTTTAGCCTCATCGATTTTGCCATTCTGGATCAAGTTTTTGATACTCTGGAGGAAATTGTTATCGGCTTTTGTGACCCTGCTAGTTGCGAAGAGTCTCTCAAAGAAGATGTAGATGCTCACGAGCAACAGCAGTGCCAGTGGTATCATGAGCCAGCCACCCTTGAGGGTGAGGTCCCATACCGATAAAGCAGTAGATACAGTAGCGCCTTGAGCGCCTTGAGTTGCCGCTTGGGCTACTATCATGTTAATAATTGCCATGATGTTTAGATTTTATTTTTTGTGTGGTTATTAATTCAATTTTAGATTATTGCAGACATTTCTTGTAAGCCTCGATAGTGCGTTCTAGGCCAAGGTAGAGCGCATCGCTGATGAGCGCATGGCCTATCGATACCTCGTCGAGATAAGGCACATTGTCTTTGAAGAACTTTAGGTTGAGCAAGTTCAAGTCATGACCTGCGTTTAGTCCTAGACCTGCTTCGTGAGCAGCGATGGCGGCAATGCGGTAAGGCTCAACTGCGCGATTGGGGTCGGTCGAGAATTGCTCGGCAAATGGGCCTGTGTAAAGCTCAACACGGTCGGCACCTGTCATAGCAGCCTGACGCACACGCTCGGGTGTAGCATCAACAAAGATGCTCACCCTGATTCCAGCATCCTGCAACCTTGCTACCACCTCCTTGAGGAAGTCGATGTTCTCTTGCACTGGCCATCCACATGATGAGGTAAGTACATCGGGCGAATCGGGCACTAGAGTTGCCTGATGTGGTTTCACCTGCAAAACGATATCCATAAATCGCTCATCGGGGAAACCCTCGATATTGAACTCGGTGTGCAGAGCGGGTTTAAGGTCGTAGACATCGGACTTGCGAATGTGTCGCTCATCGGGTCTAGGATGCACCGTAATGCCATCGGCTCCAAATCTTTCGCAGTCGAGAGCCACTTGCAGCACATTGGGCAGGTTGCCGCCACGCGCATTGCGCAGCGTTGCTATCTTATTTATATTAACACTCAGGTTTACCATAAAATGTTTGCTTTGTTTAATTATAACGAGTTGTTTTCAATAATTAGTGCATTGATATGGGCAAAAATTAGTATATTTGCCGTGCAAAAATTAATTAAGTCACAAAATTAGGAGAAAAGCGTGAAAAATAAAAACAATCTAGCAGATAATAAATATTTTTCAACGTTTTTTACAAATTAGGCACCCCTATCAAAACAATATAGAACGATGAAGATAGCACTATTTGGCAACCCTTATCAAGAGAAGTACAAGGCCTCGCTCAACGACTTTGTTTCTTATCTGCAAGAGGCGAGCGATCTGATGATAGAGAAAGACTTTCGTGACTACCTTGAGTCGATGGGCATCGACACGGATAAAGCTCAGGTTCTAGAAACTGGCAACTTTGGTGGTGCAGAATTGGCAGTGAGCATTGGCGGTGACGGAACCTTGCTGAGCAAGGCGGCTCTACTGGCTCGCCAAGGCATTCCCGTTGTGGGCATCAACACGGGACACCTGGGCTACCTTGCCGCATGTCGACTTAATGAAGCCCGCGAAATGATAGAGAGCATAAAGCATGGCGACTGTCGCCACGAAGAGCGCACAATGCTTCAGCTTGTGAGCATCAATGGGGAACCTTGTGACAACATCATCGCGTTGAATGAAATTGCTATTCTACGTCAGGACACCACATCGATGATTTCGATGCCCACCACTATAAATGGGACAATGTTGACAACATATATGGGTGACGGTCTGGTGATAAGCACTCCCACAGGCTCAACTGCCTACAACATGAGCGTGGGTGGGCCTATTATGATGCCACTCACTAGCTGCCTAGCCCTCTCTCCTATCTCACCCCACTCGCTCACGATGCGCCCCATCGTGGTTAGCGACAACTCAGAGATTGTGGTTACCATCAATACACGTGCACAATGGATACAGGTGAGTGTTGACGGTATGGCAATGACACTTCCAAGCGGCAGCACAGTGAAGATAGCACAAGCGCCATACAAACTCTCGGTCATCCAAAAGAAAGAGCACAACTTTGCCAACACCTTGCGCGAGAAACTGCTTTGGGGAGCAGACCAAAGATAATGCTGAATGCCTAATCGCCATAGATTTTAAGGCTAGATTGAATATGACACTTAAACAATGATTGTACCAGCACTACTGAAACCAGGCGATAAGGTGGCGATTGTTTCGCCATCGGGGACAGTACTGCCTGAGAGGGTGGATGGTGCAGTGCGCGCCTTTGAAAAGTGGGGCTTCGTGCCTGTGGTTGGAAAACATTGCCGAGAGCAGTACACCGCCTATGGCGTTGTGAGTCACAGCGCCCCGATTCAATCACGCCTTGACGACTTGCAGGAAGCAATTCACGATTCCGAAGTGCGTGCCATCCTGTGCAGCCGTGGTGGCTATGGTGCCGTGCAACTGCTTGAACATCTTGATCTTGACTATATTGCTACACACCCCAAGTGGCTTGTGGGCTTCAGCGACATATCGGCCCTGCATGCCGCATGGCATAAGGCTGGTGTTGTGAGTATTCATTCGCCTATGGCGAAACACTTGACCCTCTATGACACAGACGATGAGATAAACCAAATAAACCACAAAATCATGACACGGGGCGAGTACCCAAGCTATTGTGTAGCTGGACATCGCCACAACCGACCAGGCAGCGCAACAGCCACCCTAACCGGTGGCAATCTAGCCGTACTAATGGGACTGCTTGCCACTCCGTTCAACATGATTAGACCAGGGCACATCCTATTTATCGAGGACGTTGCCGAGCAGGTGTACCAAGTGCAACGATTGCTCTACCACCTGCGCCTTGCCGGCATACTTCCACGCCTTGCGGGACTGATTGTGGGACAGTTCACTAAACATCGCGGTGACGAAACCAACGCAATGGTTGATATGATTAGCGACATGGTGGCAGACTATGATTATCCTGTGGCCTTTGATTTCCCCATTGGCCATGTGCCAAGAAACGTTCCGCTTGTTGAAGGCTTGACAGCAACCTTAACAGTTAGTGCCGAAGAAACCAGGTTATCGATGAGAAATTAGAAATCGCTTCTCACGATGTGTGGAGTGCAATTGTGAATGTAGATAGGGATAGTTGTAGGGGTTATAGTATCCTCAGTAATTTTAAGAGACACGGCACAGGCGCGTGCATTGATGTCACGCTTTTGATCAAAGATAAAATTCCCGATACTGTAGTAGATGTACTTTCCATGGTATTGCTCCACACTCTGCATGGTGTGAGTGTGGTGGCAGATGAGACAGTCGGCACCAGCATCAATGAGTTGATGTGCCTGCATCACCTGTTGTACTGCGGGCTCTAGCACATGCTCCCTACCCCAATGCAAGCTCACGATGACGCAACAATCTGGGTCATCACGCTTAAGAGCATGAACCCTAGCCAGCAGCTTGTCAAAGCCTTCCTGACTCACGCTGGGGTGGTCGGGGAGATAAGGAGTATTTTCCAGTGCTAGCCGAAGCGACGCTAGCACATAGACATTGCGTGGAGAGGATGATATGAGCACAGGCTGCACAGCATCTTCCATGTTATTGCCGGCGCCAATGGGCACCATTCCCTCTTTAATAATGTTGTCGCGTGTGTCGATGAGCCCCTCGCGGCCTTGGTCAATACTGTGATTATTAGCAAGGTTAAGGTGAGTGACTCCATGAGCTTTGAGCGTTGCCAACCACTCAGGTTCGCCTCGAAAGACAAACTTCTTGTAGACTGGTGCATCGACCTTAGTAGCCGGACACTCGAGATTGGCAACCACCACATCGGAGGTGCTGAACAGCGAATCGATTCCGCTTGAGAAAAGAAAGTGAGTGTCACCATTGTTTTGCTCAATAGCTCGCCTCACACCACGGTCGAGCAACACGTCGCCGGTGAAAGTCACCGTCAACGTGTCGCCCGCGTGCAGTGCGATGGCCACATGAGCCATTAACATTAATAGAAATATCTTTAAGAGTCTCAAAGTATTAACTATTTTGTGCTTTTCATACTCCCCTAAATCCCCCTCTATCTTAGAGGGGGAACTTTAAGGACATTTTTCTCGCCAACTTTCAAAAAGTGGGAATTGATCAAAATCAATTAGCAGCCTGTACTGTAGAAGAAGTGCTCATTATCGAGCGGCTTGCTGTCGAGCGGCACAATGATTTCCTCCATCCACGAAGGGATGCCCTTGTTGGGCTGAGACTTAAGTTGCTGCTGCCACTCCTCATCGGTAGTGCGTGGTGCAGCAATATCTTCCTGGAACTCACGATAAGAGAATACAGCGCCACGAGTAAGGTAGAGATAACCACCCACCTCGACAACAACGTAGATTTCGTGGGCAGGACCTACAGCTTCATAGAGCACACTCTTGTTGGGGTTGTTATCGGCATTGGCAGTATAGACATCGGCAATCACAGCAATGCTCTTGTCGGCTCCACTCACAGCAGCATCCCAACTAACACCAGGCTCGGCACCAACGATTTGCAGTGTGATATACTCAAACGTAGAGCCAATAGCCTTGATTTGGTCATACTCCTCGCCAGTGAGCACTTGCCCGCTAAGCTCCTTCTTGCTCATGTTGAGCAGGAATTGTGCCTCCTCCCTCATTTGATTGGTGACGTTTTTCATATCATTAGTCATCATGTTGTAGTCGTTGAGCACTTTGCTTGTCGCGTTTAGCAGGTCAATAGCCTTAGTCCAGTAAGCTACATTTGGCTCCACATATCCCATCACATGAGGCTCGGGCAGGTCGTCGCCACCACCACACTCGGCACCCATTGGCTGCTTAGCATAAAGGATAGCGTCATGCTTGAGTTCGGCCCAAGAAGCCAGTGCTGCGTTCAGATTCTTCTTGTCCCATTCATGACTCTTCATAAAGTAAGGCATTTCGGGCGCTCTTTGAGCCATTCCCCTGAGTGTTTCCATCCACATGTTGGAAACTGTCGATTTCCAGTCAATCTCACCCATGCGTGCCTTCATACGATTCATGTTGTCGATATATTTATCCCATTTTTGGTTCTCCTTAAGTTCATCGACGAGAATTCGCATAGCGCTATTTACACCCATTGCGGCAAAGATGTCGAGTCCTTTAGGCACGTCACGCTTTGTGGACTCACTATCATAGTCGACCATTTCCTGCAGCACCTCACCATCGGGCATATAGCGCTGAGGCATGAGGTTGATTTTGCAGTGGCTTGTACGCTCATATTTAGGACGAATGCGGGTGACCTCCTCATCTTTCTTCTCAATTGCCTTGCGCACACGATTGAGGTCGTCGGCACTTGTCATGTACTTGTTGATAGCAGCGCCATCGGCCTTCATGATGTCGTAGATATTGAGCATGCTCAAGTTGTCGCTGTTGCCCATCAGATAGGTAATAGGAGCATCAATGGTCTTGTAGGTCTTGGTATGAGCTGCACTGCTACCAATGGTGTTGGCGATGAGCAAAGCTGCCCTTAGCTGCTCGGGCTTGTCGCTGCCGAAGGGAGCATTTTGTAGCCACATCATACCCATGAAATAACGCTTGAGAGCATTGCTGCGAGTGTAATGACCACGCGGACGGTAGATGTCGTAGCCAAACTTCACATCCTTATAATCCAAGAATTTGGAGTAGTCGTTCTGAGCCGCCTTCACATGCTTGATTTCCTGCTGTGCCATAGTCGCATACTTGGCAGGTAGAGGCATCAACTTCTTACCCGACAGCAGCGAGTGAGCGATTGCAAAATAGGTTGCACTGCGTTGAGCCGCGTCACGCATGTTGCCTTTAGATGTCTTGGCCTTTGCCATCATCTCGGTGTAGAGCGCCTTGGTGTAGTCGGTCATCACCTTGAGCATCTTACCCTCCTCCATCTTGCGCAGCATGAAGTCGAAATACATGTGATAGACTTGCAAGTAGAGGTCGGTAGTGACGAAGCTTGGGAAAGCATGATAGTCGTTGTTCTCATAGATGTGGAACAGCTGATCCTGCTTCTCGGGTACAATTGCAAAACCGTTGCGAGTGAGAGCATCGCGCAGAGGTTTGGGCATATCAAGCATCTGCATGGGGTTAGCAAGATTGTCGATGTTTGGTCCCATTTTGGGATGACTCTTGGTGCCCAGCATCATCAAGTTGTTCTCCTTGAGTTGCTTTTCGGCCTCATTGAGACGATTGAGAAACTCCTGCTCCTGTGGAGTAAATGAGATTTTAGGAGCCACGGTCTGCACAACAGTATTGGCCTCATCGCTCCACACATACTCATTGTTTTTTACCGCAAGCTCACGGTACCAAGAAGTCTGGTCGAACAATCCTCTCAGTTCCGCTTCCATAATGCACTTGCCCTGACGAGCCTCGAGCGCAGTTTTCAGAATTCTAATCTCATAAAGACTGAGCTGCGAGACATCCATGTTAAGGTCGATGTTCTTGTTGAGCTGCTCAACATCGATACCAGCCTTGCCGGGCACAATAATTCTCGGGGTGTCATCGGCCATAGAATTGCCAAAAATCGACACCATCAACACTAAAACTAAAAATAACTTTTTCATCTTTTTAAAAGATTAATGAATATAAAAACTGATAACAATCATGAACCGTTTTGCATGTGGCGACGTGAGCATCGAACCCTAATCCAAAACCATGCCAACTATAGTCGGAAACCTCGAACGAGCCTCGTGAGTTTTTCTCAATTGCCCTTACTTTACCATCATCGGTAACCGTGAAGTCGACGAGTTCGCCTCCCAGCCTGCTTCCAAGCCAAAGCGGCCTGATGTCGCCCCGAAAATTCTTGAACACGAAGACCCTGCGGCTTGGCGCCTTGAAATATCTCGAGCCCTTGAAGACACCTACAACCGCATCGACCGAACCATCTCCGTTGATATCGGTTGTAGCAAATCGATAGACCGGGTAATTTAGTTGCCACGTTGAAGCCACCTTGCCGTCGATAGTGAGCGTCAGGTTCCATAGCGAGTCGTTAACCTGAACAATATCAAACTGCTGAGCCGAAGCCGTGAAACCAGAAAAAAAGAAGGCAATCGCTAAAACAGCACCTGTAAAACCAGTGCTCAACAGAGATTGCCTAATATTTCCAGATACCTTGTGCATGACTAGGAAGGCTAAATGGTAACGTGCACAAACTAAATCTCGCTCTTAATCGATGATGAGCATAGCATCGCCGTAGCAACCGAAGCGGTATTTCTCTTCGATAGCCACCTTGTAGGCCTGCATAACTGTCTCATATCCACCAAAAGCACAAGTGATCATAAGCATCACCGAGAAAGGAAGGTGGAAATTAGTGAGCAGACCCTCGGCAGTAGTGAAGTCATAAGGCGGGAAGATGAACTTGTTGGTCCATCCATCGAAGGGCTTGATGTAGCCATTCATACTCACCGAGCTCTCCATAGCGCGAAGCGTTGAAACACCAATGGCGCAAACCTTGTGCCCCTTTTCGCGACGTGCATTGATGCGCTCGGTAACATCTTCGGGAATGAACATCTGCTCGCTATCCATGCGGTGCTTGGTGAGATCTTCAACGTCGATATTACGGAAGCTACCAAGTCCAAGGTGCACAGTGATGTACTCATCATAGATACCCTTTATCTCCATGCGCTTGAGGAGTTCGCGGCTGAAGTGCATGCTAGCCGCAGGAGCTACCACAGCACCCTCGTTGCGTGCGAAGATGGTCTGGTAACGTTCCTCATCCTCGGGTTCTACCTCACGTTTGATGTAATAAGGCAATGGTGTGTGTCCCAAGGCATAAAGATTCTGCTTGAACTCATCGTGATCGCCATCATAGAGAAAACGCAGTGTGCGTCCTCTCGATGTAGTGTTGTCGATTACCTCGGCCACCATACCCTCATCGAGTCCGAAATATAGCTTGTTTCCAATGCGAATCTTGCGTGCCGGCTCAACGAGCACATCCCACAACTTATTCTCTTGGTTAAGTTCCCTAAGCAGGAAAACCTCGATTTTGGCACCCGTCTTCTCCTTGTTACCATTAAGCTTAGCCGGGAATACCTGCGTGTCGTTAAAGACGAACGAGTCCTGATCGTCGAAGTAGTGGATGATGTCGTTGACGATGCGATGCTCAATTTCTCCAGTCTTGCGGTGGAGAACCATCATGCGAGCCTCGTCGCGGTTTGGTGCTGGATGCAGAGCGATGAGTTCGCTGGGCATGCCATTGTCAAATTCAGAAAGTTTCATGTTACGATTGTATAATGTTACTATTAGACTATCAAATAGATGAAAAGTTACAAGGAAATTGTAAATAAATCGGCATTTTTTTATAATTGTGACTGC
The DNA here is from genome assembly GCA_902785925.1 of uncultured Bacteroidales bacterium. Taxonomy (GTDB): domain Bacteria; phylum Bacteroidota; class Bacteroidia; order Bacteroidales; family Muribaculaceae; genus Sodaliphilus. The sequence continues at coordinate 10,393 of CADAAI010000028.1, forward strand.
CGTGGCTTGCGAGCCCGCTTCTGGGCCTCACGCTCGGCCTTGCGAGCGCGTGCCATAGCACGGTTGTGCTCACGTTCTAGCTCTAAGCGTTCCTGCTCAGCGCGATCGGGTGAAACCATCTCCTCGGTATCAAGAAGCTCGAGTAAACCATCGACGCTCATGCACTGATTGACACCGATGTCGCCGATGCGTGTACGCCTTAGCGCCGTGAGATGAGCTCCGCTACCTAGCGCCTCACCGATGTCGCGTGCAAGAGCACGAATGTAAGTTCCCTTGCTACACACAACCCTGATGACGAGTGTTGGTTCTTGAGGCAGTCCACACTCAAGCAACTCAATCTCATCGATAACTAAAGTCTTAGCCCGAATCTCCACCTCGCGTCCCTTGCGTGCGAGTTTGTAGGCAGGCTTGCCATCGATTTTGCATGCCGAGAAAGCAGGTGGCACCTGCTCGATGGTGCCTGTGAATTGCTCTTTAAGAGTTTTCTCTATAAGTTCTCGAGTGATGTGCTGCCAGGGATAGGTGGCATCAACCTGCGTCTCAAGGTCGAAAGAAGGGGTTGTCTCACCGAGCTTCAAATGGGCGACATACTCCTTGACACCTGCCTGAAGTTCCTCGATGCGCTTGGTGGCACGGCCAGTGCATACGGTCAACACACCGGTAGCAAGAGGGTCGAGAGTGCCGGCATGGCCCACGCGCAGACTCTTAATATCAAGCCTGCGGCGCAATCGTGCACGCACCTTCTTTACAACCTCAAAGGAAGTCCATTTTAGAGGTTTGTCGATGTAGAATATTTCGCCTTCTATTGGATTGAGCATGTTTTTCTCAGACAATTAATGACAAAAAATAGTTGTCTTCTTATTAAGGACAATTGATTCGATTGATTCGATTGACTCACTTGACTCACCTGACTCACCTGACTCACCTGACTCACTGGAATCAGTGGAATCAGTGGAATCAGTGGAATCAGTGGAATCACTAATCTACCATTTGGAGCGAATGCCCGGTGAAGAGTAATGCCAGGATAATGCCTCCAACGATGATGCGATACCATCCAAAGGCTTTGAATCCATATTTGGTCAAGAATGAGATGAAGAACTTGATTGCCAGTATGGCAACAATAAATGCGACAACACATCCAATGAGCAACACTCCAATGTTGCTAGAAAGAGCCGCACGGTATTCCTCGTCGAGAAGCATTTTCAACAACTCATAGCCAGTGGCAGCTGCCATAGTGGGCACTGCAAGGAAGAACGAGAACTCGGCAGCTGTTTTGCGAGTAAGTCCCTGCTGCATACCACCAGCAATAGTGGCAAACGAGCGTGAGGTGCCTGGAATCATCGAAATGCATTGATACAGACCGATGGTGAAGGCACGGCGCTCGGTGAGCGGTTTGTCCTCCTTGCGATCGAACCACTTGTCGACGAAGAGCAGCAACACACCAACTGCTACGAGCATTATAGCCACTACCCACACATTACCCATGAGGCTCTCGATAAAGTCGCCTAGAGCAAGACCAATTACCGCTGCAGGGATGAATGCCACGAGCAGTTTCCAATAGAAGTCATACTTTTGGAGAAAAGCCTTCATTCCCGTTGCTCCAGGCTCGGCCTTTTTGAGCACAAAGAAACGACGCCAATAGAGGCAAACAACCGAGAGAATGGCACCAAATTGAATGATAACTGTGAAAGCGTTGACAAACTTATCGGTAATGTCAACACCAAGCATATTCTCGGTAATAATCATGTGTCCTGTCGAAGAAACAGGTAGGAACTCGGTAAGTCCCTCAACAATTGCAATAATTATTGATTGTAACCAATCCATTTAACTAATTCATGATGCATAATGCATGATGCACAATTAAGCTGCGCACACTTTATGCACAATGCAGTTAATTACTTAATATTTAAATTTATTGTTCCTTTTTGTCGCTCTTGCCACGGTAGAGGATGGCTGGCACCATTAGGATGAAACCAAGGAATGTGATGAACGGTGCCACCACAGTGCGTGTGGAATTGAACACGTCATCGTTGAAAGTTGGTCCCTCGTTGGAGCTACCGCTCATAAGGAAAAATCCCACAGCAATGAGCAAGATGCATACGGCAATCATTATATAATTCATCTTTCCTAAAGGCATTTTTTCTTCCATGCCTTTGGGCTGTTCAGCTTTAGGCAGTTGATTTTTCTTTTTCTCCATAGATTATTATTAGTTATTATATATTTTCGATGCAAAAATACTATATCGGGGAGCGTTTGTCAATAGTTTTTTAAGTTTTTTTGCTAAAAAGATATTTGAAAACAACTAATCACGAAAATGGTCTTTGGCAAGACTACGGCACAGGTCGTGAGACACCACGAGGAAATCCAGGTGACATCGGCAGATTAAAGAAAAACCAACGGCGCAAGTGGTTTAGCACCAAGTATTATGCCTCAGTTATGAGAACCAATGAGTTTATGGAGGAGAACCTGGGGTGGCAGTTTTGCGGGATTATTAGCTCAGCTCTATCGAAAGATTTTAAAGGCACCTACGGTACAGTTTAGAGTTTAGAAGTCTATAAATCTAAATCCACTATAACATGCTTCTTGTCTTATGTACTCCACACCATCTTTATAAAGTATAGAGAACTCTGGTATTAAGACAAGATAATAGACACTTCCGTTCTCAACAACAAGTCCTGAAGGCTCAGAACTCGTATCATGGTTGGGTTTTGTTATCTCCCCATTTTCCCAATAGCAACATCTGCGGCCTTCTTCATAATTCCATCCTATAGCATAAACCTTTCCATCGACAACCTGTCCACAACTTACATGTTGAAGACCAGTCATTTGTACTAAATTATTATCTTTAACGTAATATGCCCGTCTTGCAAAATGCTTATCATTACGTACTGTAAAAAATGTGTAGATTGATGAATTGTCAACACATAAATCACTAAAACTCTCAATATAAAAATCCTCGGGTAGTTCTATACTCTGTGGTATGGGGGTTCCATTCTTTGTAATGACGATGTTGCACACTTCGAAAAAATTGCTCACATCAAAATTCCAAACAGCATATACATCATCATTTATCACTTTGATAAACAATATACGTTCATAAGCGGTCAATCCGTCAATATTCTCAATTCTGCCATTATCGTAATGAATACCATGGTAATTATTGTCTGAGTCAAAATAGAAGATATAAGCTTTGAGTCGTCCATCCTGCTGATAAGCCACAACATTTTGCACGTTGGAGCAGTTGCTTACAATTGTAGCTTTCTTTTCTCCGTTTACCACTAAATTCACATCCGAACCTCCTGCAAAATAGCGGTTATACTCCAATGCATACCACTTGCCATTAATTATCTCAAAACAGTCTGGCTTTATAACATATGGCTCTTCACATATATAGTCTTCAAATTCACTTCCACTAAACCTCACTCCCCCAAACGCATTGTCAAAAAACACTATTGAAGGTTCTTTCACATCTGGGATATCTGGCTCAACTGTAGCATCTTTGCAAGATTGAAAAAGAATTAGAAATAATAATGCTGCATATTTGAAAATCTGCTTTAAATACATATACAAATATTTTTTGAAGACATACAATTAAAAGAAAACAGAAATCATCTAGAGTGCAAAGTTAGGCAATTTTTGTCTTTTGCCGCACCATTCAATCGCTTTTTGTAAATGGAAAACAATGTTGACGAGAGTTTCTTAAAAACCGAAACTTGGTCAACAATATATAAGAGGATTGGATGAGAACCAATCTTTATAACCTCACGGGTCAGCGCAATGCCGAAAGCAAGATGTCGATGATTTATTATGTAAACAAATTATTAGGCGAAGGAGCTGTCTTCGCCTAGTGTGATAAATTATCAATTACGTTAATGACCTGATTTTATATAGCCTTTGCCTTTGCACTTGCGGCAAGTGGCAAGGTCTATATCTACCTTTGCTATGTTTTCGTTTTTTGTACCGCCACATGTGGGGCATAACGTGACTGGACGCAGATACCGCTGAGAAACCCAACCTTCTCTTTCGTCCCCGCCCCATTCCAATGGACCACTAACTAAGCAAAATCCATTATTCTTCTGTCCACAATCCAGTAGCACATCGCCTTTTGACAACTGGCGCTTGTGACCAAGTTCCTCGTCCATGACGGGGTAATTAACTCCAGCTCCAGTGCGGATATTCACGTGATTGCCTGTACACACGTAGCCTTTCTGCTGTGCATTGGAAGTCATTACTGCCAATAAAGCAACAAATAAGAATGTCAATTTTTTCATAATTGAGTAAGTTTTATAGTTGGTAGATGGTGCAAAGATAGGCAATTTTTGTCTTTTGTCACAACATTCAATCATAATAAATTTGTCACACGTAAAATGTGGCTTCAATGGGCTGCTGCCACCTTCACTTGACTTTCTTAGAATGCCCTTAGCAATGAGGTCGTTTATATCATTAAGTGCTCTTCGGTTGGGAAAAAGCAAATTATTCGCCGAATTTCTTCGGCGAATACGCATTAAAGAATAAATCCTAATGACCGATTAGGGATAAAAAAAGGCAAATCGCATTACACGATTTGCCCCATATTAGTTGAACTATTGTTAGTTTTAGAATTTGTAGTCAACACCTACGCCAAACACTTTGTTGGTGCGGCTGTAAACGTCGCTACCAGTGATAGCTGGCGAAATACCATTGTAGCCACCAGCCTCGGCTGTCATTTCTTTCTTGTAATCGGTGTAGGTAGTCCAGAAGTAGCCAACGTTGAGCTTCACGTTTTTTGAAACGTTGATTGCTCCACCCAGACCAATTGAGTAGCTATCGCACGAGAACGAGGTGTTGCTCTGATACTTGTCGCTCAGACCATAGTCGGTGCGCTGGAAACCGGCGCTCACGGTGAAGATCTTGTTGATATCCCACTCAACACCTGCAAGGATCTCGTGTGTACCATGCTTCAACTCTTTGTTCTTCTTGGCTGCCATGTCGGCATGCTTATCATCGTAGTAGTGATACTCAACAGTACCGCGCAGTTTGTTAGGAATGAACTCATAACCCACAGCAGCATAGAGCACGCTAGGCATATCGCTAGGAGTGTTAACGCCATGCTTGTAGGGTTCAAGAGAACTCTCGAATGCGGCAGGAGCCTCAAGTGTCTTGGTGTCGTTCTCGATGTTGAGATTGGTTTTGAACTCATATTTTGCTGCGAGCGTCAATCCTCTCCACTTGAAATTAACGCCCAGGATTGGGGTGAGTCCCCATCCAGTTTGAGTGCAGTCGATAGCGATGTGGGCAAGTCCGTTCTCACCACTCATTCCCACGAGCATCTGTGCAAGGGCTGGATTGACCGATCCAGCTGCGGCAGCCACTTGCTGCATTTTAGTAGCAAGCGCTTGTCCTGCAGTAGCATTGACATGTCCCGTGTAGTTTCCACTGAAATAGTTGGCGCGGAAACCAGCATATCCCGAGAAGTGATCGTTAAACTTATAAGAAAATCCAAGCTGTCCACCAAAAATATATTGCCTACCCTTCATGTAGCCATCAATAAAATATTGGTCGGGAGTGATAGGGCCACCAAACACTGGAGCAATCATAGGATATTGCTGCAACAACTGAGCCGACTGCTGGTAGAGCCCAGCCATCACAGCTGCGTCGAAGAGAGGCAGGCCGTCGTCGAAAGTACACTTACCTCCACCACCTACTACACCAAAAAATCCTGAGATAGCCCATTTGGGAGTCTTATAGGCGGCATAGGCCGAAGGCAGGATGGGTGCTGCCGCATTGCCTTTATATTTCTTATTAAAGGTGTCGTTGGGGAATAGTCCCATTCCTGCAGGTGTCATCACAGTAGCATCGATGTTACGAGTTTGATAAGCACTCTGGATATTGAGCGAGAGAGTCCATCCGTCGTGGTCCATAAAGGCTATGCCGGCGGGGTTGGTGAAAACAGCGTCAATTTCGTTACTTGCTCCACGCGCCATCATGCGCTGGAAAGCGATGTGCTGATTAGTGTTGTGAAGTAGGCCACCAGCATTGGCTGCTACAGTAACTGCCAAAGTAGCAAGAAGTAAGCTAATTTTTTTCTTCATATTACTCTTTTATTTTTATTGTATATTTTTCAAAAACTTTGCAAAATTAGTGAAAAATAATGCTCTAGTGTTCGAAAGTTCAAAAAAAGTGTGATATTTAACCCCTAATGCAACTATATTACTTATTTTAACTTTTTAAGAGAGCTGAAAGGCAGAAAAGAGAAGCAGGGAACAAAGGAATTAAAAAACGATAATTAAAGTAATAAATAATAAGTAGTCGTGACGTAAAGAGAATTTTTTATTAGGTATTTTGGGGGAGAAAATGAAAAAACACCTATCTTTGTAGGCAAATTAAATAATTACATAACCAAAATAAACTCTTAATAATATGAAGAAATTATTACTTATCCTTTTAGCGATTTTCGCTTGTAATGTAGCTATCTATGCTCAAGTAGATGGCGATGTAAACGGCGATGGAATTGTTACCTCAGCCGATATAACAGTGCTATATAACTTTTTCCTCAATAACGACTCCAGCGAACTTGTGAACGGTGACGTGAGTGGCGACGGAGAAATTACCAGTGCTGATATCACTTATGTCTACAACATCCTGCTAGGCGTTCCTAACATTGTGAATCCTCCTGCACCAGTGACCGAATACACCGTTAATGGTGTGACATTCAAGATGGTGGAAGTGGAAGGTGGCACTTTCATGATTGGATCTGAACAGATGGTTGGCAATGCCTATCCAGCCCACGAGGTAACGCTTAGCACCTATAGCATTGGTCAAACCGAGGTCACTCAGGAGTTGTGGGTGGCTGTGATGGGTTCAAATCCAAGCTACTTCAATGAATATGGAAATGCCGATGTGCACTCTAATCATGATACATGGGACGCAGGCATCAATCTCCAGCGACCTGTTGATTATATTAATTATGGCGACTGCTTGGCATTTTGTGCAAAACTCAACGAGATGACCGGCTTGAATTTCCGCATCCCCACTGAGTCTGAATGGGAGTTTGCCGCACGCGGTGGAAATTTGACTCATGGTTATGAGTATGCCGGCAGCGACAGCGTCAATGATGTTGCTTGGTGGAAAGAGACTATTCCTTCACCCACACTGTGGACTGATGGTTGGGGTACTCAGACTGTGGCAACTAAGGCTCCCAACGAGCTTGGAATCTATGACATGTGTGGCAACGTTGAGGAATGGTGCTATGACTGGTTTGCTCCTTATAGTTCTACCGCAGAGGCACTGACCAACCCTACAGGACCAGCAACAGGAACTCTACGCGTTAGGCGCGGTGGCACTTGTATCACCACCTACGCATATAATTTGAAAGTGTATTATCGCAACCCACAGAACCCTGACGCTCGCGGCAACACCCGTGGCCTGCGTCTAGCTTTGTAGACACAATAATTCAAAATTTATAGCCTTTTAGGAGCCCGCACTGGTCATTTAGCCTGATGCGGGCTCTTATTTTGCAGCTGTGAAACGTATACAACAGGCTCTTTTGCCACATAAAAAATATAATTATATGTTTTTTTGGCACAAAAGTTGTGTAAATTCGGTAAAAAGCATTACTTTTACAACAAAAATAAATTTAATAGTTAATTTAATAAATTAGAATTATGGATTTGAACATTGACAACAACCAACAGCCACAAATGAACAATGGTGGCGTTAACAACAATCAGAATCCCATGAACGCAGCTTTAGGCGGCAATGCCGGTAAGGGATGCTTTGGCCTAGGCAAAATGGGTTGCGTAGGTATCGCTATTCTTGCAGCCCTGGCAATGTGGGTTTACAGTGGCTACAATGGCCTTGTAACTCAAGAAGAGGAAGTTAAGACCGCTTGGTCGCAGGTTGAGAACCAGTATCAGCGCCGTATCGACCTGATAAAGAACGTGGCAGCGAGTGCCAAGAAATATGCCAATACTGAGAAAGAGATACAACTTGGAACTGCCAACGCACGTGCTCACAACAACACAGCAGCCAATGCCGACCAGCAGATGCAGGCTGTAGCCGCAACTGCCGACTCGCTGGCAAATGTTAAGATGGACCCCAACGATGCTGCATCGATGCAGTCGTATGCTGCCGCACAGGACAAGATGCTCGAGCAGGCTCGCCTTGCCATCAACGTTGTGCATGAGGCTTATCCCGAGCTGAAGAGCGACAAACTCTTCGAGAACCTCCAGGTTCAACTTGAAGGCACCGAGAACCGCATCGCTACCGAGCGTAAGAAATTCAATGAGACCGCTCAAGGTTATAACACCAACATCCGCAAGTTCCCAGGCAACATTCTGGCTAAATTCTTCGGCTTCAATGAGCGTCCATACTTCCAGTCGCAAGAAGGCGCTGACAAGGCTCCCGATGTTGACTCAATGCTGAATGACTAATTTAGCTAATGCACAATTCATAATGCATAATGTTATAAACGCTAAATGCATAATGTCTACTGTGCATAGCATATTTTAACAAAATCATAATTATTTCATTAGAGTGTGCAAGGGCGAGGTCACTTGTCCTGCCACTCTAATGTAAAAATAAAAGGCTATGCGACTTGACGATTTTATTAGTATCCCCGACCAAGGTCGAGTGGTGGATGCCATAGGCGAGGCCGAGAAGATGACTTCAGGCGAGATAAGAGTTCATATAACTCCGAAGTGCGGCAATGACGTTATGAAAGATGCTGCCAAAACCTTTGACCGCCTGAAGATGTACAAGACCCGCCATCGCAACGGTGTGCTGATTTATGTGGCATTTGAAAGCCGCAAGTTTGCTATTTTGGGCGATGCCGGCATTAACGCCGTGGTGCCCGAGAACTACTGGGAGCAAGAGAAAGACACGTTGCTCGAGCATCTCAAGGCAAATGACCCCGCCACTGGCCTGTGCAAAGTGATAGCCAGTGTGGGAGAGAAACTGAAAACCTACTTCCCTGGCGAAGAAGATGATGATAACGAACTTAGCAACGATATATCTTATGAGGACTAAATCGCTTTTGGCAGTGGTAATAGCAGCCTTGCTGCTAGTTGCTATAGCATCGTGCCGCGACACCAGCAAAAGTGCCGAGCAAAGTACCCAAGTAGCGCAAAGCGAAGCAGTGACCCAACAAGCCGCCAAAGATTTATTGCCCGCTGCTCCATCGTCGCCTGTTCTTGACATGGTGGGCGTGTTGAGCGACGAAGGCTTGAAGGAAATAACTGAAAAGACCATTGAACTTGACAGCCTCAACCTGGCTCAAGTTGCAGTGGTTATCATCGACGACCTGAAGGGCATGAAAGCTATTAACTATGCCACAGCCCTTGGCAATAAGTGGGGTGTGGGCCATAAGGATACCAACGACGGCATTACCATAGTTGTTAAGCCCAAGACAGATGATGCCAAAGGTGAAGCAGCCATTGCCACAGGCAAGGGCATGGAGAAGATACTCACCAACGAAGTGTGCCAGCTTATCATCGACCAGGAAATGATACCTGAGTTCAAGAAAAACGATTATGGAAAGGCAATCGAAGAGGCCCTTGACAAGATTAAAGAGATTCTTGCATTGCAAGATGAATCGAAATTCGAGATTTTAGATTAGGGAAACAAACGATATTCAGAAAGAAATTTTAAAACAAAGCCCATGAGCCGCAACACCATATTCAACACACTGCTCATACTCTTCGTTTCGTTGAGCGTGAATGCAGCAGTACCCGATAAACCCACACAGAAGTTACTACTGTGGGACTACGCAGGAGTCATCGAACCCTATCAGGCTCAACTGCTTGAGGACTCGCTAGAATACTTCTCCCGCACCACCAGCAACCAAATTGTGGTGATGACAGTCACCAACGATATGCTCGACGGCCTGGACATGGCAGAGTTTGGCCAAGAAGTGGGCGAGAAATGGGGTGTGGGCCACAAAGGTTCGGATAATGGTGTTGTAATTCTTATCAAGCCCAAAACTGGCGATAACGCTATGGGCAAAGGGCGTGCCTTCATCACTACAGGCTATGGTGCTGAAGGACCATTACCCGACTTACTGTGCAGCAAAATAGTTGATAATGAAATGATTCCTCATTTCAAGGAGAATGACTATGCAGGTGGAATTTGGGCAGCCCTCAATGTGATTAAGCCAGCCCTTCAGGGCGATTTCAACACCGAGGAATATGTGGGCGACGATGCTGCCGATGCAGTTCTTTCTATTATAGTGCTGATCATGATAGTATGTTTCATTTTTGTTGTCATGAAAAGTAACAATAACGGTGGTAACGGCAATAACACCCGTACCTACACAGGCGGCCCCGTAATCTTCCCTGGCACCTTTGGCAGTGGTCGCGGTTCAAGCAGCTGGGGCGGAGGTGGCTTCGGCGGCGGTGGCGGCTGGGGTGGCTTCGGTGGTGGCTCATTTGGTGGCGGCGGTGGCGGCGGCAGCTGGTAAGTCGTTCAAGTGGTAAGTTTTAAAGTAAATTGAGATTATGAAGTTTAAACTAGTATTGATTGCCATAGCATTGATGGCATGTAGTGTGATTCAAGCCCAAGTGCCCGACCGTCCTGCTAACGCTGCGCCAGTGGTAGACTTGGCAGGAATCATCAACAATGACTCGCTTGTTAATGCCCTTAATGCACAGCTCGACACGTTGTCGAAACAAACCCAAAACCAGATTGTGGTGGTAACGGTTGATGACTTAGGTGGACTTGATGGTAAAGAATTTGCAACACAATTAGGCAACAAATGGGGAATTGGAGGCAAGCAACTCAGCAATGGTTTTGTAATGATCGTAAAGCCTCGAAACGACAAGGGCGCAGGTGAGATAGGTTTTGCTACAGGCTATGGACTGGAAGGCGCACTGCCCGACGTGTTCTGCCGTCGCCTTCAAGATGATTATATGGTGCCTTATTTCAAGGATGGTGACTACGCCGGCGGCATAAAGGCAGCTATCGATGAGATAGTGCCAGTGGTGCTCGATGACTACAGTAAAAGTCAGTCGCAGGCGCTTGCTAGCGAAGGGAGTAAAAAGAAAGGTGGCACAGGCAACGTATGGCTAATTTTTGCTGTGATTTTGGGATTGGGCGCCCTGTTTGTGACACTGCGCCGTCGTAGCAAGGGAGCTACTGGCGCCCTATCGTCACAAACGTCACAACTGGCGAGTGAAGAGACGCCTAAAACCGAAGAACCCGAAAAAACTGAAGAACCCGAACCCGATGACTCTGACGACGAGCCCGATGATGAGTCAAAACCCACCGAAGAAGAGAAACCTTATAAATATGAGTATGGTGGTGGTGAGTTTGGTGGTGGAGGAGCCAGCACTAAATTTTAATGGTGTGATGCCTAATTTGAGATAAAAAAAAACAATCACAATTAATCTATGAGTGACATATTTAATAAAATAGGTGAAGCGATTATTGCTATTGCCGACGCATTGTGTGAGTATCCCGAGTTTATACTGCTAATTGGTGGGGGTCTGTTCCTGTTTATCTATTCAGGAGCAATATCGATTAGGCGACTGCCTCAAGCCATAGGCGTGCTTAGGCAAAAACAAGCAGCCGACAGTGGTAAGCAAACAGGACAAATCAGCTCATTTCAAGCTTTGATGAGTGCTATTGCCGCTACTGTGGGCATGGGAAACATTGCAGGCGTGGCAGTGGCACTAACAGTGGGTAACGGCAATCCTGGTGTGATTTTTTGGATGTGGGTGAGCGCCCTTGTGGGAATGACTACCAAGTTCTTTGAGGGCACACTTGCCATCATGTATAAAGGAAAAGACAGTGCCGGCGAGGTGCAAGGCGGTCCCATGTATATAATCACTAAGGGCCTCGGCGAGAAATGGAAACCGCTGGCCAAGGCATTTGCCATCTTTGGCCTAGTGGGCACATTGTGTGTGTGGCAAGCCAACCAGCTCGTGGAGTCGGTAACCACAGTATTCACTACCCCCATGGGCATCGAGAACACTTGGGTGTTGCGATTTATCATGGGAGTGATCATGGTAGTGATTGTTGCTGCAGTGATATTGAGAGGTATCAAGAGCATTGCCGCCATAGCTTCGAGGATGGTACCATTGATGGTGGCACTTTATCTTATCATGGTGCTTGTGATTATGGCAATTAATTATCAGGCTATTCCTGGCGTGTTTGGGTCTATTTTCAAAGGAGCATTCACCTTTGAGGCAGGTCTGGGTGGATTTGCCTATGTGGCGCTCATTGGAGCCCGCCGAGCCGCCTATGTGAACGAGGCTGGTGTGGGTACAGCCTCGATGATGCACGGTGCCAGCAAAAACACCGAACCCGTTCGCGAGGGATTGATAGCGATGTTAGGTCCTGCCATCGACTCTGGCTTGATATGCACACTTACTGCAATTCCCATTATCATTGCTGGTAATTATGTGGGAGTGAACGAGCCTAAAGGCCTTGCAATTGCGCTAGGTGCATGGGGACAGTTACTGCCCAACATCGGTCACTATTTACTCATGATCATCGTATTCTTCTTTGCCTTCTCGACGATGTTCACCTATAGCTATTATGGCTTGAAATGCACAAACTTCCTCTTTGGCGCACATAATGCCAAGTACTATAATTACTATTATCTAGCAATGATTGTTGTGGCTGCCGTGGTGCCACTGAAGGTGGTTGTGGGGTTCATGGATATCGCGTTCTTCCTGATGGCTTGCTGCACGATGACAGCACTGTTGCTGCTATCACCCAAAGTTAAGCGAGCAGCCAAGGAATATTTCTCAAAGAAGAAATAACTAGTGTTTCGTAATGCTAAAACGATAGAATAGTAAAAAAAGTGGCATTTTTTGTAAAAAAATGTCATTTTTTTCTTGTTTTCCCAAAATAAAAACATTATATTTGCAACGATTTTAATTGATTTAATATCAATGAAGGAAAAAACACATAAAGTAAATTTTCTCATACTCTAAAATCCTGCGGGAGCGACTTTGTGAAAAATCGCTCTCGCACTTTTTTTGATAAAAATGATTATGCAAAGTGGCATTATTGTGAAAAGTTTCATAACTTTGTGGCTGAATAGTAGGGCTTGTCACAACAAGTCCAACTCTCATTATTGATAAAGCGCACATATTCAGTAATAAAGTGATGACACAAGATAAAGATAATATAGAGAACACCCCACAAGCTAGACAAGGACGAGGAGCCCGACGAATTGCCGCAGTACTGGCACTACTGCTGATTGCCAGCCTTGCTGGTGCCTATTTCCTATTTAAAGACTCCGACTCGGCCAAAGCTGGCTTGAAGAACGCCAACTCTCAAATCCAGGAACTGCAGCAACAAAATGCCCAGCTCAAAATAGATCTCGACACCACAAAACTCAACCTGCGTCGAGAACAAGAGTTAAGAAAGCGTGCCGACATGGAGAATGACACCCTCAGGAGCATGTTCCCACTATTTGTTACCGAAATGGAAGTTGGCAATGCCGACAGCAACGGCAAGATAATAGGCGGTTATAACAAAGACATAAGCGCTTCTAGTTCCATGTATCTGATGCCCCGAATCACATATATTGGCCTCAAACCAGGCGCTAAGGTGGAACTTATGGTTCGCCTCTACGACCACGAGGGCAAACTGGTGACAGGCAACTCATCGCCTGCTGGTTACTCCTATTCCTACAAGATTGACCCAGTGGGCGTGAACGAAAACACCGTTTCGCTTAGTGGTTGGGGCGGTGGCGACAGAGGTCACTTTGAGCCAGGAACCTACCGCTATGAGGTTTGGCTTGGGGACATGTGCCTGAAACAGAAAGTCTTTAAATTAAGATAATCAACAACCACTCTCCTACCCCTAAATCTCATCGCCACCACTCGCTGGCCCGCGATGAGATTTTCTCAACCCACTACAGCATCAACAATGAAAAAACTAGCGTTGTTACTCATATTATCGCTCACACTCATTCCTGCACAAGGCACCGATTGGACCCGCCTGCTGCAGGGAGCCCTCAAGGCAGGCACAGCCATGAGCATCACCGATGAGGACCTTGCTGATGCAGTCAAGAGCGAAGTCAAAGCCATGGATGCAAAGAACACCGTGTGCGGAGAATCGAGCCCATATACAAAGCGCTTAAAACGCCTAACTAAAGGCATGACCAACGCTAACGGCATAAAACTAAATTTCAAGGTTTACAAGACTCGCGACATCAATGCCTTTGCATGCCCCGACGGCAGTGTTCGTGTGTTCAGCGCACTAATGGATATACTTGATGACAATGAGTTGCTTGGCGTGATAGGGCACGAAATAGGCCACGTGGCGCTCAGGCACTCGAAGAAAGCTTGGCGCAGTGCCTTGCTGCGCAGTGCCGCCAGCGACGTGATTGGTTCAAGGAGCGAGACTTGGGCCGCTTTAAGCGACTCCTACGTGGGTGCCATCAGCAGCGTAGCATTAAGCGCCAAGCATTCACGCACCCACGAGACCGAAGCCGATGACTATGGCTACGACTTTCTTAAGAAGAACGGCCGCAACCCCTGGGCAATGGGTTTAGCGTTCAAGAAAATGAAACAACTATCGGAGGGCAAGAATAAATCACGCTATGACAAGTGGCTCCAAGCATTCTCGTCGCATCCCGACTTTGACAAACGCATAGAGCGCATGCGACAACGAGCCAAGAAAGATGGTTATGGGGTTAAGGATTAAGTAATAAGTGAAGATATTATGAAGAGATATTGCATATTTTTAGGGATTGCGTTGGCAATGATTGTGGCTGCATGCTCAAGCAACAGCAGTGAGAGCCGCCTGCGCGAAACGATAGAACTGAGCAACAAAGATTGCCCAGCAAGTATTGACCATGTGACAGTGCTCAAGGAGATAAAACTTGACGAAAAATGGGTGACCTATGTATGCGAGATAGACGAAACCACGTTGCCCATCGACAGCATGCTGTCGCAACGCGCCATCTACAACCAGAACATCCAGAACATGATCAAGACTCAACTCACCAGCCCACAAAGCACTAATGCCCCGTTCTTGCAACTCGTGATGGAAGCAGGAAGAGGATTACGCCACCATTATGTGGGAAACCGCAGCAGCAAATCGATGGATGTTGACATCAGCAACGAGCAACTGCAACAATTGTCGATTCCATTGAACAGTCGGTAGATCCATCTGCGCCCCTACAAAACCAGGTAGGACTCATCCCAAAAATTCGTGAAAAAACAACGATTTAAGGAGATAAAAGTGAAAAAATGTTAAGCCAGAGCAAAGATTACTACTTAAAAATTGTAGTATTGCTCAAAATGTATATCTTTGCACCGTGTTTTTCATGGTATTAGATTTAAGGTTAATTAAGATTGGTTGTCGTGAGACAATCAATTTTTTTGTACCCATATCTAATCCAAGACTCGGTCAAGTCAAACAAAACAACAAATAACGACAAAGATTATAAAGAAGTGGTTTTCATGTATTGATTCCACACGTAATTGAGTATAAATAATGTGTTTTTTTCTTGTTAGTAAAGGAAAAAGCAGTAATTTTGTAGACTGATTGACTAATTACCCTTAATACATTGAACTATGGCAATGACAAAGAAAGAAAAGAAAGAAGCCGACCTGAAATTCCTAAAACTGCTATCGCACAATTTTCCCGATGTAGCAACAGCGAGCACCGAGATCATCAACCTATCGGCTATCCTGAACTTGCCAAAAGGCACCGAACACTTCCTTGCCGACCTCCACGGAGAATTCAAGGCGTTCCAACATGTACTTCGCAATGCCTCGGGTACTATCAAGCGTAAGGTTGGTGAGATTTTCAACGACACTCTCAGCAACCGCGACAAGAAAGACCTATGCACACTCATCTACTACCCCGAGCGCAAGCTAGAGCTAGTAAAAAACAGCATGGATGAACGCAGCGACCTCGACGATTGGTATTTCGTTACCATAAACAGACTGGTAAAAGTGTGCCGCGATGTTTCATCTAAATACACCCGTTCTAAAGTCAACAAGGCTCTCCCCACAAGCTTCTCCTATATTATACAAGAGTTGCTTCATGAGAATGCCACCGACCGCAACAAGCAGGCCTATGTCGACGTGGTAGTTCACACAATCATTACCACCGGCCGTGCCGATAATTTCATCATAACAATTTGCTATCTTATCCAACAACTCACCATCGACAAGTTGCACATTCTGGGCGATGTATTTGACCGTGGTCCCAGTCCCGACAAGATTATGGATGTGCTGTGCACCTTCCACAACTTCGACATTCAGTGGGGTAACCACGACATTTTGTGGATGGGAGCAGCCAGCGGTAACGACAGCTGCATCGCCAATGTTATCCGCATCGCTATGCGCTACGGTAACCAGGCTGTGCTCGAAGATGGATATGGAATCAACATGCTTCCTCTTGCAACTTTCGCTATGGATGTTTACGGCAACGACCCATGCGAGAAGTTCATTCCCAAGGGTGAAGCCAAGAACAACAAGCTTGCACCACTTATCGCCAAGATGCACAAGGCCATCAGCATCATCCAATTCAAACTTGAGGCACAAATCATCAACAGGAGACCTGAGTTTGAGATGGCCGATCGTTTGCTTCTCGACAAGATTGACCACGAGCGCAAAGTCATTACTATCGACGGTGTGGAATATGAGATGACCGATACCAACTTCCCTACCGTTGACCCCAAAGATCCTTATCGCCTCACTCCTGAGGAAGAGGAAATTGTGGAGAAACTTCACAACTCATTCACCGGTAGTGGTCGCTTGCGCACTCACATGCGCTGCCTCTTCCGCTACGGATGTGTCTACAAGGTGATTAACGGCAACCTACTCTATCATGCCTCAATACCTCTCAACGAGGATGGTTCTCTCAAGGATGTTGAAATTCAAGGAGAGAAATATCACGGACGAGATCTGCTCAAGAAGGTAGGAGCATTGATTCGCGACGCCTATTTTGGCTGCGAGGATCAAGAAAACTACAAGTTTGCCCACGACTACGTGTGGTACCTGTGGTGCGGCAAAGATTCTCCCGCATTCGACAAGGACAAGATGGCAACCTTTGAGCGTTACTTTATCGCCGACAAGGCCACTCACAAAGAAATTAAGGGTCACTACTACACCTTGCGTGACAATGGTGATGTTGTAGACTCTATTCTCGACGAGTTTGAGGTAAAAGGCCAGTTCCGCCACATTATCAACGGACATGTGCCTGTAAAGACTATCAAGGGCGAGAACCCAGTGAAAGCTGGCGGCAAACTCATGGTGATAGATGGTGGATTCTCAAAGGCCTATCAGCCCGAGACCGGTATTGCCGGCTACACCCTCGTTTACCATAGCCGTGGCTTCCAGCTTGTTCAACATGAGCCATTCACATCAATCACAAAGGCTGTCGAGGAGGGCCAGGATATCAAATCGACCTATGAAATGGTGGAGATGACCAACCACCGCATGATGGTGAAAGACACCGACATAGGTGAGGAACTCGAAGACCAGATCAACGACCTGAAACGCCTGCTAGAGGCTTACCGCAACGGTGACATCAGCGAGCGTTCACGCCAACCAATCACCAATAAGACTTAATTGGTGTGGTTGGTGGCTAGATTGCCAGTTTATTCAACAAAGCAACTAAATATGAAAATTTATTTTGCGGGATCGATTAGGGGCGGCAGAGTTGACGCCGCCCTTTATCGTCGCATGATTGACCACATGAAAACACAGGGTCATGCGGTGCTCACTGAGCATGTGGGTAGTAGCAAACTGTGCCTTGAGGAACAAGGACGCGACAAAGATGCCAGCATCTACGAGCAAGACACCGCCTGGCTGCGTGAGAGCGACATGGTGATAGCTGAGTGCACATGTGCTTCGCTGGGAGTGGGCTATGAGCTTGCCTATGCTGAACGGTTTGACATTCCTGTACACATTTTCTACAACCGCAACAAGTGTCAACTCTCGGCTATGCTCACAGGTAACAGTTACTTCATTATTCATCCTTATAGCAGTGATGAAGAAATCTTTGAAACCCTAAACACCTTATTGAATTCATGAACAGAGCGTTAATAATCCTGCTGCTCGTCATGGTAGTGGCTGTAGCAGCATGGGCCTATAAAACTGTTAAAAACGATGGTTTTGAAACCGTCGATGTCGATACATTCGAGCGAATGATTGCTGCCCCCGACAGCATACAGTTGCTTGACGTAAGGACCGAAGATGAATACGAAGAAGGGCATCTGCCAGGAGCCACACTCATCAACATGCAAGACCCCACATTCCTTAGTAAAGTTGACAATCAGCTCGTCAAGGAAAAACCAGTAGCCGTGTATTGCCGCAGCGGCCGACGCAGCGCCAATGCTGCCGCTAAACTCATAAAGGCTGGATACAAGGTCATTAATCTTGACGGAGGAATTATTGCCTGGCAACAGCAAGGCAAACTAATTTTTCCAAATCGAGATAATTGATAGCCCTTATTAATTGAACTTACCTGCTCGAACAAGGGTACTGCTCACTTGCCAGGTTTGGCACTGAGAGGGCAACAGCGGAGAGTTGCCCATTGTCTCATCGGGTGTAATGGCTGCCGATTTCACATCGTAGCGCAAGATACTGTGCCCTAATCCTTTCCACTTAAAATCGTTAAGCCCCATTACATCGAGAATTGTGGGGTAAACATCGATTTGCCCAATAGGACCCTTCACGCTCTTGCCACCACGGGCATTGAGCACGAATAGAGCGCAATCGACGGCATCGCGGCTCAGCGCTGGCCGCCCTCTTGGGTCATCGTCGACCGGTTCGCTGTGGTCGCTAGCGATTACTATCACAGTGTTGTCATAGAGGCCTTTTTCCTTGAGAGACTTGAGGAAGATGCCAAGTTGCGTGTCGAAATAGTGCGTCTTTTCTAGATAGTTGCGCACGGCAGGTGTGAATTCGCTACTCTCGCTAATCCACGTGGCAGGTTCCCATTCTGAATCATAAGGACTGTGCATCACACCTGTGAAAAGCTGTGCAAAGAAATTTCCCTTCACCGAAGGGAGATAGGACGCGGCAAAGTCCATCACAACCTTGTCGATGCGGTAGTCACATGCATCGAGCTGCTCACGCAACTCAGGCTCATGATATAGCGTGTCGAAACCGTAAGCCCTAGACATATTCTCCACATTCCACAGGCTTGCCTCGTCGCCACATATCTCCACAGCTTTGTAGCCACGTGACTTTAGCACCTTAACAAGTGACGGGTAATCACGGTCACTGAACTCCATAGCCACCGACTTGTCGAGCAGTGGCAGCAGTCCCGTTTGATACATGAACTTGCCGTCGCTTGAGTGGCCGTGCTTGGCCTGCGAAATCATGTTGAGGCACACGATATTTCGAGCCGTGTCGGCAGCGAGCGCATTAAGTGTGGGTGTTACTGGCTTGCCATCGATATCGAGATTCACTGCCCAAGCATTGAGCGACTCCACCATGATAAAGATGAGGTTAGGGCGTTCAATAGCAGTAGCGTGCGGGTTATCGGTGTAGCTGGGACAGTTTTTCATCACAAACGACTGCGCTGCTTGTAATTCCTCGTCGCTCACCCCCGAATCAAAACTGCTGGCGATGCTGAAAATGGCATAGCTCATCACACCATTGTGCATAACATAATTAAGGTGCCGCCCCCCCAACTTGGTATATCGCGTAGTGAAAGTGTCGCGCAGGCCCGAATAATTCTCTTGATTGGCGAGATAAATGCTGCTCGTGATAGCAAGACGCAGCACTACAAAGGCTACGATGCTTGCCAAGAACATCCACCAGTGACGCTTGACACGAGAACTCGACCCGTAGGATGCTGATTGTCGTAGCCACCAGTGATAGGCGTGGAGCAGCAACGGCAACAAAAGTATCGCAAGCGACTTCTTGGTCACGGCACCCAACGAACTCTTGAGCAGCGTGGGCGATATATTGTCGACCAGCAGGAACGAAGAGAACGGCATCACGTCGCGATAAGTAGGATAGTAGAGCAGCTGGATGAAGCTCCACAATGCCACAAGCCACACAATAATAAAAGTGTAGGTGCGACGACGTTTCAGCACCCAACAAGGAGAGAGTAGCAGAACAGCATCTGCTAGATGGTTGAAGAAAATCTTGGTGAGTGGCTGACTGAAAAACGAGCCAAACATGCTGCGTGTGATAGTGATGCTCACCGTGGCAAGCATCACTATTATGATTACTGCAGCGAGTAGATAAAATCCCTTATTTTTCGGCTCGTTGCGCATTGCGCATTATGCTTTATGCATTTTTTGCGGCCTCTACCCATTGCTTGATGTCGTCGGGCATAGGGTTCTTGTAGCCGAGTTTGTACTTCTTGTTGATTTCCAAAAGGTCTTGGAAGAGTTTACCTGGCTTCTCGATCTCGCCCAATGCTTGGACGGTGAGGATGCCAGCCTTCTGAATGGGAGCAACCCACTCGGCGGGGATGCCCAATGCGGTGAATGCCTCTTCCTTGTCGCGATGCTGCACCTTCTCGGGGCGCATCTGTGGGAAGAGCATCACATCCTGAATGTAGCTGTTGCCTGTCATGAGCATGGTGAGGCGGTCGATACCGATGCCGATACCACTTGTGGGAGGCATACCATATTGCAATGCGCGCAGGAAGTCCTGATCAATAACCATCGCCTCGTCGTCGCCCTTGTCGGCAAGTCGCATCTGCTCCTTGAAACGCTCCTCTTGGTCAATTGGGTCGTTAAGCTCGCTATAGGCGTTTGCCACCTCCTTGCCGTTAACCATAAGCTCAAAGCGCTCGGTGAGGCCTGGCTTGCTACGGTGCATCTTGGTGAGTGGCGACATCTCAACTGGATAATCGATGATGAACGTGGGCTGGATGAAAGTTCCCTCGCAAGTCTCGCCGAAAATCTCGTCGATGAGCTTGCCCTTACCCATAGTTTCGTCAACCTCTATGTTGAGTTTCTGAGCCACCTCGCGAATTTGTGCCTCATCCATGCCGTTCAGGTCATAGCCAGTCTTCTCCTTGATAGCGTCGAGGATAGGAAGGCGACGGTAAGGAGCCTTAAAGCTGATAGTCTTGCCATCAATCACACTCTCGGTGCAGCCATTCACAGCGACACAGATTTTCTCGAGCAGTTGCTCGGTAAACGACATCATCCAGTTGTAATCCTTATACTGAACATAGAGCTCCATACAGGTGAACTCAGGGTTGTGGTTGCGGTCCATGCCCTCGTTGCGGAAGTTCTTGCCAATCTCGTAGACTCCCTCAAAGCCACCCACGATTAGACGCTTGAGATAGAGCTCGGTGGCGATACGCATGTACATGTCGATGTTCAAAGCGTTGAAGTGAGTGATGAACGGGCGGGCGCTGGCACCACCGGCGATAGCCTGCAGAGTTGGGGTCTCAACCTCGGTGTAGCCTGCATCGTCGAGCACCTGACGCATGGTGCGCACCACTGTAGCTCGCTTGAGGAAGGTATCCTTCACGCCCTCATTAACAACGAGGTCGACGTAGCGCTGACGGTAGCGCAACTCGGGGTCGTCGAATGCGTCGTAGGTCACACCATCCTTAACCTTAACGATGGGTAGTGGCTTGAGGCTCTTGCTCAGAACCTTGAGCGACTGAGCGTGGACGCTAATCTCACCCGTCTGAGTGCGGAACACATAACCCTCGATGCCCACGAAGTCGCCAATGTCGAGCAGCTTCTTGAACACCACGTTGTAGAGGTCCTTGTTCTCATCGGGACACAGGTCATCACGGCTGATGTAAACCTGAACACGTCCACGCGAGTCCTTCAACTCCATAAACGAGGCTTTACCCATGATGCGTCGGCTCATGATGCGACCTGCCACGCTCACCTGGCGAGGCTCGGCGTCATCCTTGAAGTTGGCCTTAATCTCATCGCTCCAAGCATTTACCACATACTCGGCAGCGGGATAAGGATCGATTCCCAACTCACGCAACTGGTTCAGACTATTGCGCCTAACTATCTCTTGTTCGCTAAGTTCTAAGATGTTCATATAGTAGATTTTAATTATTTACCTATTTAAGGTGCAAAGATACAACTTTTTTTTTAGGAGTCAAAAAAAAGATGCACTCGCTGGTGCGGGTGCATCTTTTGTCAAACGGAAGTATGATTAATTATTTAACATACTTCTTGCCATTCTGGATGTAGATTCCGTTCTCGGGAACACTCTTGAGCTCACGGCCCATGATGTCGAAGATGCGGTTGTCGGCCTTAGTGTCAACACCAACAGTGCTGTGGCTCTTGAAGTGCCCTATCATCGACGGGCTCCATAACGGTGATGTTGTACTTGCCAGCATCCTCAACCATGAAGTTGGCGCCGTCAATGAGGTTGATGTCTACACCAAGCAAACCAGCGTTGATCAGGAAGTGACCAGACTGAGTCTCGTCAATGCCACCGAACCAAACAGTGTTGCCTTCGGCGTTGAAGGTGATAACCTTGAACTCAGCACCAGCCTCGAGATCAACTTGACCAGTGTACTGAGTGCCATCCTCGTTCTCTACGAGCTCGATGCGGCCACCCTCAGCAGTAGTGTTCCAGCCGTTGAAGCTACCAACCACATAAAGCTCACTGATTTCAGGAACAGTCTCGGCGAGAGTAGTGAAGTGAGTGCTCTCGGTCCAGTCGGTGTACTTGTCACCAGCCTCGTTGAGTGCCATAACCTCAACCTCATACTCAGTCTCGGGAGCAAGACCCTCGATGGTGTAAGGATTCTCTACGTTCTCAACAACGGTCCAATCGGGAATCTCTACTGCGTCGACAGGAATTATCTCGATGTCGTCGATGTAAACAGCCATTTGGTCGGTGCAGTTGTAGTGACGGAAGGCGATAACGCCATTGCCCTCAAATGCGCCAAGGTCGAACTCATACTCAGTCCATACAGCATCAGGAGTAATGTCCTCGCTGATTGCTACGAAGTCTTCAACGCTAGAAATCTCGTCATTGTTACTTACATATACTCTGAATACATCAGGATAGGTTGTGCTGGCATTTTTAGCCTTGAACTTGAGAGTACCACCCAGACCAATTACTGGAGTAATCAGCCAGTTGTCAGGAGTAAGAGCTGAATAAGTTTGGCTGTCGTAGCTAGCCGAGTAGAAGCAAACGTCGTCTTGAGCTTCGCTGCTGTAAGCGAGACCCCAGCCTTTACCGTCACCGTCATTGTCAATAACTGAGAAATCAGCAACTTGCTCTGAATAGCCATCCAATGGGAGATCCCAAAGAGTGCCAGCCAAAGCTGGATCTACGTAAGGACGCCAGCGGAGGTTCCAAGAACCGTTGTTCTCACCAGGAACCCAAGATACCTCGCCAGTAGTAGCGGTTGGAACAACAGCTACATTGGTAGGAATAGTTGGTTCTGGAGTAACTACTGTACCTGGATCGAAGGTGATGTCGTCAACGTTCAGGAAGAACATGTCGGTAACGTTGTGGTGAACGATAGCGAACTTACCAGTCTGGCCTGTATAAGGAGTGAGGTCATACTCATACTCTACATACTCGCCAGTGGCAGTCTTGTCGGCACCTACCTGAGTGTAGTTAGTGCCATCAACAGTTACATAAACACCAAACTTCTCGGCGCAATAGCTTGCATCCTGACCCATAGCCCAGAACTTGAGCGAGCCACCCAGAGTTACCTCGGGAGAGATCAGCCAGTTGTTTGGAGTAAGAGCTGTGTAGGTGTCATTGTCGTAGCTTGCCGAAGCAATCAGACCTTCACCCTCGTGAGCAGTCATGCGGCCAGTCTCAAGACCGGTGTTGTTGTAATAAGTCCAGTTGTAGCCATCACCGTCTTGATCTTCAACAGTGAAAGGAGCATAACCAGCAGTAGCGTCCTCAAAGTCCCATACCATAGAACCGTCACGGTTAGGAGTAACTGCGTAGAGGTTAGTCACTTGGTCACAAGCCTTTGGCGATACGCCATTACGCTTTGCCAGATAGTTAGCAACCTTGGGTTGCTGCTTTGCAATTGTTGTAGAAATCTTTGCGTTCATTGGCAATACGAGAACTGCCAACAACATGAGTAAAGTAATTTTCTTCATGTACAAAAGTGGTTTATTAATTAATAAAAAAGGGTTAGCGACGACAAAATTAATTTTTTTTTGAAAAAAAACCAAAAGTGATATGATTTTTTTCAAAATAAAATGGACTATAGGAAATAAGTAATAAAAAAAAGGCAATAAGTAATATTAAGGTTGAGGGGAGAGGAGATAGTGATGCATGAAAAAAAGATGCACTCGCTGGTGCGGGTGCATCTTTTGTCAAACGGAAGTATGATTAATTATTTAACATACTTCTTGCCGTTCTGGATGTAGATTCCGTTCTCGGGAACACTCTTGAGCTCACGGCCCATGATGTCGAAGATGCGGTTGTCGGCCTTAGTGTCAACACCAACAGTGCTGTGCCATACCAGATTTACATGGTAAATGCCACCCTCTTGTACGCGGAAGTTTGCACCGTCAACGAGTTGGAGATCGTAGCTCAGGAGCTCAGGAGTGATCAGGAAGAAACCGGCGTTGTTCTCGTCAATACCACCTAACCAGAGCCAGCCACCGTCCTCAGCAGGAGTGATAACCTTGAACTCGTCATTAGCGTTGAGTGTTACCTCAACTCTGTTCTCATTGTCAAATGCGAGGCGACCACCATCGGCAGTGGTATTCCATTCGTTGAATGTACCTACCAGGAAGAAGCCTTCATCGGCAACAGGCTGACCACCCTCCTCGAGAGTAGTGAAGATTTCGCTCTCGGTCCAATTGGTAGTGCGAGCGTCGGCACCAACACCCTGAACCTGTACCTCATAAGTAGTCTCGGGCATCAAGCCTTCGAGAGTGTAAGGATTCTCAACGTTCTCAACAACGGTCCACTCA
>CADAAI010000029.1 GCA_902785925.1 uncultured Bacteroidales bacterium
GGTGAGTCAACCGAGTCAGGTGAGTCAACCGAGTCCATGTTTCAAAATTCCTGCGTAAGCAGGCTTTGCGACAACGATAGTTGCAACTTTGTGAGATTATTAAAGCATAATTGCGCGCGTCTCTGCAATTTTCAACTTAATTTTCATTTAATTTTAAGCGAAGCGCCCATCCAGCCTCACGGCAAACTGATTCCACCGATTCCAATCAGCTCCCCCTCTAAGATAGACCAATGGTGCAAACCGAATGCAGAACCGAGCTTGCTCGAGTTATGCTGAGGTGCAGCCCATTGCCGCTGAAAGAGCGGGATAAAGGGGGAGTATGACAACCGAGTCAACTGACCACAGTGATTCCAGTGATTCCAGTGATTCCAGTGATTCCACCGAGTCAGGTGAGTCAGCTGAGTCACCTGAGTCCACCGTCTTTGATAATTTATGGTCAATTCATGGCAATTTGTGTTTTTCAACTTACAATCCGCAACCACACATTTTTTGCGCAAACTGTCCCGCCCACCTCCAAACATTAAGCACACCACCCTCCATTCCTTAACATCTAAAACAAATTTTGCCCATTATGACTACAAACCCTCAAACTCAAAAAATTTTTTTTCAAAAGTGTCCCACTTTTTCCATTTTCCCAAAATCCCAACTTACAATTTAAAACCATATTCCCAACCTCATTGTACAGTGGCGTTAGCCAAATTGTGCATTGTGCATTCAAGGAGCTCTCCCCTGAAATGCATTGATTAAGGCGGAGTATAACAAGAATCCTCATGGCTAGCTGCTCCTCTAAGATAGAGGAGCTGTCACAAAGTGACTGAGGAGTATAACCAATTATGCATTCTGCATTATGAATTGTGCATTCAAGGAGCTCTCCCCTGAAACGCATTGATTAAAACTTGCTTTGTGCATCAAAAAGCATTTTTTTATTATCTTTGTACCCTGAAAAATAATAACACCAAACATTATGTTGAATTTTATAACTTGGACAGTCAATCCTAACCTACTCACCAGCCCCGTTACAGTGCGGTGGTACGGACTAATGTTCGCTATTGGCTTCTTAATTGGATATGAGATAGTTTACCGAATATTCAAACACGAAGGCGCCCCCGAGAAGTGGCTCGCGCCATTGTTCTTCTATGTGGTGATTGCCACTGTGGTAGGAGCACGCCTAGGACACGTCTTCTTCTACGACTGGGCCTACTACTCGCAGCATCCCTCCGACATCTTAAAGGTGTGGGAAGGCGGACTCGCTAGCCATGGCGGCACCATTGGTATCATCATTGCCATCTTCATCTTCAGCTGGCATATAACTAAGAAAAGTGTGCTGTGGACCCTCGACCGCCTGTGCATTCCCATCGGACTCGTAGGAGCTCTCATCCGCATTGGTAACCTTATGAACCACGAGATTTATGGTGGTCCCACTAGCCAACCATGGGGATTCAGCTTTATCGACAACATAGGAGCTTATATGCAAGGTGCCGAACCAGTGTTCACTCAGCCTTGCCACCCCACCCAAATCTATGAGGCCTGCTTCTACCTTCTCACCTTTGCACTGTGCATGTGGCTATACTGGCGCCGCAATGCCCAAGAACGGCCAGGGCTCATACTGGGATGGTTTTTCATTGGCATTTTCGGCACACGATTCTTTGTCGAGTTCCTCAAGAACGTGCAGGAGCCATGGGAAGTGGGACTGCGCCAGTCGATAGGCCTTGACCAAGGTCAATTATTGAGCATCCCCTTCATCATTGCCGGAGTGTGGCTCATCGTGCGCGCTATGCGCCGCCCCCGGCTCCAACTCGAATATCCCAACGAGTTCTCCGACGCCAACGAGAAGAAAAAGAAGAAATAACAACCATCAACAATAAACCATCATGAAGAAGATAATGTTTACTCTCATTGCGCTCTTGTGCGCCATGAATGTCATTGCTGCTGGCGATGAGAAGAAAAACGATGAACCCAAACTTGTTTTCACCACTGTAAAGAAAAACCCCATAACATCCATCAAGAACCAGAACCGCAGCGGCACTTGCTGGGACTATGCCACGCTGGGATATTTTGAGGGGGAAATACTCAAGAAAACGGGCAAGACCTACGACCTGTGCGAGATGTTTGTCGCCAATAAGAACTATATGGATCAGGCAATCTACCACGTGCGCATGCACGGCAGCAGCCGCTTCTCGGAGGGAGGCAGCGCCGACGATGTGCTGTGGGTGCTCTCAACTCATGGCATCTGCCCCGAGGAGTGCATGCCAGCACCAGGCACACTAGTGGGTGACTCACTATCCAATTTCACCGAGTTCTTCAAGGTGCTCACCCCCTATGTCGAAACCATAGCCAAAAGCCCCGAGGACACCAAGCTAACGTCACAATGGAAAGTGGGAATGCAGGGCATCCTCGATGCTTACTTGGGCAAGTGCCCCGAGCAGTTCACCTACCAGGGCAAGCAATACACTCCCATAAGTTTCGCACAAAGCCTAGGATTGAATTGGGACGACTATGTGAGCATTACCAGCTTTACCCATCACCCTTTCTACACCTGGTTCACCATCGAGGCACCCTACAAGTGGCGCCCACGCCTGAGCTATAACCTGCCGCTCAATGAGTTCATGCAAGTCATTGACGAGGCACTCGACCATGGCTACAACGTGTGCTGGGGTGGTGATGTGAGCGAGGATGGTTTCACACGCACTGGCCTGGGCATTGCTGCCGACATCGAACATGCTACCGACTTGACTGGCAGTGATGCGGCAAGGTGGCTGAAACTAAGCAAGCAGGAAAAGGCCGAGTCGCTGAAGAAACTTGGCGCCACGACTCCTGAACTCATCCCAACACAGGAGCTGCGTCAGGAACGCTTCGACAACTGGGAATCGACCTACGACCACGTTATGGTTATCTATGGTATAGCCCGTGACCAGAATGGCCGTGAATACTATATGGTAAAGAACTCGTGGGGCAAAACTGGCGACTATGAAGGCACCTGGTACATGTCGAAGGCTTTCATTGCACTCAACACCACCTACGTTTTCCTCAACCGCAATGCCATCCCCAGCTTGGTTCATAAATTTTAAACTAATAAATGTTTTGAGTTTACAGTTTTTTCTTTATCTTTGCAACTGTTACTATAAGCAAATAAAACAATGAATAAGAACAATAACACTAAAGAGCAAGCTACCAGCACAAGTGGCAAACCAGTGTACATTGTTACAGGAGCCACAGGAGCTATGGGAAAAGTGATTGCCAAGCGCATTGCCGGACAAGGCAAACCATTGATTCTCGCTTGCCGCGACCTCGACAAGGGCGAGAAACTGGCACAAGAACTTAAAGAGAAGACACTCAACAACGATATTCAGGCTATGCACCTCGACCTGAGCTCTTTTGCTAGAGTGAAGGCTTTTGTAGCCGAACTTGCCGAGCTCAACCGACCAATTGCAGCACTCATCAACAACTCGGCTGTGCTCACACGCAAGCACAAGACTTCGGTCGACGGATATGAGTACACCATCCAAGTCAATTTCCTGAGCACCGTGCTGCTCTCGATGATGGTTGTGCCCATGTTCTCTGAGTCGGGAGGACGCATTGTGATGACGACATCGCTCATGCGCAACCTCACCTCGCTACCTTATGAGTTCCCTGCTGTTAACAACTTCGTTCCTCTCACCACCTATGCACAGAGCAAACTCGCACTCACGCTGTTCTCAATCTACATGTCGACAACGCTTCGCACTCGCCATGTAACAGTCAACTGCGCCGACCCAGGCATCATCAACACCGGAATGCTCACCTTGAGCCACTGGCTTGACATGGTGCGCGACCGTGTGGGACAAACTCTAATCCACAATCCCGAAGACGGAGCAATAGCAGTGATGCGAGCCTTGGAATCGAGCGACACAGGTTTCATCTTCAAAGGCTTAGACCGACAGATGAAGACCAGCAGCCTGCTCAAGAACCGCGAGGTATTCATCAAGCTGTGCAACGACACCATGCGCATTATCAAGCGCGAAATGCCATCCTAACTCTACAGCATGACCACCATCAAGGGAATCAAGAATCTGCTCTTCGATCAAGGAGGAGTGATTGTTGACATTGAGCGCGACCGCTGCCTCGATGAGCTGAGACTGTTGGGAATGGAGGCTCCAGAACGACTGATAGGGCTGTACAAGCAAGACGGCCCTTTCTTTGCGCTTGAGAACGGCGACATCACAATCGAGGAGTTCCACGACGCTTTGCGCCCGCTCATGCCAGCTGGCGTCACCAATGAACAGATGGACCATGCCTTCAGCTCTTTCATCGTGGGAATTCCACTACACCGACTACAGGCCCTGCGAGAGCTGCGCAAGCGCTACCGCACCTACATTCTGTCAAACACCAACCCACTCATGTTTGAAGGCGTGATAGCTCAAGCATTTGCACAAGAAGGTCTCGACGTGAACGCCTACTTCGATGGCGTTACCGTGTCATATATCGCCCATAGCAACAAGCCTGACCGCAAGATTTTCGACTACGCCATAGCCACAATGGGCATCAAGCCCGAAGAGACACTGTTCTTCGACGATGGACAAGAAAACCTTGATGCGGCAGCAGCTCTAGGCTTCAAGACTGCTCTGGTAGAACCTGGTTGCGAGTTTATCGATATTATTAATCAACTCGAAAAAGCGCAATGAAGATACTGGATGCCAACGAATACATGAGCGGTGAGGAATGCCAAGTGACAGCGACGATAGGCATGTTTGACGGCATGCATCGCGGCCACATCACCCTTATCGACGCGCTCAAGAATGAAGCTCGGGCACGCAATCAACACAGTGCCATCATCACCTTCAAGCAGCATCCACAGCGGGTAGTAAACCCGCATGGCAGCCCGCGGGCACTGATGACACTCGAGAAGAAAATTGAGGCGATAACCGCAACGAGTCCTGATTACCTTATTTTGCTTGACTTCGACGACAGGCTGGCAAGTCTCACGGCGCGTGAGTTCATGGAATTGCTTCACAGCCAATATCACGTGTCGACTCTGGTGATGGGCTACAACCACCGCTTCGGCCACGAGCGCAACACCACCTTTGCCCACTATGTGGAGCAAGGACACCTCGCGGGAGTTGATGTGGTAAAGGGTCCTGAATATTTGGGACAATATGCCCCAGTGAGCTCATCGATTGTGCGACAGCTCATTGCTGGCGGGCGTGTGGAAGATGCCATGAACTGCATGGGACACCCATTTGAACTCTCGGGCAAGGTGATTCACGGCTTCCACAACGGCAGGGGAATAGGCTTTCCTACAGCCAATGTGGGCGAAATTCCACCCGAGCTCATCATGCCGCACCTGGGAGCCTATGCCGTGATGGTCAATGTCGAAAACAAGTGGCACCAGGGCATGGTGAACATTGGACGCCGCCCTACCCTCGACAATGGTCACAACATCTCAATAGAGGTGAATATCTTCGACTTCGATGGCGACATATATGGCAGACCCATCACGCTACAGTTTATTAGGTTCCTGCGACTGGAATTCAAGCTAGGAAGCATCGAGCAACTACGCCAGCAACTTACCCACGACAAGGAACTCTCGCGACAAATTCTTGACAACTACATTTCACAACATTCATAAATTGAAATAGCATGGAAATTATCAATCTTTGTGAGAACAATTCTCTTGTGAGCCAGTTCATGAGCGAGATTCGCGACAAGGACGTGCAACAAGACAGGCTAAGGTTTCGTGCCAACGTGCACCGACTGGGTCAAATCATGGCCTACGAAATTTCGAAACAACTCAACTACAAGACCATCGACACAGTGACTCCACTTGCTGTGGCCAAGACCAACGTCATCGACGACAATTTGGTTCTCGCCACAATCCTGCGAGCAGGCCTACCACTGCACGAGGGCTTCCTCAATTACTTTGACAAAGCCGAGAATGGCTTCGTGAGCGCCTATCGCAAATATGATGCCCACGATCCCAACAAGTTTGACGTGAAAATCGAGTATCTCGCATGTCCTTCAATCGAAAACAAGGTGCTGTGCATTATCGATCCCATGCTTGCCACAGGACTCTCAATGGCACTTGCCTACAAGGCCCTGCTGAGCCGCGGCACCCCCAAACATGTGCACATGGCTTCGGTTATCGCCACTGATCAGGCTATAGAGTTCATCGAGAAAAATATCCCCAATGAGAATCTCACATTGTGGACATGTGACCTCGACCATGAGCTGAACGAGCACAGCTACATCGTGCCTGGACTGGGCGACGCCGGTGATCTCGTCTACGGCGAGAAACTCTAATTAACGAGAAACTCTAATTAAGTATTAAGTGATAAGAAGGGAGAGGTTTCCTTCCACTCCTTTTATTCATTTAATTCCTTTATATCCTTTTTTTCAATGAAGACATTAGAATTCAACATACCTACACTTGAAGAACTCGAGGCTGCAGCCTACAAGTTCATGACTGAAATGGGCGACTATACCGTTTTTGCCTTCTATGGCGAGATGGGAGCCGGCAAGACTACATTCATCAACGCTCTGTGCCGATTGCTAGGCGTAGAAACCGACATCACAAGTTCGCCTTCGTTCGCTATCATCAACGAGTACCGCAGCGACACCACAGCCGAGCTCATCTACCACTTTGATTGCTACCGTCTTGAGAACGAGGCCGAGGCGCAAGACATTGGTGCTGAGGACTACTTCGACTGCGGAGCCCTGTGCTTTATCGAATGGCCTGAGCGAATCGAGGGTCTGTTGCCCGACGATACAGTACGCGTGGACATCACCGTCAACCCCGACGACAACAGCCGACTCGTGAAGATGACACTCCCCAACTCATAACTGTCGCTTGAGATGCCTAACACAATTCTATTGCAGGAAACAGCGTCGACCAACGACTACCTAAAGCGCAATGCCCACATCTTGCCTTCGGGAACGGTAATTATTGCCTTCAACCAAACAGCAGGACGCGGGCAGAAGGGCAACTCCTGGGAGGCTGAGCCTGGCAAAAACGCCACGTTGTCGTTGCTCATCAAGAAGCCTAACGTGGGCATAAAGGAGCAGTTTGCCATCAGTGAAGCTGTATCACTGGCTATCGTCGACGTGCTCGAGAATTTTGCCACAGGCTTCAAGATTAAGTGGCCTAACGACATCTACCACGGCGACAGCAAAATAGGCGGCATCCTCATTGAGCACTCGCTTAATGGAGACGGCATCGACCACACTATCGCTGGAGTGGGTGTGAACATCAACCAGCAGATGTTCACAAGCGATGCTCCTAATCCTATCTCGCTCACGCACATCACTGGGGATACCTATGACATGAACGAGATTTCGGAACTGTTTAGCGAGAAGATGGAGCAATATTGCAACTTCGATGGCTCTAAGGAGCAGCTTAACGCTATGCACCAGCGATATCTCGAGAGGCTATACCGCTATGACGGCAAGCCGCACCTGTTCACCACTCCCAACGGTGCACAGTTTGAGGCGACAATCGAGGCTGTTGCTCCCGACGGAACCCTCACGTTGAGGCACGCCAGCGATGACTCACTGCACGATTACCATTTCAAGGAAGTGGGCTTCATAATCAACAAGAAGCAATTTATCTAACCGATAGAAATTCCATTTGGAATCATATAAAAAAAGTCCTGAAGCGTAACGCCTCAGGACTTTGTAGTTTAGATAGATTATCGAATCTTAATGCTTATAGCCATCATTGAGGATGATGCCGTCCATCTGGTCGATGACGCGTTTTGCCTCAATGGTCTTCTGCTCGGCCTTTTTGGCTTTCTCAACTGCCTTGTTATAGTCTTCGCGAGCATTCTCGGCCTTCTTCTCGGCGTCTTTCACCTTGTTCTCAACATCTTTCACTTTAGAGCGAGCCTTATCAAGGTTTTTGTCGGCATCATTAATCTTTTTCTGAGCCTTCTCAACGTCTTTCTTGGCCTTTACTTCATCTTTGAGAGCGTCGTTATACTTCTTCATAGCCTCGGTCTTAGCCTTGGTATCCTTAGCTAGTTGAGCCAAGTTATCGTCGGGGGCCTGAGTGGGCACAGCAGCAGTAGCGCTCATGCCAAGCGCAAAAATCATAGCTGCCAATAATGCTAATTTCTTCATGATTATAAAAGTTTTAAAAGTTAGTATTCTAATTAATCAACGCGCAAATATACAAAGATTTTTCAAACAATTTCCAACAATTAATACAATTTATTTATTGAGCACAGTTTAACGCTCTCTTTTTATCGCCATGATTCAAAGCACTTTTTTGATTGCGTTGTCGAAATCCTTGGCTCCGCCGGTCTCGCCAAAGACTTTCTTGAGCAGGCGCACACGGGTGTTGGTGATGGCCTGAGGCGTGGAGATTGTCAAGGTTGCGATTTCGGTGGGCAGGAAATTATGGATAGTGAGCAAGCACACCATCTGTTCTTTTGAATTCAGCATAGACAGCAATTCACGCAGTTTTGGGTTTTGTGCATAAGACAGTTGCGCAAGTTCGTTAGCATCCTCATCGGCAGCGGGCTGCCCCTTGTTGGCCGACGCATGTAGTCGCGAAACAGTCTCCTTCATCTGCAAGGTATTCTCGCGTTGCTCTCGCTCCTTGAGTCGTCGCATCTGAGTAAGTTCGGAACGTGTAAGATTATATTGCTTTTGGCTCTCGGCAAAACGGGCATTAAGTCGGTCGATGCGACGGCGGCTATACCAAACTAGTAATGCCGATATTATCATTAAGAATATGATGGCAGCAAGCAAGGCAATAACCGTCTTATATTGCTTTCGCTCCTTTAACTGCTCATCAAATTGTGTCATCATGTCGGCGATACCGGCAGCATCTTTGCGCTCATATTGATTACGATACACCTCGTTGAGCCGCTGGCTATACTCCGCCACATTCTCAGTGTCACCCAGCCTGTTCAGATTATCTATCAACAACTGATAGGACTGTATGGCGACATCGGGCGAGAGAGAAGATGTCAACCTGTACCATTGTATTATAGCCGAAGCAGTGTCACCTTCCTGCAAATAAATGTCGGCTAGCAGTTTCTCCCCTCGGTCGGTTGGAGTTATCTGCATTGATTCGGTCAAGCAACGTTTAGCCTCATCTTTCTTCCCTACCCTCATTAGGTAGCTAGCATTATTTACGAGATAATTGGCTCTCACATCGCCATGGGTACTATTGGCAAGCTGCCTGGCTTGTTCTAAATAGTATTTCAAACTATCCTTCTCACCCAACACGTCAAATTCCATAGCAATGTTGTTAAGAGTCTGCACTGTCCACTGCTCATTGTCAGCTTGCTGAGCAGCTCGCAATGCCTGCTTGTAATAGCGTAATGTAGGGAGGTAGTCGCCCAAATTATCGTTCACATCGCCAAGCACCGAAAATAGATACCAATCAAAAGCCGAGTTATCCAAACCGCTAGCTACTTGCTCGGCTTGTTTCATTGAAAGAATGCCTTCGCGAGTCCTTTGCTGTTGGTATAAAGTGATTCCATGATGCAACAGTGCTCGGGCAAGATGCTCATCGTCGCCATGTTGCTCAAAGTACTCCTTGCTTGCCTTTATCAATGAGTCGGCACCTATATAGAGGCCGCTGCGGTGTATGGCCTCAGTATAGAGAAGACCATATAGGGCACGATCGGCCTCACTCATCGTTGTGTCGTTCCAGTTTGGAGACAACATTCCCACCACCGAATCGGGTTGAGTGAATACAATCTGCTCAGCCTTAGTCAACAGTTCATTGTGGGACTGCTCATGTGAGCAGCCCACAATGATAATAAGAATTATTATACATAAGATGTTCCTCATTTCTTGAGGGAGAAAACTACTGGAAGGGTGTAGTTTACTCTCACCAGTCGCCCTTTCTCTTTTCCAGGTTTCCACTTGGGCATGCTCTTCACCACTCTTACTGCTTCGGTGTCAAGCGAGTGAAAAACTTTTCTTGCAACTCTCACATTAGAAAGGCTGCCATCGGTTTCTACCACAAACATGACCATAACTCTGCCTCCCACTTGTTGTTTTATAGCATCTTTTGGATACTTAAGATTATTTTGAAGGTATTCAATCATGGCTGGCATGCCACCAGGAAACTCTGGCATCTGCTCTACTGCATCATATACGTTCTGTTTACTTTGCGATACAACTGTCTTCTGTGCGCTCGCTGTCATGAGGCACACTATTGCCATCATAGACATTAAAATCATTTTCTTAATTTTCTTAATTTTTTTGAATCGTTCAACAATCGGGTTGTCTGTCCGGACGATGCAAAAGTAGATATCGCCAGAAATTGCTGCAAGAAAACTATTACACAATATTACACTTGGTGCAAAAAAACCATTATTTCAAAAGAAAAGCAGGATTTTCATGCCTATTAGCATTCTTAATCAGAAATCGATTGTCACTGTAGTTGCTTGAGTGCTTCGCTCACGAGCTTGCCACTGGCTGCTGGGCATTGAGACTGCACGTGTGCGAGGATGGCTCGCATGTTCTTCATCTGTGGCTCTATGCCCGACTCTTTAATCATTGCAACAATGTCGCCGAGTTCGGGCTCCTTAGGCAGGAATTCCTGGAGAATGGCAAGTCGATTCTTGAGCTCGCTAGTGTCGCGTCCGGCCTGATCAAAGAGCTCGGCTTCTTCTTTCCATGACTTCTCCATCTTTTGAATGATAGAGATTTCTTTGGCATCGTTGAAATCGGCCTCGTTGTAGCCTTTACTGGTTTGGAACTCAAGAAACTTGGCCTTTATCATTTTGAGCACATAGAGGCGGTCGGCGTCACGGCTCTTCATCGCAGCTGCGATGTGTTTGTTGATTTCGTTGTGTAACATTATAATAGTTCTTAGTTCTTAGTTCTTAGTTTTTAGTTCTTAGTTCTTTCTTGCTTTACCATGCTTGAATGTACTCATAATCGTCTTGGATTTGAATCCATTGTGAGTCCATCTCTCTCCAAATGGAGTAATGAATTCCTTCAAGCGAGTTCCAGCGCACGTAGAGCTCGAGTCCAGGAGGCGTCGCCACCATCGCCATGATTTGTGGGGCATAGAAGAACAGCTCCTTACTGTAATCCCTGCCGTCATCTGTAAATTTATTGTCTTTAGAGAGCTCAAACCACTCGTTTTGAGTCGAAACCACTTCACCCTCGGCGAGGCACACCATAGACATCAGTCCCACATGGTTTTGAGGCTCGAAGAGCACCATGTAGAAATGACGCTCGTTGGTGGGGCAGCTGGCGATCCATTTAGTGGCTTTGACCTTGCGGCCTTCAAAGAAGTGGTTAATGATGTCCAGTTCATCGCGTGAGGCTGACTTTTCTTTCTCGCCATTCAGCCAACGGGTGTAGTTGAGCACATCGTGGTCTTTTAGCCACGCCTGTGGCACGATAAACGGTGTGGCCTGATAGTCGCTGTAGCCACGGAACATCTTCTTAGTCATAGCAGCGTCGGTGAGAGCAAAAGTGAAGAGTCCGTTCTTGCCCGTGGATTTCTCGCTCACGAACTTGGCATTGCCAATGTGAGGCTTGAAGATGATGCGGTTGTAAGTGCGTTTCATCTTCCCCACGTCCACGCCCTCAGTGAGCCAAGTAGCGTTGTCGGTAGTGAAACGGTTCTTGGCAATCTGAATCTTGTTGAGGAACAATGGGCGATGCTTGAGGGTGACATCAAGGCTGGCATTGCGACCCTCGGTGCTGTAGATGTAGAACAAGGGTTGCCAGTCGACGTTGCCGCTTGGGATGGTTCTGATGCGCTCAAGTTTCTCACCGGTTATCTTGAAGGTGCTTGTAAACTGCTTCTCGAAGTCGGCAATAGCAAACTCATTGAATCCATCGCTGTCGACATCGGTAAGAACATACCAATAGGCCTGATTGAGAAATGATTTCTCGTGGTTGAACTGCTCAATCACAATGGGCAACTGACGCTGCACGGTGGCTGGCATCTGAGCCTGAACAACAGTAGCACAGCATGCAAGCAGCAATAATAATGATAGAATCTTTTTCATAATAGTTGAAGTATTTAAAAAAAATGCTTTTTATTTTGGTCTATTCACCTTGTCTTGAAAAGGCACTTCGGTGCCATTGAGGACTGCTTCCAGATAGGGTTTGAGCTTCTGGGCATAATAGTAGAAACCCAGGTCGGTAAGGTGAATGCCGTCGACAGAACCCTCGCAGTCGGGACCATAGAGGTTCTCTCGGTCAATGTAGTAGAGATTGCGAGGATTTTCGGCCTTGAGTTTCAAATAGTTCTTGTGAAACTCATAGTTCTTCTCGGGCAGATACTTGCTGTAGAATCCACTGAAACGCTCATAGCTGTACTCTTGCCCTTCGACCATGAATATGGGCACCTCGGGGCGAAGTGTGCGCAACAGGTTGACGAAACCGTAGGTCACAGTGTCGCACATTAGCTTTGTGCAGTTGGGGATGGGGTCAAGGATGTAGGCATCGACGTGAGGAATCGCCGCCATGGCACGTGCCATGACACTATCCATCTTGCCCTCACCGCTCACGCCAATATTGACGCACTCCACGTCGAGGTCGCGCTGGAGGATACTTGTAGCCACCATGCCAGTGCGTGATGCGCAACCACCGTGCAGGATGCTAGTTCCGTAAAATACAAATTTCTTCTCCTTGCGTGGACTGTTGACACGAGGTTGGGTAATCTCGGCACTTGGCTCAATTCCGATTTCCATCCAGTTGATGCCGTCGTAGAGCGGCAGGTAGATCATATACTCATGCCAGCGACCGTCGAGCTTGTCGATATAGACCTTACTCTGGATTGAGTCTTTGCGCGGGCCCTCGCCTTTATAATTATAGTCGCGATAAGGTCGATTACAGTTCACGAAACGCCATACCCCATTGTCGTCGAGAATATAGAGGTCGGTGCCCTTGATGCCGGTGTCGGCCATGTGCGCCATGTGGAAATTGCTCATCAGATTATAGCGCACCGCAACGCAGTGACTGTTGGTGGCAAAACGGATGCCTATTCCCGATGAATTCTTGGCTCGGTCCCACAAAGGAGTGCGCACACTGTCCTTGAGAGTTGCCGGGATGCGCGTGTAGGGCGTGAAAGTGTTGTCCCAACCCTTGTTTATCATGCGGAATCGCAATGCGTCATAGAACTTGAGCGTGTCAAGACTCGTAAAATCCTGGGCGCATGCCGCTGTGGCCGCCAGAGTCAAGAATAAAGTGATAAGTAATTGTCTTAGTCTCATCAATAATTGGAAAATGTGTGGGTTTAACAAATGCGGTCGGCCGCCTCATGAGGTTGCCGACCGCATCTTAACTTAAGCTAGTCAGGAAGACTCTCAGATTATTGGAGAGTTCCAGCCTCAGCCTGCTGAATCATTGTGTCGTCGGCAGTGATATAAACCTCTACGCGACGGTTCTGAGCGCGGCCTTCGGGAGTGTCGTTGCTAGCAACTGGGTAGTCATAGGCAAGACCCTTAGTCTCCATGCGGCTGCCTTCAACACCACTGTTCATGAGATAGTTCTTCACAGCGTTAGCGCGGTTGAGCGACAGTTTGTCGTTAGTTGCGCGTGAGCCAGTGTTGTCGGTGTGACCGAAGATTTGAACGTTGGTGTTAGGATCGTTGATAAGCGATGTAGCGAAACGGCTCAAAGCGTTCTTAGCTGGGGTCTTCAGTGCATACTTGCCAGTGTCGAAGAGGATACCCTCGTCGAATGTCACCTGGATACCAGTGTAGCCATTGTTGTCGGTAACGGTAGTAACCGAAGCACCCTGGATAGCTGCGAGCTCGTCGGCCTTCTTCTGCATATGCTTTCCAATGAGAGTACCAGCAACACCACCAGCAACAGCACCAATAGCGCCACCAATAGCAGCACCCTTGCCCTTGCCAATGAGAGCACCAATACCAGCGCCAACAGCAGCACCGCCGCCACCGCCGATGAGGCCACCCTTCAAGGTCTTGCTCATTGAATCACAACCACTAACTGAGATGAGCAGAACTGCGCTCATAAAAAGACTCAAAAATTTCTTCATAATAGTACTATTTTTAAAGAATTAATAAT
Source organism: uncultured Bacteroidales bacterium (assembly GCA_902785925.1). Classification (GTDB taxonomy): domain Bacteria; phylum Bacteroidota; class Bacteroidia; order Bacteroidales; family Muribaculaceae; genus Sodaliphilus. Next base: position 13,990 of record CADAAI010000029.1, read on the forward strand.
AAGTGTGTTTTGTCTTTTTCATTTTTTTCGATACAAAAGTAAGCAGTTTTATTGTAAATCGCAAATAATGTAATAAAAAACACAACATTTGTGTGACAATTCGTTTCAGTCTTTTCAAAAAACAACCTTTTAGGGTAAGATAGACCAATAACCATCGCGTCACACATCATTAAACGCACGACCCATTAAAATACTGCACTTAAAAAATGCTAAAAAACATCGGAAAGCGATTGACTTCCTTTCTTTTTTAGTTTTGCCTGTAACTCTTTGTTACAAGACATAAAAAAAACGGGAGACCGAGGAATTTACCACAAATTCAACTCGGCCTCAATACTATTGCAAATAAAAAGAGTAAATGAAGTTTTCTAAATCAATATGCCTAATAGATTACCTTCTTAACAAATTACATATAACCATCGCGGTGTGTGTATTGCCTTCTTTTATATAGTGTAAAAAAGCTATGGTTTCTTGTGTTTTACGACCTATAAACAACGAGGGTAGCGAAATACTGCATCGACAACCCTCAATTTAACCTATTTTAACCAACCAGCATCCACAACAGCAACAAAAGTAGAACAAAACAGCTATAGGGAACAAAAAAAGTGTCCAACCACATTGAATGTGACTGGACACTGATAAAATATTAGGCTTGTATTATTTACAGCACTTCGAGAAGTCGGCCTTGCGCATGTCGCCTTCGCGAGCGAGTGCAACATGGAAAGCGAGAGCCATTTCGTTGTTCTGCATAACGTGACCCATCTTGCAAGTCTTGAGGTACTCGCGAAGCAATGGGCGATAAACGGGGTGAGCAGCCTTCTCGATGATCTCCTCGGCGCATTGCACTGGATCCTTGAAACGCAGGTCGGCTACGCCCTGATCGGTAACAATGATGTCGACACTGTGCACTGTGTGGTCGATGTGAGTACACATGGGCACGATAGTCGAAATGCAGTCATCCTTCTTGATAGAAGGGCACATGAAGATGCTGGTGTAAGCATTGCGGGTGAAGTCACCGCTGCCTCCAATACCGTTCATCAGGCGAGTGCCACTCACGTGCGACGAGTTGATGTTACCGAAGATGTCGGCCTCGATAGCAGTATTCATCGAGAGCACGCCAAGGCGACGGATAACCTCGGGGTTGTTAGAGATTTCGCTAGGACGCATGAGCACCTTGTCGTGAAGTTTGTCGATGTTGGCAAAGAACTCGTCCATAGTGTCGTGGGCAAGGGTGAGTGAGCAGGTGCTCACAAACTTGCAATGCCCGTGCAGAAGCAGTTTCACGAAAGTATCTTGCATCACCTCGGTGTAAACCTCAAATGGTGGAATCTCGTCACTCTCCTCAAGGCTGTCGAGCACAGCATTAGCAATGTTGCCCACACCGCTCTGCAGTGGCAGGAACGACTTGGGAATGCGGTTATTCTTCATCTCGTTGATGAGGAATTGCACTACGTTGTGACCAATCATGCGTGTGGTCTCATCAACTGGAGTGAAAGCGTCGGCCTTGCCAAGTCGGAATGAAGTCTTTACCACGCCCACAACCTTCTTGGGGTCAACATGAGCAGTGGGTGAGCCAGCACGGTCGTGAGCAGTGTAGATAGGAATCTCGCGACGGTTAGGTGGGTCAAGAGGAATATATATGTCGTGCAAGCCGTGGATGCTCTCGGGCAGTTGATCGTTGAGCTCGATGATAACCTTGTCGGCACACATGAGCCATGTTGGGGTGCAACCTACCGATGTTCCGAGAACAATCTCGCCGTCGTCGCTGATGCTCTGTGCCTCAACGATAGCAACATCCATCTTGCCGTAGTAGTTGTAGCGGAACTCCTGTGAGAGCTCGCTCAAGTGACGGTCATTGTAGTGGATTACATTGTTGTTGATGGCCTTGCGCAAGTCGGGGTGCGACTGGTAAGGCGAACGGTAGTTGATAGCCTCGGCGCGTGTGAGCTCACCATCGATGAAATCGTTGGTCGACGCACCACTGAAGATGTTGATTTTAAACTCACGGCCTGCCTCATGCTCGCGACGAGCCTTGGCGGCGATGAAAGGTGCTACTGCCTTTGGGCAGCCAGGAGCGGTAAAACCCGATACTCCCACGTTGTCACCATTTTTGACAAACTCGGCAGCCTCTTCGGCTGTAATGATAGGATAAATCATTTTTCTTCTTGATTTAGTTTATGTGATGTTGTTTTGTGTAAATTCTAAAAAACCGTGCAAAGTTACACATTATTTTTCAAAGAGACATAAGGAGATAAAGGAAATAAAGGAGTTAAAGGAAATAAAACACCAGATATATCGCGAATAGACGAGAAAAACCTGCACGACATCTCATGCGTGCAGGTTTCTTGTTCTTTGTTTTGATGGCTGCTACAACTTAGAAACGATAGCCGATTGCAATTTGGGCATTGCCGTGTTTTTCGTGGTGAACTCTCATGAATTCAGTGAAACTCATAGTGTAGCGAGCCTGGACAAACACATCGTTGGCGATGTTATAGGTCATACCCAATCCAGCACCAAAATCAACAGTCTTGGTGATACCACTCATATCAACTGCTGAACCTCCACCCTTAGGCGTGTACTTGCTGTAGACATTGAATCCCAATTGCGGGCCCAAGTCGATACTAAAAGCAGGAACCACATAGATCTTAAGCATTACAGGGATGTTGACGTAATTGGCATGGAAAGTATTGCCTAATGAATTCTTACCACCTTGCGCAGCAAATACAACTTCAGGAGCAATGCCAATTAAATCAGTTGCCCTGTACTCAGCAAAAAGTCCGGCTTGATAGCCAAACACAATATCATGATCTACACCTTCACCCCAGAAGTGAGTCAGATCAACTCCAACCTTAGGGCCAAAAGTGAATCTCTTCTGTGCTGTTACCACACCAGCAGTCAACAGCATGCACATAAGTGCGATAGCAATTTTCTTCATAAATAGGAATTATTGGTTAACAAATAATAAAACAGTTCATTCAACAGTTGCTTGTCAAAGCACAAATATAAGCACCAAAATTAAGATTTGCAAGAAATTAGGCTATAATAATAAAAAAAACGTCCTTACTGGACGTTTTTTTGTGCTTTCTGTAACCAAAACAAGGGTTACACTGTGAGTATTTCCTTCTCCTTAGCGGCAAATACCTCGTCGATTTTCTTCAAGAACTTGTCGTGGAGTTTCTGAACTTTCTCCTCGCCGTCCTTCTGAGCATCCTCAGGCATGCCATCTTTAACAGCCTTCTTGAGGCCCTCAATCATCTCGCGACGTGCATTGCGCACACTTACCTTAGCCTTTTCGGTCTCGGCTTTAGCGTCCTTAACAAGTTGCTTGCGGCGCTCCTCGGTCAATGGAGGGAAGTTGAGGCGGATAATCTCGCCATTGTTCTCAGGAGTAATACCAATGTTGGAGTCGAGAATAGCCTTCTCAATAACCTTAATCATGGGTTTCTCCCAAGGAGTGATAGTGATGCTGCGAGCATCGGGCACGGCAACGTTTGCCACATTGGCGATAGGCATCATCGAGCCGTAATATTCGACCTTAACGGGGTCAAGGATTTTGGGATTGGCCTTGCCGGCGCGCACGCGCGACAGGGTCTCATCGAGATAAGCTACAGCCTCGTTCATTTTCTTCTCGGCTGCATCAAGAAAAGTTTTTACGTCTGCCATAATTGTATATATTTTAAGTTAATAATATCAGTTTTTAGAAAAACGTCACGAAAATATACATTTTTTATCACCACTGCAAGAAAAATGCCAAAAAAGTGAATAATCAAGAACACAACTCGAAGCAACTAAGCAAATATCTCATTGTTTCACTGGTTCCATGTGCAATGTGATGTGAGTGTCGTCGCCAAAGCGTTCCTTGAGTTTTCGTTCTACCTGGCTAGTTAAGTCATGAGCTTTGAGAAGCGACACACTACCGTCCATGCGGATGTGAGCTTCGATAGCGATGCGGTTGCCTATGCGCCGTGTGCGCAGATTGTGAGGCTCACTCACCCCGGGGAACGAGGTGATGATTTCCTCAATTTCACGCTCAGTATCTTCGGGAAGCGAACCTTCGGTGAGCTCACCGATGCTTGTTCGCAAAAGTCCCGCTGCGACTTTCACAAGGAACAATCCCACGACAATAGAAGCTATTGGGTCGAGCACTGTCCAACGATCGCCAAGCAAGATTGCACCGCCGATGCCTATTGCAGCGGCTATCGATGACAACGCATCGCTGCGATGATGCCAAGCATTGGCCACAACAGCCTGAGAATTAAGCTTCTTCCCCTTATAAGCGGTGTATTGATAAAGCACTTCCTTGACTGCTATTGAGAGCAATGCTGCCCACAAAGCCAGCTGTCCAGGTGCCTCAAGATCGGCTCCACCAGCCCAATCAATAAGTGCTAGTACTCCCGACACTATAATTCCTACAGCAGCCACTACTAAGGCAATACCAATGAAAAATGTTGCAATCGTCTCAAATTTTCCATGCCCATAATCGTGCGAACGGTCTTGTGGCTTAGCGCTGACACTCACAAACACCAGCACAATGATATCGGTAACAAAGTCTGACAAGGAGTGCACAGCATCGGCTATCATTGCTGAGCTATGACCCAAAATCCCTGCAATGAGTTTGAAAATCATCAACGCAACATTTCCTGCGCCCCCTACAAGGGTAACTTTCTGTATTTCACGCTCTCGTGTCATGAACAAAGACCTTATTAATTCTTTAAAACAATTATTTAAAAGTAAGAATAGAGCAATTGTCAATTACCAACTGCTGGGCTGCTTGCTGTAGCTGCTCGGGGGTAACCCCGAGGATGCAGTCGATATTTTCTTGCAACGTGCTCACTGCGTTATAATAGAGGAGACCTCGTCCTGCAGCCATAGCGGCAACCTCGGCGCTATCGCTGGCGACAAGCATCTGCCCACAGTATTGCCGCTTATAGGCATCGAGACGACGCTCGCTCAATGGTGCTTGAGCCAGCGAGTCGATAGTGTTATCAATTAATCGCAAAGCCTTCTTGAGTTTCTCGTGCTCGCATCCAAGATAAATTTGTATCATTCCGCAGTCGGTGAATGTCACTAGGGATGACTCCACGGTGTAGACCAAGCCTCGTTTCTCACGCAAGCTCACGTTCAACAGCGAGTTCATGCCCGGTCCACCAAGGATGTTATTGAGCAAAGCAAACGCGAAACGCCAGTCGTCATACATGCCAGGCACCCTTGCTCCCACGATTGTGTGCGACTGATGTAGCCCCAAATCCACCACTTTGCGCTGAGGCGCTACTGCGACAGGAGCTTTGCGTTTGAGTCCCTTTTTGGCATGCGACAGGATGCCAAAGTATCGCTCGGCAAGACGAACCACCTTATCGTGTGATGTGCTTCCCAGCGAGAAGAACACCATATTGCTGGGCACATACAAGCGTTTTAGCCAATCGAAACAATGCCCTGAAGTGAGCAGGCGCAAATCTTTCTCTTCGCCCAAAATGTTATGCCCCAACTGACTACCAGCAAGGAGCATATCTTCAAAGTCATCATAAACCGCCTCGCTGGGAGTGTCGCGATAGCTTGCCACCTCTTCAAGCACAACGTCAAGTTCGGTCGAAAGTTCGTGCTCAGGGAAAACAGAGTTCTCCACAAGGTCGGCTATCAACTCTACAGCACGCTCCAAGTGCTCCACAGGAAAGATGCAATAGAGCATAGTACTCTCCTTGGTAGTGTAGGCATTGAGCTCACCACCCACTTGCTCCATGCGATTGTTGATGCGTGTTGACGAGCGCCGCTTTGTTCCCTTGAAAATGGTGTGCTCAACAAAATGTGCCAATCCATACTGCCCATCAAGCTCATCGCGACTGCCAGCATTAACTGCCAGCCCACACCATGCCACAGGCGAGTTGCGCTGCACATGCACCATGCGCAGCCCATTGGCAAGAGTGTGAAGATATATGTTTTCGTTGTTATTCATCAAGAGGAGTTAAGGAATAATAACCTTTAGCCGCATTAGCGGCTAAACTTAACATTAAATACTTACATTCTCGTATCAACATGGATGATGTTTTGCACAAACATCAGGTCACGGATTTCGCTCCGCTCAATTTCCATGTCATCATATTTCTTATTCTCACTGCGCAGAATGACCATCGCAGGGTCATCGTGACGACGTATGTACTTGACCAAACGGTAATCATCAAGGATTACAACATAAATTTGCCCCCAGAAGATTTGGCGCATGTTGCTTAACTCGCGCACAGCAATATAGTCACCATTGCGAATAACGGGGCTCATAGAGTCGCCACTCACGCGCACGATGCGGCACTGGCTACTTGTCATGTCGGGAAGGTCGACAAAGCCTACGATCTGGTCGTCGGTAAACATGCGTGCCTGAGGCTGGTAACCAGCTGTCACGTCGATATCATAGACTGGCGTGCCACGCTTTGCCATCACAGCGCTAGGTTGAGTCACAATACGGGACTCGGGCACAGTGACAAGCGGTTGTGGCTGCTGCTTGGCAAATGGCAAGTCCTCACCCGTCTCGAGCCACTGCTTCGAAACCCCAAGGTTCACCACAATCTTATTTATAAGCGCCTCACTCATTGCCAAGCGCCCGTTTAGGTACTTCGACAGATTGGAGGTGTCGACATCAATCTTTTGAGCAAAATCCACCTGACGGTAGTTCAACTCTTTCATTAAGAACTTAATACGTTCGGCTACTCCATTGTTATCCATAGTAATATAATTATTTGTGGCAAATTTACCACAAAATTGGCAAATTACCAAATATTTTCCTGTTTTTACAGACTATGAAAGACAAAAAAATATTTACGTTAGCAAACGCTTTATTAAAGACAATTGAAACAGCAGCCTTTTAAGATCTCATTTAGTGGATTTATAAGTGGCTTTTATAATTTCGGGGTTGCAATCGGGGTAGCCTTCATCGTTAGTGATTGTTGCTGAGCCATCGTCATGGAAATTAATGGTGAAGGTGTTGGGTATAATCCAATTGGTCCAATAAAACCGTAGCGATAAAGTCTTATTGTTAGCCCATGCATAGTTTCCCGCAACTGTGTAGTCACCCCTGTGACCATCTATTTTCTTGAGATTAACAGGCGACACGGTATTACTATAAGGTGGCACGTGTGACGTTGATATTTTAGCCCAGCGAAGATAAGCTGCTGGATACTTCTGCTCTGTACTGTCGGCGCTTGTGAGTGTAATATCATATCGTTGCTCACCCCCGTTGTAGTCGAGTTGCATAGTATTATAATGGCGTGCATTCTCTCCCAGCGAGAGAGTAATGCTCTTCATACCATTGCTCTCATTGCCCACGAGCATCTTAAGCGACAATGTGGCTAGGTAGTCAGTGAGATTGCGCTGAGCGTTCCCGTCGGCTGGCAGAGGTGCTTGTTTCACTCCTGGGATAAGCTTATCCCAAATAGTTGCAAGTTCCTTGCCAGTGTTTTCGGAAACTCCTGTAATCACCACGACGAGGTCTCGTTCGGGTGACATGACGATGAACTGACCATAAGCACCATCGGCACGGAATGCACCAGGAAGCAAGCATCGCCACATTTGGTAGCAATATCCTTGGTTGGTGTCGGTTTGACGCTTGCCGAGCTTGCTGTAGTTGGTGTGCTTGCGCGAAGCCTCATCAATCCACTTGGCACTGATTAGTTGTTTGCCTTCCCACTTCCCCTTATTCATTATGCAGATGCCGGCTTTAGCCATCGACTCGGCAGCGAGGCGCAGTCCCCATCCGCCCACATTGATGCCATCGGGACTTTCCTCCCAGTCGGCCTCGTAGATTCCTAGCGGATGGAAGAAACGCTCGTTAAGAAATTCCAACAATTTCATGCCCGTTAGGCGCTGAACGATTGCAGCTAGCATGAATGTGCACATTGAGTCATACTGGAATTTTCCAAGTTTAGTTACAGGCTGAGCAAGCCATGTGCGTGCCCAATCCTTACTTTCCTGACGCAGTTCTAGCGACGGCTTTATGCCGGCAGTCATTGTGAGCAAGTGTTTTACTGTCATTGCTTTAAGAGCCACACTCTTCGCTTTTGGCGCTTTATCGGGTAAAAGGTCTATCACCTTGTCGTTAACCGAAAGCTTGCCCTCATCAACAAGCATTCCAATGGCAAGCATGGTAAAGGTCTTGCTACATGAGTAAAGAGTGTGCACATCCTCTTGGGTGAAAGGGGCTGGATGTGCCTCGGCAATCACCTTGCCATGTCGCACCACCATAACGTGATGGATGTCGGTTTGCGGAACCGCCATCAAAGCTTTGACAAACTGACTGATAGCATCAGGATCTACACCTTCCTGTGCTGGAGTACTTCGAGGCAGCTCAGTGTTATTTATCGCATTGTCGACTTCAGACTTGGCTTGCTGGCTCGACGCTCCACAACTCACACTCAAAGTAAAAAGCGCCAGAACAAGTATTAGACTCTTAGAAATATTCATAATAGCAGTTATTATTCGATCGTTGTAATAGATAACGGATTCTCAATGGCTTTAATTGCGCACAGCTTGGCAACTGCACGGTTTTCCTCGCTCATGCCCACTGGCGCCCCATTGATTTCCTGAATGTTCTTCATGAGGAGCCACTGCTGGTCGATCCAAGTAGTATCGGTCCACACGCGATCGCGCAAGCAATAACGCGCAAGCAATGTGGCAGTAGCAGCATAGGCTTCTATCAGGCATGGGATTCCGTCTTGCAGGTGCAGGTGGTCGAAGAGATGCCCAAAATCGCCCAACGAATCGAGCGGTGTGGTGCGGGCATTCTGTATGGCAGTGCCACAGGGCAACAGCAGGTCTATCCCGGTGTCGCTCTGCACGTTGCGCACACATTCCAGTATGCGTTCAAACATCTGCACGCTGGTTGTGTCGGGGGCAAGACGATCAAGCCCATCGGGATAGGACGGCGTGATGAGCCAAGCATACTCATGTTGCCATGTAGCCCGCTCATCAACCCATTCAATAATCTGGTTAAGATAAGGCTGATAGGTGCTGTAGTCGCGCGACATGTTGGATTGTTGCTGTAACGCAATGACATCCCACGCTTCACTAGCAAGGACCTCGCTCATTGTAGCCTCTCGCCGCACATTCCAAGCATGAGCGCCATGCGACCAGAAATATCTGAAACTCGTGGCGAGTCCATCGCTAATTGGCGCATAGGTAGTTGAATCGAGGGCGTTGTAGAACGCATTGAGCCCACCACCACCTATGTACATAATTCCTAGCTTAAGATATATCTCAGGCGCCACCGCTTTCATAATAAATGGCACGTAGCTAAGTGCATCGAGCGAGTAGCTATTGCCTATTGATAGCACACGCAGGGTGTCGGTCACCACGTGACGATCTACCTCGATGTGTACATCTTTATAATATATGGTGTCGGACCCCATCTCAAAATACATAATCGCATTCAATGAGGCGCCTGTGCTGTAATCTTTATTGCTGAGGAAGAAACCATGATTCCCATCGGCAAGCTCTACCGCGCCACCTAGTGGCAGCGTTCCTTTCATCATCTCAAGACCCAATGGAACTACACAAGCATTCTCGTTATCATAAGCTACAATAGTAAACTCATCGCCAACTGCCATGTGCAGACTATCCCCCACCCTTCGATCCACGCGACAAGTCTTCGGATTAAAGTAAGCGAAACAATAGCCCCGGTCACCCACGCCACTGGTATTACCCCAAAGCAAAGCGTCGTAAACAGCAGTGACATCACCGGCATTCACAACACTGTCGCCATTGGCGTCGGCATAAGCCTCTCGAAACCCCAGTATTTTGTCATAAACTTGCGTGACATCGGCCGAATTGACCACGCCGTCACGATTAACGTCGCACAGATTGGCACTGCGTGGTTCGGACTCGACGTCAACCAACACTTTGAGAGTGCCGTCATATTGAGAATAGGAGTCGATATTGTCGCCATCAACGGCAAGCAACTTGCCTGCAGGAACGTGTGGCAGTAGCACCTGCGGATTGGACACATGAGAGAAAATTGTGGTCAAGGCATCGCAACCATCAAAAGCACCTTCCTCAACACTCTCCAAAGTGCTGGGTATTGACAACGAAGTTAGAGACGAGCAACCAACAAAAGCATCATGTCCTATTGCAACAACTGAATAGCACACTCCGTCGTGCTGCACTTGCTCAGGAATCACAATTCCTTTAGCATCTTCATTACCAACCAGGCAGACATTGGTACCACCGTCCATCACTAGATAGAAGCCGCCGTCGCTCATGATAGTATCGCCAAATTGCGCCGCATTTAGCCCTAAGAACGGCAAAAACGACACTGCAAAAAATAATATTTTGGCAAGATAATTATTCATCGCTTAATACGGATGCTTCACAGGTGCAAAATTCCACAAAAAAAACGAGATAAACAAGATGGGGTATAAAAAAACCTACGCCCGCTTTTCAAACAAAGCAGACGCAGACAACTAAAAAGGAATGTATTAATTACGATGGTTATATAATGATGAATGTTTTTCTCTTATTTCCATTGCAAATATAGCAGAAAGTTTGCTTTCGAAAAAAAATATCTTCGTTTGCTAATCGATATTTAAACTTTCTTAACATAAAATCCATAGTTTTTACAAAACTTTCCAAAAAACATTGGTCCTTTTTGGTCCATTTAGGTTCAAATAGTATCTCAATTACTTAGAACCATAGGAAAAAATGCTCGACATTGTATTTTTTTTGAACAACCAAAACTGCCGTCTTCTCGTTGGTAAATGACTGTCCATATTTCATGTGACTCTTAAGATGCTCCCACAACTGCTTCATCAAGTCGATACGGTGTATATTACGCAGCACAATCACACATTCCTCGGTCAGCATTTCGTCTAGCTTCGACTTTAGTGGCTCGTAGTCTTCGGGGTTTGGAATTGAGTTTACCAGCACAAATTGAAGGTCTCCGTCGGCAAGATTGCCGCAATAGTCGTCGACTGCAACATCAAGCTGGTTGTAGCATTCTATGCGCTCAATGTTTGGAGCCAAAACATAACTAAGGACCGGAATGGACTCAACATAGGGCTCATAAAGCCACATTCTATTGGATGAGGAAACGCCGAGCATGCTTGTCGCAGTGAGACCATAGTTGGTTCCCACCTGCAGCAAATATTGTGGATTAAAGTAGTTGACGATGCGAAAAATCATTTTCAACTCCTTGAATGCCACCACACGGGGATGATTCTTCACGTCTCGCATCGATTGAACCACAGCACTACGCAGATTGTCAATCTCCTCATAGCAATAATAGGGCAACTGCTCACGCAGGACATGGCGCACGAAGTAGAAGGCAAAGGGTGAATGGATGCCAAATCCCCTGCTGCGGTGATGACGGCTCAAAGCCGTGCTATATCTCTTGATGCGGCCCAATTCGTTGGTCGATGAACGTTATTCTTTGGTAGTTGCTGGCTGCTTATCTTTCTTGCGACGGCGTTGAGAATTGCCTATTGTCCATGCTGCTGCAAAGACTAAGAGCAACAAGATAATGTAGACTGCAGTCTTGGCTATTTTCTCGGTCTTGTGCACCTCTTGCGGATCGAAACTGAAAACGATGGTGTGGTCACCAGCAGGAAGCTGGAGTGCGCGAAGCACATAGTTCACACGGCCTATCTTGGCCTCCTTGCCATCGACTGTAGCAGTCCATCCCCAAGGGAAATAAATCTCGCTGAATACCGCCAAGCCACCGTTAGCACTGTGCGAGTGATAAGTGAGACGATTAGGTTCATAGGTGGTTTCGAAGATAGTGTCGCCAGGTTGCTTTGGAGCTGTGCTACCCAATGCGTCCTTAAACTTGACATCGGCAACAGCGGCAGTGGCAGGATTGAAGTTATCGAGGAACTTCATCTCCTCGTCGGCAGTCTTGACATAGGTCAACGAGTCGACGAACCAAGCATTGCCTAATGCGCCAGGATTCTGTTGAGCCTGCTCAGTATTGACAATTACCCACTTAGCATTTAGCATATTGATAATCGACAAGTTATTCTTGGTTATTTGACGCTCAATAAGGTCGTTGTAGCGAGTGAGCTTGGCAGCATGATAACCACCCACAGTCTTGTGGAAATAACTTGAACGTGGCTGCATGAATCCTTGCAAGTCCATCACGCGATAGTTCTGAGTAGTATCGGCAAGAATTGTAGCGTCGGCAGCAGTCTTCTCAAATGTGGTCTCGGGAAGGTCGTCACGGCTCACGAAGCGCTCCTCGTTAAGGTAACGCTTGTTGACCATAAACATATCGGCAAGCACAATTACAGCGACAATCAACGTCGTTGCCAAAGCATTGAGCTTTTCAAACCTATAGGCAAGTATTGTGGCAAAACCCATAGCGATTATCGCCAAGCTGCGCCAAGCGTCGCTACTCACAAGGCTGTGACGTATTGCCTCGACAGCTGCCGCAACACCAGGAAGCTGGTCAAATGTGGCCTGTCCCTGAAGGGCCTGATTCAGCCGTGCAGCCTCTTCCTCACTGGCGGCACCGCCAAAGAGACCAGGCATGAAGGCAAACAGCAGACACAAAGCAGCGCACACACCAAAGACGATATAAGTGAGTTTACCATATTTCTTGAAAAAGTCTTCTTGTGTGAACATCTCCTTGAGTCCAAGCACCGCCAACAGCGGCATAGTAAACTCGGCTATCACAAGGATGCTTGACACTGTGCGGAACTTGTTATACATGGGGAAGTGGTCGATAAACCAGTCGGTAAGTCCCATAAAGTTGTGACCCCACGACAACAAGATGGAGAGGATGGTGGCAACGAGCAAAGCCCACTTAAACGGCCCCTTAACTACAAAGAGACTTAAGATAAATAACACAAAGATGAGCGCGCCCACATAGACCGGACCACTAGTAAACGGCTGGTCGCCAAAGTACTGCGAGAAAGCAGTCATACCCTGCAGACCCAACTCGCTATCGCCAGCAATCTCCTCGGCATTGTCGACATCGGCAAGCGACTTCATGCTAGTGCCGCCTTTTACGTTTGGAACCATGAGGGTCCATGTCTCATCGATGCCGTAGCTCCACTGGGTAATGTATTCCTTGCTCAGGCCACCATTGGTGGGCTCACTGCTCACCTGTTGATCACCCTCGGTGCTAGGTAGCGGAGTGAGTTCACTGTGGCCGCCACGCATTGTTTCTTGAGAGTATTTATAGGAGAGATAAAGATTTGACGCATTGGCGCCCAATGCAAGTGCAGCGGCCACAGCAAGCGAGCAAGTGGCGATGCACCAACGTCCAATCTTCTTATCCTTGATAGCGATTATCAGGAATGCTATTACCAATGGCACAATGATAAACAAGGAGTAATAAGTCATCTGCACATGGTTGCTAATTAGCTGGAGTGTGGCAAAGAATGCTGCCACAGCTGCACCAAGCAAGTATTTTCCACGATAGGCCCACACTATACCGGCAATTGTGGGTGGAATGTAGCACAGTACCAAGAGCTTCCAAATGTGCCCTGCATCAATGATGATGAAGAAATAGGACGAGAAGGCATAGCCTATGGCGCCAAGCACAGCCAAGTACCACTTCATGTCGAACGACAGCATCAGGATAAAGAATCCCAGCATAAGTAGGAAAATCCAGCTCACGGGCTCGGGGAAGCCAAGAGTGAGCACTCGACCAATCTTGTTGATGATTGAATTGCTGCCATAGCTAGGGGCTATCTGGAAGGTGGGCATACCACCGAAGAGGGCATTGGTCCACCATGTGGGTTGACCGTCGTGGCTCTCGTTGTAGAGTTTCGCCTCTTGGCCGTTGGCTGCTCCCTGCAGCACGTCGTTCTGTTGCAGCACGTCGCCATTCACATCATTAGGATAGAAATATATCCATGAAATGGCGGCAAACGCCAAAATCGAGATCACAAAAGTGACCACACTACGCACTGTCATGGTGCCTATCAATCGCTTGTCAAGAATGTTGGTTTCCATTGTATTGTATGGTTTTTATTTGCAATAACATTGAGCAATGGGTAAAATCAAAACTCCACTTTGTTGACCTCACGGCGCAGGTCGGCAGCCTCTTCCATTCCAGCGTCGTCGTTCTTGGTCTGCGAGAGTTTCATCAGTTGTGTGAGGGATTTAAGCAAAGCTTCTTTCTGCTTTGCGCCTTCGGTTTTAAGTTTTGGCGATGGCTCGGTCTGATACTCGCGATAAGCCGAAATGAGCTTGTCGAACGCCAATCGGCACTCGGCAATCTTCTTATTGACTGCAGGATTGGAGCTGGAGTGGCGCTCAATATCCAAAATGTCCTCAACCGAGGGAGCAATATTTTCCAACTGTGCCTGCTCCTCGGGAGAGAGCTCGTTCTTGTTGGGCAGATTGTCCTCGCTGGGCGCTGGAGGAAGAGGCCCCTCGCCAAAACCTTCGACGTGGGCTGGTGCAGGACCGTCGACCGGACGCACCACGCCAACTAGGGTGGTGTCGGCCATAAGAAGACTGTCGAGCAACGAATCGCGAGGCACATCAATGCGTTCGCCCTCTATATCCTCAACAGGAGTGCCGTATTCATATTCCACATCATCGCCGCTGTTGGGTTTTGGAAAGCTTTTTTCCTCCCTGCCTATGACGCTGTTTACCCAGCTGTGAACTGGAGGCACAAAGAGATACAAAGCCACAAGAACAACTATTGTCGCTCCTGCTATATACCATAATATTTCCTTGTTCTTGCTCGTCATTATTGGCATGAATGTGGATGTGTTGCCCACAATTCTCGAAAAAACTGTGCAAAGTTAGTCTATAAAATTGAATTTCCTCACTAAAAAATAAATTGTTAAGTTTTTTTTATTCTTAATACAATTTGTGTGAAGAATAATATAATAAAACAAAGTTTTAAGGGGCAGTGTGGCGATTTTCAAGAAAAACTTGTAAATTTGCACTTCATTATTCCCGTTTAAACATGCCCAAGAAGGATGAAATACTGCAACCACAACTCTTCAAGTTTGCATTGAACTTGAAGACTGTGCTGTGGGGAGGCGACAAGATTGCCGCCTTCAAGGGCATCACGCTCGACTGCCACAACGTGGGCGAGAGCTGGGAGATATCAGGTCTCAAAGGGCATGATAGTGTAGTGCTCGAGGGCGAACATGCCGGCACATCACTACGCAAGCTCATCAGGCATTATAAGGACCAATTGGTAGGAAAGCGCGTTTACCGCAAGCACGGCAACGAGTTCCCATTGCTCGTGAAGTTTATCGATGCCCATAGTGACCTCTCGGTGCAAGTCCACCCCAACGATGACCTGGCACGTCGCCGGCATGACTGCAGTGGCAAGGCCGAGATGTGGTACATCATCGATGCTGAGCCTGGTGCGTCGCTGCTGGCAGGTATGAGCCGCACCATCACTCCAAAGCAATATCTCGAGCACATGGAGAATGGCACTCTGCTCAACGTGCTGGCACGTCACGAAACGCACGAGGGCGACATCTTTTTCCTCCCGGCAGGACGCATCCACTCAATTGGTGCTGGCAACCTACTGCTCGAGGTGCAGCAATCGAGCGACATCACCTATCGAGTCTACGACTACGACCGCATCGACAGCAACGGTAAGCCACGTCAGCTCCACACCGACTTAGCTGTCGACGCCATCGATTACACCATCAGCCGCGACTGCCTGCGCCATTATCCAGATCGCTCGGGCAAAATACAACTCCTGAACAGCATCTTCTTTGATGTTGACCGCATCATGGTCGACGGAGTCTACCACTTGCCCATGCCCCATGATGCCTTCCTGTGCCTGATGTGCGTCAGCGGTCATTCCACAATCGACTGTGGCAACGGCACAATCTATGACATCGGTCAAGGTGAGTCGCTGCTCGCTCCCGCTTGCGTCCACAGCCTTGACTTCAAGGGCAAGGCAACCATCATTACCGCTACGGTGTGATTAGTTTAGAGTGGAGAGTTCAGAGTTCTTAGTTAAGAATTTAGATTTTATAAAAGCATGAAACGATTCCTTTTAGTGATAACAGCTCTAGTGCTTGTGGCTGGCGCCCAGGCACAAACCATTGCTCGCGAAGCCTTCAAGCAGGACATTCGCCGCAGTGCCAACAACTACCAAGCCTATCCCGACAAAAACCTACCAAAGCTCACACCGGCTCCTGAAGGTTACAAACCTTTCTTCATGAACCACTATGGCCGTCATGGTAGCCGATGGCTCATCAGCCCTAAAGACTATACAGTTCCAGTAGAGCAACTCACTAAGGGTGAGCGCAATGGCAAGCTCACCAAACGAGGAAAGGATGTGCTGGCGGCATGCCGCACAATGCTCGAGGCTTCAAACCAGCGACTAGGCGAGCTCAGCGACATTGGTGCCGAGCAACATCAGCGCATAGCTAGGCGCATGGTTGAGAACTTTCCTGAAATATGGGAAGGCGAAGCCCACGTCGACGCCCGTTCAACAGTGGTAATTCGCTGCATCCTGTCGATGCTCAATGAGACCGACATGCTCAAGTCGCTGAATCCAAACCTGCGCATCACCACCGATGCTAGTGAGCACGACATGTACTACATGAACTACCACGACACAGTGGCAACGGCTGCCCAAAGGGCTGCCCGTCCTGCCATCAACGAGTTTAGAGACAAACTATTCTCCCCAAAGGATCTAGACAAAAAACTTGGAAAAATCACATCACGACTTTTCACCGACAAGAAATTTGTGCGCGACAGCATCGACAGCTACGACTTTGTGATGCGCCTTTTTGACGTAGTGAGCAACATGCAGAGCCACCATGACTTTGAGAACATCGACCTATACACTGGCGTGTTCACGGTAGATGATGCAACCGACATATGGACCTACAACAACGCACGATGGTATATATACTCGGGAAACACACCTCTCACCAGCCACACCGGTCCACTAGCTCACCGCCACCTGTTGCGCAATTTCATTGAGGCAGCCGACGTTGCCATTGCCAGCGGCACCAATAGCGCAACTCTGCGATTTGGTCACGAGAGCGTGGTGCTGCCCATGGTGTGCCTCATGGGGCTAAACGGAATGGACTACGAGACCACCTGCCTTGAGTCGCTCGCCGACAACTGGCGCTCCTATGAGGTATTTCCAATGGCTGCCAATATCCAAATGGCATACTACCGCAAGACTGGCAGCGACGATATCCTAGTGAAGATCTTGCTTAACGAGCACGAGGCCACTCTGCCCATCGCAACCGACTGCGCTCCTTACTATCACTGGAAAGACGTACGCGCACATTTCATGAGTCGCATCGACGAGCCAAACAAAACAACTGATTAATCTGATTTTTCGGATCAATTGATTCACTGGAATCGGCTGACTCACCTGACTCACCTGACTCACCTGACTCACCTGACTCACCTGACTCAGCATAATTAATGCAGAATGCACAATTGCGTTAGACACAGGGTGGGTCGCCTGCGGCGAGAAATTAAACCGTTCGCTTTGCTAACTCAAAATTAAGACTAAAATTGAATAGTTTTTTGAGTGGGACAGTTTTGGAAAAAATTTTTTTGAACACCTCACAATGGTGCAATACACAAACCGTGTTTGGTTATCATTGATGGCAGTATGTCAAAGAGCTCTTGCGGTGTGGCGCGAGAGCAAAGATAGTGGCAAAGATTTAAGGAAACAACATTAAAAAAATGGTTGATTCACACCACAAAGGTAAACCAACCGCCTTCCCCCTCAAAAGACACGGGAGTTAATTATGAAATAGTTAGTTTTTCACAACATTCTTTGGTCCATTGATGTGAATATACACAATACCTTCGGTATCCAAATCAATCAAGGCACGACCATATTTGTCGCCTCCGTCAAAGACTACGACGAGTTCTTTGTCAATATAATTAATATAATTATGGTCTTCCAGATTTGCTTTCGCAACTAGATTGATATAAATCAAGCGGTGGCCATTGCGTTTGACTCCAAAATATTGCTTAGCGAAGTTTTCAAGCGGCATAGGTCCAGTACCAGGCAGATATGCTCTACGAGTTATTTCACGGTCAAGGAGCCATTTTGCTCTCCCAATATCGGTTTGTCTTAACTGGTAGAACTCACCTTGCAAATCTTTGTTATATTTTTGTGCAATCAGGAACTCACTCTCAGGTAGCACATAATCAAGGGAATCCATTCGTATAATACGAATAACATTAAAAGAGCTTGTTAAATAATCAGGAGCATTCTCATCAGTTTCAAGAACTACTGTCATTGGCTGGCGACTGTCGGCAACAATTTCTTGAGGCTTAAGTCCAGGGCATGACACAGTGAGAACAGTGCCATCGGTAACGCAAATGCTGAACTTGCCATCAAAATCAGAGGCAGTGCCGTTTTTTGTGCCTTTCGCACAGATATGCGCTCCAATAACTGGCTCTCCATCTTCGGCACTAAGCACCACCTTGAATAGTTTTGTAAGCTGGATGCTCAATTCTAAGCGATTTGTCGCCGTCCTTCTTAGTGATATTGAAATAACCAATGGAGTTGGTGATATCGCAATTGCCCGATGGCAGTGCCGTGACTGTTACACCCTGCAAGGGTTTCTTATCTTCACTGCGAACAATGCCAAATACCCCTCGTGGCAAATTATCACCACAACACAAACCTGACACGAAGTTGTATATAGATATTCTTAACTGCTGAGCATCAACTGCCACCTCTAATTCATCGCAGCCTATGTGTTTCACAGATAACGTGTCTCCAAGTTGAGCCTCTATTTTAAAACGCCCATCTAAATCAGTTATCACAACTTTGTCGGTACCCTTAAGACGAACCTGAGCACCAACAACTGGTTCTTTCATTTCAGAAGCATTAACTACTACACCAGTGACTATCATGCGTGTTGAAGCACCCTGACTTGCCGATTGCGCCGCCACAGTGAAGCCCGTGACCCAAACCATCAGCAGCAATAAAGCACGGTTATAATATTTTCTTGCCATAATTCAATCTGTTTTCTGCCATCTGCAAAGATAGATTATTTATTAAGATATAACCCATTTAAATTATCAGCCTCATATATTTCAATTCCTCCGTCAATCTCTAATCTTTCATTGCAATAATCAATGTAATTAGTTTTATTATATATACCCAAATTGGGCAATATTGGAATTGTATCATTATCAACTATTATATGTTGTGGCCTTTTATAATAATATAATCGTGATAAATTAAATGAATATGTTTCTCCAACTCTGATATGGTGATTGCCAATTGCATTTGATCGTTTGCTTAAGACCAAGAGCTTCTTATCTCCTTGTTTTAAGTGAATTTCATAAAACTGTGTATGAGCAACTATTTTTAAAACTTTATATTGATCAATATTATATTCTTTCTCTGTATTTATGTTATACGATGAAGCTCCCTGACTTGCCGATTGCGCGGCCACAGTGAAGCCCATGGCCCAAACCATCAGCAGCGATATAGCCCATATATAATTTTTTCTTGCCATAATTTAATTTCTTAATCTATATAAGGTTGTTGTGTTTTTGCCAGTGAAAAATAGGTCGGAATTGTCATGTTCGAGGACGATAGAGTCGTTTGAGATGTGCTTGATGTGGCATTTCCCTTTTGACTCATCACTAATCACCACTTTGATTGACAAGTCGTCATGCTTTTGATTAAAATAATAGTTCTCTATTCTCAATATGGAATCTTGATAAGTATCAATCTCCTCAACTGAGATATGTCCAAAAGGTCCATGGCTGTCTATATCGTCCCAGTAGCAAGCAATAGTTATCAATGAGGACTTATCATTACTTATTTTAGTGATAGTGTCCACATAAACATTGCCTACAAACTCATCATAGTTAGAGCTACCTGTTTTATTGCCGGTGCAACAAGAAAATATAACAAGCAAAAACGCGATTGCCAATAGGTTTCTCATAAGCGTAAATGACGATTAATCAGAATTTGTAAATCAGCAGTTATAACTAAAAATCACAAGTAACAGTAAAAAAAGATTAATCTATTATTTATTGTATCTATAGTTAGTTCTATAATTTTCGAGTCTCTGTCTATCCTTTTATAGTAACCAGCTCCATTAACGATATATTTTGAATATTCAGAATTAATAATTACATTTTTGTCAAAGGTATTAAAATTTTCATTTTCACATTTGGATTTCAAGTATTCAGTATCTAATATCTTATATACCTCTACTCTATATCCATCTCCGCCAAAAGTTTGCCAATATTCCTCAGAGGTCAAATAACAAACTTTTCCGTTTAAAGATGTATTTAAGATAGTTTCCACATCATTTAGATGACTACGACTACACCCAAAAAGAACTATGCTTAAAAGTATTATTATAGCAAATTTTTTCATTTTCTAATAAATAATTACTCCTTATTTTAAAATTCTGAGCTGTAATAGGTGACAAAAAAATTTCTTGTCATATTTTAATCTGTTTTCTCCTTATTTCAAAGAGATACAACAAACTCATACGCCTCTATTTTGAAGAAACCTTGGTGCAAGGTGTTTTTATAGATTAAGGAAACCACTTGCGTATTCTTTTAAGAAATGATTGGGACAAATTAGAGTTTTTCTTTTTGCACCATAATGCGATGTATTTATAGGCATCACCTTTTGGACCAGAAAAACCACTGTTTATATCATTCGACTTGAAATATTCTATCTTTGTCAAAGCTTCTTCTATATTTCCCGAATGTATATCCATCATTAAAGTATATACAGGCGAGACCTTTCCATACTTCTGTCCGTTAGATGGAGAGAACAAATCAGGATTCGGGTTTTCTTCAATAAAATCGAATGTGTCCTTTTCGATTTGTTTAAACATATCATCCCAATGATTGCTTATTTCTTCCTCAGAATACTCAGATATCTTATTTGCATCAAAAACAATATAATCTTTCAAGCTAATTCCATCTATAGCAAAAGCCCCATCACCTCTTAGGCTCTTGGGTGCCTGTATGTTTTCAGACATTTCGAATATGTCCCACCATAAATCATCGACAAAAAGTGGCTTGACTTTAAGATAAGCATCTTCCAATGTAAGATGATAGAGGCAGAAGAAATAGTCAGAAACTATTTTCCAATTTATATAGCCGCGTTGTTTCCAACCATATTTCTTTGAGACTTGTTTTCTGTATGAATTTTCAGTCTTCTCAAAAATATCTCTTGCTTTAATTTCTTCTCTTGTCATAATTCAATCTGTTTTCTGCCATCGGCAAAGATAGCGTTTTTTCGTTATTACTTAATCATTTTCTAGAATCTGAAGAAGAGGAAAATGGTTTTCAATCTTCTTTAGGAATCGTCACTGAGGTTCATCCACTTTCTCTTCGATTATTGGATCGCCTTCATGATAACGATAATCATAATCATTATCACTATTGATATTGCCTATTCTCAGGTAAATACTATCGCATTGAGAGATTGAGAGTTTTCTTTCAGCAAGTCCCATGGCAGCCCTACATCCAAGCTTAAAGCTTTCGAGGTTGAACTTGCTTGATATTGAATTATATCGAATCAACTCAAAAATAACGTCAGTAATCATAATTTTGCCAAGCTCGTATGACGAAGAGATATTTTCTTGTGCTTCCATTCTAATTAGCATTAATAAGAAACCTGTAGCATAAGCTTTTTGGTTGGCAGGAATCACATCTTTGCTTTTGCCTGTAATCTCATAAATATAATCCTGCAAACCAGGTTGTAGCCCCTTCATTGTGCCATAAAAGGAGAAGAATTTGCATCTTTCTTCTTGAGGGAGCTCCGATGGATTCATATCATCGGGAAGGCTGAGCATGTATTCCTGAATAGCAATAGTGTCTTGTGGTAAAATCAAATCATTGTTTGCCACCTTACTCATACCGTCAATAATGCATTCAAGAAGAATGCCATCTTTTTCTTTGTAATGCTCATAGCTGTCAAGAAAAAACACACCTTGCATGAACCCGACACTAAATGAGGGAGAGTTTATTGAGTCTTGCAGATAATTTAAATAGTGAATGTGGTCATCTATTGCTTTTAAAAAATCAACAGCTGATGTTTCATTCCACTCCCAATTTAAGTTGGATGTTTCTGCTGATAGATATACACGAGTGTAAGAGTCGCCTATAGCGTAGGAAATTGAATCAAAATCTTCAACTTGAGCCTCGCCACTAAGTGCAGCAAAACTTAGAATTAATATAAGTAATATCTTTTTCATTTTTTCTTCTTTAAGTTGTGGAACGATAATGCTTTTTTAAATATCTTCAAAAGAGATGTTAACTACTGTTCTATTGAATAGTTTCTTATAAGTATCTGACATACAAGATATACTGCTGCAATTATATTAATGACAGATAGTAGTATTAAAATTATTGCAAAAAAGAGCATTGGAGAAGCAACTGCCACAAGCAGGAAGCAGAACAAAGCAAAAAATATGCTGTAAAGAATCATGACAAAGTCAACAAAAACAACCCACTTGCGATTAGTGTATAAACCAATAATACTACTTACAGACAGAATACTGCCAATCACAAGAGAGTCTATAGGCGATTTCAGTTCATGCTTGCCATACCTCACACAGAAAAAACAGATTATCAGAACTATGCCCTGAAGTAGATACCAATGCAAAATGATTCTTCTTTTATTTACTTGTTTTGTCATAATTCAATCAGTTTTCTGCCATCCGCAAAGATAGCGGTTTTGAGGTAATAATCAAACTATTTGAGTAATATCTTCAGCATTTATTATAGCGAGAATTTGTTGAATGAGGCTTTTTCGAGGTTTTGGTTGAAAATTGTAAGAACAGCCTGCAAGCACTGGGATTAATATGAAAACCCAAAACTTCTTCATAGTATTATAAAAATATGCAAATCTACTGATTGCCAAGCATGATATTATAGACGGTGGTAACATCGCCTGATGTAATGTAGCCATCGCCGTCCTGATCGCCATTGACAATCGAAGTAGAGTCGCCATTGAGGATGTAGTCGTAGAGCGCCGTAACATCGGCACTATTAACTGCTCCGTCACCATTTACGTCACCTTTATTCCTTATCGACTGATATTCTTTTTGGGCTTTGTCAAGCATAGTTTTGAACAATGACTCGTCATGGAGCTTGCCCAAGCAACATGTTGCCATGATTCTTGCAGCCATTACATCGCTTGAGTAGCACATACCTTGAATTATGCGGCTATCACCATAGTCATATCCTCGCTTTATGATAGCCTGCTGACTATCGGGCATCACCTCAGCTAAAGCCAACGCTAAAGCCCACCCTAAGGCAGCATGGCGTGAGGGATAGGACGACTCGGCATAGAGCTGCCACGCCTCACCGGCATAGGGAATATCCTCGCCAAGCTCGACATAAGGACGGGCACGATAATGCGACTTCTTGACATCGGTAATGTAAGTGCTCAGGATAAATTTCAATACCTTGACAAACATAGAGATTTGAGGCGTCTCGGCCTCAGAGATATTCACCCAAGGCTGGCACTGATCAAAAATGCTTAAGAAATAATCATCGGCTAGTGATGCATCGGCGGCAGCAAGCACTCCTCGCTCGGTATCGCGCAGTGTTGCAGCACGCCAGTGAGTCTCGACATCATCGGCAAACAAGACATCATCGACGGTGGGTGGAGTTTCCAGAATCTTATTAATCGATGGAAAAGGAGCCTGAAGGGCATCTTGAGTAAGCCCCGAGAGCGTCAAGTATTCATTGCGGGCAGCAGTCATCATCGCATCAAATTGTGTGGTTGAGCGTTCAATAGTCAGTGATGCGCTGGCGCAGATCAATGCCGCGTCGATGTCGCTCTGCCAATGTGCTCCAGTTATCACGCTGCTAGTAGCACAATCCATTGCCCTTGAGAGTATGGTATCCTGCAAATTCGGAGCCATCTGAGCCAAAGCTAAAGCCGTGCTCCACACTATCACTGCGTGACGAGATGGATAGGTAGTTGTGTCGGCAAGAGCCGCTTGCGCGTCGTTCTCATCACACGGTTGCTCGTTCATTAACTCAAAAGGTCGCTTGCGAGCCAAAGTTGGGCACATCGTACCACAACTGGCTACTCCTGCCTGCGCCACATGGCCGAGAAGATGGTAGATGGCTGGCGTTGTAGTCGCATCAATGTCGACATTCAGAATGCCACTGTAAATGCTGCACAGGCGGTCAATGTCGCACTCCGAGTCAAGTCGTGCCAACTCACCAATCTCTGTGTCGCGCTGCGACTTTCCATATATCCAGCGGTAGAAATCGCCAGTGAACCCCACGCTCGACGAGTCGGGCGGCAACGGCAGCACCGTTTCGGTTCTTGGAGTGAGGTTTGTAGCTTCATAGGTGTCCTGTTCTATCGAATCATACTCCTGCTTTGCAGCCTGAAGCAAGCTGGTAAAATAGGACTCGTTGTGCATCTTGGCAAGCACGCAAGCTGCCATAACACGTCCAGCCTGCACATCGCTTGGATAATGGAAGCCAGTAATAACACGGCTCCAACCAAAGTCATAACCATGCTTAAGAATGGCATCCTGAAAGTCGGGCATCACCTCGGCAAGCACGAGTGCCAACCCCCACCCTATGACCGCATGACCCGATGGATAGGACGACTCGTTGCGATAGGTTTCCTCGTCGGCAGGAACAGCTGTTGGGTCGCCCAGCTGAACATAGGGGCGGTTACGATACCAATAGTCCTTCATCCCCATGGCATGGAGACCAAACATAAGTTTTGCCGTCTTGATCAGCGTGGTAAGATTAGGCGTAGTGGTGGTGGAAATAGTGAAAGGGGTGCATGCATCAAAGCCTGCGATGATAGCATCGTCGTTAAGGTCGGCATCGGCAACAGCCTGCGCACCACGCTCGGTGTCGCGCTCGGTCTTTGCGTCCCAATAACCAGCCACTTCGCTGTAATAGTGATAAGAGTCCTCAAGAGCTGGCCCATCAAGAATCTTGTCTGCTGCTGGAACAGTCGATATTCCTATTTCGCTCTCGGTTAGTCCTTTCAGATTGAGATATTCCTCACGTGCCGCAGCAAGGTCGGCTGCATAGTCCTGTGTGGCATGAGCTCGCGCCATAGCTGCACTAGCGCACAAGAATGCAGCGTCGACATCACTCTGCCAGTGCGCTCCCACTATAACTCGGCTGATGCCGTAATCATAGGCACGCCCAAGAATAGTATCTTGCAAGCAAGGGACCATCTCGGCAAGCGCCAAAGCTGTACCCCAGGCATAAGAAGTGTGAGATGAGGGATAGGAACTGTTGGTCGACAGGTTATCATAAGAATCGTACTGTCCCCATACTGGCTCATGCATCACAAGGAAGGGACGCTTGCGGAAATAGGTATTTTTCATTCGTGCCACGCCACTAGAGCCGGTAGAACCAGAGCGTGCCATAAGCTGGAAAATGGCAGGAGTATGTTCCACCGAGATGTCAACACCAAGCACACCACTATAGATTTCGCACATGCGAGCGATACCGAAACGAGAGTCCTCACTTGCCATCTCGCCACGAGGAGTGTTGCGCTGCGCCTTGGCAAAAATCCAGCGTGCGAAATCGCCGTTGCGCATGATGTGCGACGAGTCAGGAGGCAGTGGCAGATAAGCTATGGGGTTGGGCACCTCATCGGCCTGAAGATAGTTTTCGCCGCTAGATGTAAATACAGTTCCCACCACCAAAATGGTGACAAGAAGCACACTCGCATATTTTCTCCAGCTAGCAATCATTTCAACTCACCCCATAGGACAGGAAATCAAGGCCTTCTATTATCGGGAACATCGAATGTAATAGCATCGCCCACACAAGCATTAGGCATCTGGATGTGAAGCATGGCGCAAACTGTGGGCGCCGCGTCAACGATGCGTGTTGGCTTCACTGTGGAACCATGTGGCACATGCCATCCCATGAACACTAGTGGAATGTGGCTGTCGTATGGGTTCCATGAACCATGAGTAGTGCCTTTATAATCACTCTTCACCTTGAATGGGAAGTATCCTGCCTGAGTCATCACTACTATGTCGCCACTGCGACCACGGTGATAGCCATTGATGAGACGTTCCTTGAGAATGTCAGGGATACTTGCCTCTGACACCTTATCGAAGTCAACTGCGCAAACTAGGTCTTTCTCACGCGACAACACACCAATAGCCACCTTCTTCACCAACTCTATATCGGCACCCACACTATCGATTTTAGCATGGTCGAGATAGACACGATAGTCGTAGATAGCCTTTACGGCACTAGGCACACCACACTCGTTGAAGATAGCATTGTTCATTGCTTTGCGGGCGGCGCTAGCATCCCAGCCACCGGCAGGCTGATTGTGATCATTCATAAAATTTGGGTTATGGGCGCCACCATGGTCGGCACTCAAGAACAGCAGGTAATTGCCGCGTCCCACTTGCTTGTCAAGCTCCTTGAAGAAATGAGCCAGCTCCTTGTCGAGCTGCATATACACCTCATAGTTCTCGCGACCACGAGTGCTGTAGGTGTGACCTATGGCGTCGGTCGACGAAACACTCACGCACAGCATATCGGTGTACTTGCCACGGCCCAGCTTCTCGTTCTCGAGAATAGCCTCGGCCATACGGAAGGTGTAGGTCACACCCTCGTTGCTGGTGTTGAGGTCGTGCTTGGGCTCGGTGTTGTACTTGCGATTGAACTTCTCAACCCAGTTGGGCAGACGGTCCATATAATAGGTGCTGGTAACAAAGTGGCCAACCTCGCTGTCCCACCAGAAGGCGGCATCGGCACTGTGGCCAGCCGGGAGGATTGCTGCACGCGGCTTTATTGCCACACCGAAGACCTTGCACTCAAAGTCGAAAGCCTGCTTCAGCTCGTCGCCAATGGTTGTGGAAAGCAGATTGCGAGGAGAGTTATGTCCGTACTTGCTGTCGGTGCCCACACCATCCACACTATCGTCGTCGGTACTTGATACTCGCTTGCCGTCAATCATAAAACTATTGCCGGCGATGCCATGGAAAAATGGCACTGAGCCAGTGTAGAGGCTAGTGTGACCAATGGCAGTGACCGTGGGTACATAGTTTATCATCGTATTTTCGCACGAATATCCCTCATTGAGCAGTCGCCTGATACCGTCGGTGCCGTAGTCCTCGTAGTAGTAATACAGATAGTCCCACCGCATTTGGTCAACAACCACACCCACCACAAGCTTGGGTCGCTCAATCTGTGCCATGCTGCTCAATGCCGCAGCCACAATTGTCAATAAAATGAGAAATCTTTTCATTGTGCTATGCTTATCTTTAATTGGTTATTAATTTTCAACGCCCAAAGTTAGTTATAATAGTTTAAAGAAAAAAATTTTCAACTTGAAACGAACCACTAATGAACCTTCAATTTTTTGTATAATTGATTTTTTTATATATCTTTGCACTGATGAATCATGACATAATGTTTAACTATGGCTCCAAGCGGAGCTCACAAAGAACTCAATAACTATGAAACGAATCGCATTCAAGCAGTTAATATCGTTGATAGCCCTCACTATCATTTTTTCAGTGAACGTCGACGCCCAGAAAAAGAAGAACGGCACATCAATTCCAGCCAACCTCTCGGGCCAGGCAAGAGAATGCTACCAAGCAGCAGTCAACGGCGACGACAAGGCGCAGCTCATGCTCGGATATTGCTATCAGGAGGGTGAAGGTGCTCCCAAAGACCAAGCTATGGCGATCTACTGGTACCAGCAAGCTGCCGAGAAGGGCAATGTTATAGCCCAGTACAACATGGGCGACATCTACGACCAAGGCAATGGTGTGGCTCAAAATTTCACCATGGCTGCCTTCTGGTATCGCAAAGCTGCCGAACAAGGCGACGCTCTAGCACAATGCTGTCTGGGTAACTGTTATTACAATGGAGATGGCCTTGGTATAGACTATAACCAAGCCGCTTACTGGTTCCGCAAGGCTGCTGCACAGGGCAATGCTCTGGGACAGCGCTGCCTTGGCATCTGCTACGACGAGGGCAACGGTGTGAGCCAGGACCACAAGATTGCCGCCGAGTGGTATGAGAAAGCTGCTATCCAAGGCGACCCCGTGGCACAACTCAACCTTGGTCTGTCCTATGCCGAGGGCCAAGGTGTGAAGAAAGACAAGAAGAAAGCCATTGAGTGGCTCAGCAAGGCAGCTGCTCAGGGCGAAGAAGATGCCAAGCAAGCCCTCAAGGAACTGGGTAAGTAGCTTGGTGAATGGAGAGTACAGAGAGCAAGGCATAAATTTGTCTTGCTCTTTTTTAGTGTAAAGTAAAGAGCTTAAAGTGGAGAGGTAAAAGGTTGCCTCGGCTACTATAACACTATTCTACTACGTTAAACATTAAGTAAAAAATTTGCCCACCTAAATTTTAATCACTATTTTTGCGCTCTGAAACCAACAAAACCGACAATATGAAAAAAGTTTTTTCAATTATTGCAATGCTTACCGTGGTTACTGTAGCAATGGCCCAACCTCGTGCCGTCGATGGCGACGTGAACGGCGACGGCAATGTCACCAGTGCCGACATCACAGTACTTTATAACTATCTGCTCAATGGCGACACAAGCGAACTCGTCAATGGCGACGTAACTGGCGACGGCCATATTACCAGCAACGATGTCACCTATGTCTACAACATCTTATTGGGTATTCCTAACCCTATCAACCATGAATATGTCGACTTGGGATTGCCCAGCGGAACGCTGTGGGCGACTATGAACATTGGAGCCAACAATCCCGAGGAGTGTGGCGACTATTTCTCATGGGGTGAGACCACGGCAAGAGAAGTAGAAGACCCTTACTGGAACCACTACCAATGGAGCGTCAACAAATGGAACACGATAACTAAATACTGCATCAATAGCAGTCATGGCTCCAATGGCTTTGCCGATAACTTGACTGAGCTTGAACCCGAGGACGATGCCGCTACAGTCAACTGGGGTCCAGACTGGCAAATGCCCTCTAAAACGCAGATGGAAGAGTTGCGCACCAAATGCACATGGCAGTGGACAACAAAGAACGGTGTGAAAGGATACATGGTGAAAAGCAAAAATAATGGAAATTCAATGTTCTTGCCTGTCACCGACTACTACTCCAATGGCGAAATCCATTACACAGGCAACCTTGGCTACTATTGGTCGCGCACGCTCCATGAAACAACATCGTACAAAGCTTACTACCTCTTCTTTTACACATCGAGCAATTTGGAATGTACCTACGGCAATCGTTACAGTGGTTATGCCGTGCGTGCTGTCCGAACGCAAACATATTGATGGCTACGCGTGACGAATAAGCAACAAAACAAAAAATATGCAACAAAAATATAATCAATTTAGAAAAAAATAGACATTTGCACCAATTGTCTAATCATATCATTCATTCATGTCATTATGAAAAGAACTCATACATTTTTAGCTTCGCTTGTGTTTGCTTCTATGATATCGACAATGGGTTACATGAATGCCCAAACACAGACAAAGGAAGCACCCGACTGGAGAAAACTTCATTACCTGTCCGAAGAAGAGATGAAGACCCCTGTGAGGGCCTCCAACTTCTCGGAAACAAATCCACCAACTGAAGCACCCCGCTTCGTGGCAGAATTTGAGCCCATGCAGGGCGTGATGATTCGCTATCCACTGGGCATACCAGTTAGCTTGGTTAAATCGTTGGCCGAGAACTGCCAGGTGTATTGCATCGTGACGTCGAGCAATCAGTCAACAGCACAGACGAGTTTCAGCAATGCTGGGGTAAACATGAATCGAGTCACCTTTGTGAATGCGAGTTCAGATTCCTACTGGGTGCGCGACTACGCCCCCTGGTATATATTTGCCGGCAAGAATCCTGCCATCGTAGACAATGTGTATAATCGTCCGCGGCCGAATGACGACGCGATACCTTCTAGATTTGCCTCTTTCTGGGGTATCCCCCTCTACGGCATGAATCTGACACACACTGGAGGCAACATGATGCAGGACGGACGCGGACACGCTGTTAGCGACGATTTAATCTTATCAGAGAACAACAATAACGAGGACAATGGGCGCCAGAAAATGCTTGACTACCTTGGCATCGACAACTACCACATCACCATTGACCCGCAGGGAGAATACATTGCCCATGTCGACTGCTGGGCAAAATACTTGGCTCCAGATAAAATCTTGATCGCGAAACTGCCGATGACCGACAGCAGATATGAGTACTATGAGTCAGTGGCCAACTATTTCGCCACAACCAAATGCTGTTGGGGCTATAACTACAAGGTGTACCGTGTCGAAGAACCTGGCGGCAGCACCACTGCTCCCTATACCAACAGCCTTATCCTCAACAACCATGTCTATGTGCCGATGGGCAGCAACAGCACTTACAATCAACGCGCTCTCCAGGTTTACAGAGATGCCATGCCGGGCTACGAGGTGACGGGCGTGACCAACACAAGCTACAACACCGCATGGCAGAATACCGATGCCCTTCACTGTCGCACGCGTGGAGTGATGGACTTCAACATGCTGTATGTTGACCACAGGAATGTGCTCTTCGGCACACAGGAGTGCGGTGAATCCATCGCCATCACGAGCAAGTTCATCGCCTATAGCGGCGAGCCACTGAAAGAAGACTCGCTATTGGTTTACTACAGCATAGACAACGGTCCCTACCAGACTGCGCACATGACAGCTACCGGCGCTCCCGATGAATATGTAGGCTACATTACAGGCTATCAACAGGGATCAGAAGTTGACTACTATGTCTTCGGTGCCGACGAATCAGGACACAGCTATCAGCAACCAGTGTTCGGCGAACTGGAGCCCCACCACTTTACTGTCAACATGTCCACCCCACGTGGTGATGTGAACAACGACGGAAAGGTAGACATCACTGAGTAAACATAGTGGTGAACATTACCTCCGCTTCTACACATCGACCAACTTGGAATGCACCTACGGCAAGCTCTATAGTGGTTATGTTGTGCGTGCTGTTCGTGCCGTGCGCGTGTTGCAGTAACAACACCATTTAAACACACGAGAAAAGACAAAATAAAGCGGACAAGGCCAATGTGCCTTGCCCGCTTTTTTGTCATTCTTGCCTCAGTCAAATCATAGACTGAAAATGCAAAAGGCTACTTGTTGTACTTAACCACGTCAAATCCCAAGCGAGCACCATCAAAGTTCTTGCTCAAATTTCCAACGGCATTGATGGCACTATTGCCATTCATTGAGTTGATAGCTTGAAGCACACTCATGAGCATCTTAGACTCCATGGTAATTGCTAAACCATTGGCTGTGCGAGTAACAAATGCAGGAATTGTACCTACCGAAGTCTTAAGATTTAAACTGCCAGTGCTAGGATCCAAGGTATAGGTTCCCTTCAGGGGTAGCCCTCTGAGATAAGCCTCAAAATTGCCGTTCTTATCGAAAGCGAAACCAGTGTTATCGCTCTTGATACCAATTGAACTGTAGGCGCTAACGAGTTTGTCCTTAACTTGACCTGCTGCTACCGAGCCACCAGCCTTAGCAAGAAGATTCTGGCTTGTGAAAGCTACTCCTAACCATGTCGGCAAGGCTTGTTGCCGTGTTGTCGGTGAGAGCATTACCAAAGATGCCACCCAGCAAACCACCGCCTGAATTAGCCATTCCTCCAAGCACGCTACCAAGTACACTTCCTAAAACATTGGAAGTAGTATTAGTTTGAGCAGGTGCGCCAAAAATGTTGCCAAGCAACCCGCCTGAGCTACCACATCCTGTTAAAGTAAGAGACAAAGCAAGTACCGCAGAATAAAAAGTTTTCCTAATCATAACAATAAAAAATGGTTTTTGGTTATAGACTGCAAAAATAACAAAAAAAATTAATAAACAAGAAGTTTTGTCCTTTTTTCTGTAAAAAGTTTAAATCAAATGTCATTTTTAAAACGACAAAAATTAAAAAATCTTATCATTTTTTTATGGCGAATATCGAAAAAAGTTGTAACTTTGAAAATTCTATATAATAGTGAGATTAATTATAACTAATTATTAACCTTTTTTAGGTTAAAGCCGTTAAAAACCGAAACATAACATTTTAATCAAATACATTTTATGAGACTAAAACTATCTATGCTACTATTGCTCCTGCTGAGCCTGAACGTGATGGCTCAACCGGGGCTGCGCGGCATCGTTATTGACTCACGAACCAACGCGCCTGTGATGGGAGCCACTGTCATGCTCGACGAGCAGGGCATAAGTGCCATTACAGGTCCGAATGGCGACTTTGTCATCACCGATGCACGTCCAGGCAATGACCGACTGCTCATCTTCTGCTACGGTTATCGCGACCTGGTGAAAGATGTTGTCATCTTGAACGGCATTGACGACTTGGGAACACTCAAGTTCCATCCCACCTCCAGTGAAATGGAAGAGGAGAACGAGGACAACGCTGAACTGGTGCTTACCGAATCGATGCTAGAAGACGAAGAGGGTAATGCCCAGCAAGTGGGCGCATTGACCGGCGCGACCGACAATCCCTACTACAAGGCCACCAACTACAACTTCAGCGCGATGCGCTTCCGCATCCGTGGCTACAACAACGAGTACAGCCAGACCTACATCAATGGCATCAACTTCAACGATGCAGCTCGCGGCCGTTTCAACTACTCGATGATTGGCGGAATGAACCAAGCGTTCAAGAGCCGCAGCGTGGGCTATGCTACAGAGCCAACCTTCTACGGCTTTGGCGACATTGGTGGAGCAACCAACATTTTCACCCACGCAAAGGACTACGCCCCAGGATTCCGCGCCAGTGTTGCTTACACCAACAGCAACTACCGCTGGCGTGGCATGGTGACCTACAGCACTGGCCTCAACAAGCATGGCTGGGCAATGACCCTGAGCGCCATTGCACGCTATGCAGGAGAGGGCATCATCCCTGGTTCGTTCTACAACAGCTGGGGTGCATTCTTAGCCCTGCAAAAGGTGTTTAACATGCAACACAGTGTGTCGCTCACCGTGTTTGGCGCACCAACCAAGCGTGCTAGCAACGCCGCCACTTTTGACGAGGCTTACGACCTTGCCCACAACAACCTCTACAACGTGAACTGGGGCTGGCAAGAAGGCAAGAAGCGCAACGCCAAGGTAGTTGACACGTTTGACCCCACAGTAATACTGAACTGGCTTTGGACACCAAAGACCGGAACCACACTTAATACCGGCTTGGCATTCCACAAGTCGTTCTACGCCTCGAGCGCGCTAAACTGGTACAATGCTCGTGACCCACGTCCCGACTACTACCGTTACCTGCCTTCATACTATCGCACCACAAGCCCCGAGACAGCCGACCTGTTTGAATGGGAGTGGCTCAACATGGAGGAGAAGCGACAGCTCAACTGGGCAAACCTATATCAAGTGAACTACCTGAACAATTACGAATTTGAGCACGGCGGTGAGGACAAAGGCTCGAGCTACGTGATCGAGAAGCGACACAGCAACCAGTTTAACTGGATAGCCAATACCAACCTCAACATGCGCATCACACCAGTGCTGTCGCTGCAGGCTGGTGCCACCGCCAACTATAGCCGCTCATCTTACTACAAGACAATGAAAGACCTGCTGGGCGGACGCTACTGGCTCGACGTTGACCAGTATGCCGAGCGCGACTTCCCCGGCGACGCCGAGATGTTGCAGAACGACCTCGACAATCCAAACCGCCGTGTCCTAGAAGGTGACCGCTTTGGCTACGACTACAATATCAACTCCATTACTGGACGCGTGTGGGCACAGAACGTGCTTAACTTCAGTCACCTCGACCTCAACTATGGAGCTCAGATAAGTGCGACAACATTCCAGCGCGATGGTAAAATGCGCAACGGACGCGCTCCTGAGAATTCCTACGGCAAGGGCGAGAGCCACAGCTTCATCAACTATGCCGTTAAGGCTGGCGCAATCTACAAGATTAACGGACGCAACAATATCCAAGCTCACGTGTACTATGGCACACGCGCTCCTGAATACTACAACGCCTACATCTCGCCACGCATCAAGGACGACGTGATCACCGACCTCAAGAGTGCACGCATCCTCTCGGGCGACATAGGCTATGTGTGGAACTACCGCCGCTTCATGGGCTCGATTACCGGTTTCTGGACCGAGTTCTGGGACATGACCGAGCGCACCTCGTTCTATGACGACTACAACAGCACATTTGTGAACTACTCGCTCACCGGTGTGCAAAAGGAGCACAAGGGTGTAGAGCTTGGAGCTGCCTACAAGATCACTCCATCGCTCACACTCAACGCCGCAGCGACTATAGCCCGCTACCAGTACAAGAACCGTCCATTGGGAACCCGCAGCTTTGAGAACGGTTCGGTAGCAGATGTTACACAAACTGTTTACCTCAAGAATTTCTATGTGAGCGGCACTCCTCAAGAGGCTTATAGCCTAGGAATCAACTGGAGCGCACCACACATGTGGTTCTTCGAGATTAACGGCGTGTGGATGAACCGCTCTTATGTCGATCTCTCACCTATCCGCCATGAGATTCTGCCCGAGCTCTACACAGTGGCTTCTAGCGAGCAGGAACTCATCCAAATGATGCAAGACATTGGCAAGCAAGAGAAGCTCAATGAGGCTCTCATTATTAACATGAGCATTGGTAAGGTGATTTACCTCAACCGCTCGGCTTCTCTCAACCTTAACCTGAGTCTGAACAACCTGCTCAACAACACCCACATCCAGACTGGTGGTTACCAGCAGGGTCGTTTCGACTACAAGAACTACACCACAGCCAAGTTCCCCAACAAGTACTACTATGCGCAAGGTTTCCGCTTGTACTTCAACGTGGGAGTGAAATTCTAAAGCACACATTATAATTATACTAAGAAATAATAACAAACAAGATATACACATTATGAAACGTTTAAATTTATTCCTCAATGCATTGTTGCTCATGCTAGTGGCTGTGGGATGTAACGAGAACTTCGACACACCCCCCATGGTGGTGCCACATGCCGAGCATCAAGCCAACATGACAATAGCCGAGTTCAAGGCTAAATACTGGCAGGATGGTCGAAACTTCATCGACACCTGCAAGGAAGACACCTACATCCACGGATGGGTGACCAGTAGCGATGAGGAGGGCAACATCTACAAGCACCTCTACATTCAGGATGAGACCGCAGGCCTTGGCATCTCAATCGACGCCAACAGCATCTACAACACCTACCGTGTAGGACAGGAAATCGTTATCAGCATGAAGGACTTCTGGATTGGTAAGTATAACGGCGAGTACCTCATTGGCAAGCCTGAGTGGTATGCAGCTCAGAGCGTGTGGGAGGCAGGACGTATGACTCTCGACCAGTTCAACGAGCATGCCGAAATCAACGGTCTACCAAACCTCGACATGATCGAGCCTGTGGAAGTTGAAATCAGCGACATTGTTGGACACAGCGATGCCGAGACTCAGCTTAAATACCAAGGCCAATTTGTCATCATCCGCAACGTGGAGTGGGAAGCTGCCGACGGTGAGACCCCCTATAGCGAGAGCTCAGCATCAACAACGCGCAACATCAAGGACGAGGATGGTAATGTTCTGGGCGTGAACAACAGTAACTATGCCAACTTCCGCGGCGAGCCTCTGCCAGTGGGCAAGGGCGACGTGCAAGGTATCCTCTACATGACAGGTAGCGACAAGTGGGGCATGTATCTGCGCGACACTCGCGACTGCATCGGCTTCTCTAACGACACTAAGGGTTATCCAAATGATCCATGGACTGTGAGTGAGGCTA
The DNA here is from genome assembly GCA_902785925.1 of uncultured Bacteroidales bacterium. Classification (GTDB taxonomy): domain Bacteria; phylum Bacteroidota; class Bacteroidia; order Bacteroidales; family Muribaculaceae; genus Sodaliphilus. Next base: position 49,621 of record CADAAI010000029.1, read on the forward strand.
TCGAGCTCCAGAATCAAGGTAAGAAGGGCTGGGTAACTGGTTACATCGTGGGTGCAATTGCTCCTGGTGTTACCGAAGTATCGGGCAATGGCGACATCGAGTGGGAAGCTCCCACTACTCTCGACAACACCCTCGTGATAGCTCCTAGCGCCGACATTCACGACTACAGCAAGTGTATCGCTGTTGCTCTGCCACAAGGCTCAAGCTTCCGCCGCGACGCCAGCCTAAAGGACTTCCCCGAACTTTTAGGAACTCAAATTTGGGTTAAGGGAACTCTCGCCACATTCATGGAAATGGCTGGTATCACCGACAACACCGGCTCGACCGACGAATACAGGCTTTCAGTCATGACTGGTGGCGTAACCGAGCTCTATGAGGACTTCGAGAACTGCGTCAAGAACGGATCAATGCCAAGCGGTTGGAAACTCGTGAAGACCAAGGGCGATAAGGACTGGTACATCGACGAGTTTGACAACAACAAGTACGCTTCTGTAACTGGCTACTCTGGCAAGCAGCCGCCATTCGAAGCTTGGCTCATCACTCCAGCCCTTGACATCAAGAATGCTGGACGCAAGGAATTCAGCTTCCTGAACAAGGTGCGTTATTATCGCGGAACCGACAAACTCGAAGTTTACGTGATGACAACTAATGATCCAGCTACAGCAACTGTTGTCAAGCTTGACCCAACACTTGCTAGCGCAGCCGAGGGTGGACAGTCAGATTTCATTAGCTCTGGGACTATCGATCTGAGCGCATTTAATGGGACCTACTGCATTGGCTTCCGCTATGTTTCGGAGCAACAAGCAAACTATACTACTTGGCAAATCGACAACGTTAAGTTTGGTGGAAAAGCTCTACTCCAAACAATCGATGACTTCGAGACCATGAACAGCGGCGAACCAACATCACAGACCTCCTTCACCGAGTTGACCTCGACTAAGGGATGGAGAGCTATCAATGCAGGTCTGCTTAAGGGTGGAACTTCGGATGCCGCTCCCACCTATGCCATGATTGGCAAGAAAGCCGACGGAAGCGACACTTGGGCTTATGCTGTTCATCTGAATGGTAAATTGGATAGTCCTCAAGGTAGTCCTGTAGGTATCCTTTACTCACCTGTTATTAAGGGCGGAATCAAGACATTATCATTCAGTTATGGCTACGTGCTCACCGATCCAGGCGTGTCATTCACTGTATATTTCTATGACATGACATATGACAATCCTGTTGAGATCACAAGCAAGAGGATTAACATACATGATCCAAATGCTGCCAAGCTCACGGCCTACAATTACAACGCTGCTCTTGACATTAACTGCGATGTTATGATTAAAATCCAGTCGAATGGCGTGTCGTCTAACAACACAGGCAACAAAGACCGCTTTGCAATCTGGAACATTATGTGGGAGCCCATGTAATTCAGCCGAATGAAGTTCGGAAATTAGAAGCAATTTAAACGGGCACGCCTCCCTGCTGGGGAAGCGTGCTCATTTTTTATAAAACTCTCCACTGTTCCAGCAAAAATGTGTAACTTTGTAGAAAAAACAACAAGCACATGAGAGTAATCGAGGTAGTGGCAGCCGTGATTAGCGATAATGAGCGACGCATTCTTGCAACTCAGCGAGGCTACGGCGACATGAAGGATGGATGGGAATTCCCTGGCGGCAAAATGGAATCTGGCGAATCGCCCGAGCAGGCCCTGAAACGAGAAATCAACGAGGAACTGGCGGTGACAATACACGTAGGACACAAACTTGGCACTGTTGAATGGGACTACCCCACTTTCCACCTCACTATGCATTGCTACTGGTGCCAAGTCGTGGAAGGAGAGCTGGCACTCTTAGAGCACGAAGCAGCTCAATGGCTCACTAGCGACAACCTGTGGTCGGTCGACTGGCTACCTGCTGACCGTGAAGTAGTTAAACTCATTAAGCAATAACGCAACCTTTATCACCATAGACCCATAATATATAACTAAGAAAAATCTAGTTACAATTCTTGAGCAAAGAGGCAATTCCCTTAAAATGCGTTTAGAAACATAAAATACAGTTAAAAATTGGGGTAAAATCACAAATTTTTGATGAAATATTTTGGTGGGTATGGGAAAAGGGCGTAAATTTGCATCAGTTTTCATGGTATTAGTTTTTAAGGTTATGAAATCTTAGGCGTCGTGATGACGTAGATTCTTTTTCATTTTTGTTTTAAGGTTTATGTTAATGGTATTAGAAGGTTAATTAGTTAAGCAATCCCCGACGTGAGTCGAGGATTATTTTTTTGTGCATATCCCAAGAAAATGTGATGCCACACAATAAACAAAGCAAAACTTGTGTTTAGATAGTTAGAGAACCTTAATACAGATTATTAACCCTTTAATGTAAACTAATCATGAAGTTTCTTAAGTTTATCGTCATAGTAGTTGCCCTGGCAATGCTGGGCAGCACATTCACCGTTGATGCCAAGGTAAAGAAACGCCGCAGCACAGTCAAGAAAGAGAAACAGATGAAGGCGAAAACCAAATGCACCTCAATTAAATCAAAATGCACTCAGACCGATCAATGTAGTCTAGATATGGTGGAGTACTGTAACCAAGGTATGATGATGACCCCTGTTGCTCAAATGCGCGTTGAGCGCAAGGACGGCAATGTGGTGTTTGTAATAAAGGGCACAACTACCGAAGAAAAAGAGTATATGATCGATGATGGTGAGCAGATTCTCAAGGACGCTCTAAAGATAATAGAAGAGGAGAAAATGCTTGAGTATAAAAGCAGTTATTCACTCAAGGCATCTGAAAGAGTTCTTGATGGTGAAACATGGTCGTTTAGAGCCAAGCTTGCCGATGGACGTTCGGTCTCATCACATGGCAGCAATGCCTGGCCTGGTGGTAATGGCTTGAGTCGAATTGGCAAACTTCTTTATGACCGCGCTTATGAGTTGCTAGAAGCAAATCACCAACAATAACACAAGGAATAGACTTTTAATCCTTGTATGGATTAGTAGATAAAAACTAAAGGGTGTGTCACAGTTTTGACACACCCTCTTTATTTGCAAAGCTAAGACTCAGCAATTAGTCGTCGAGACCAGCTTCCTTCATGTTGGTGAACACGTTCTGCACGTCATCATCCTCCTCAAGCACCTCAAGGAGCTTGTCCATATCGGCAGTCTGCTCCTCATTGAGGGCCTTGTAGTCGGCAGGCTCATAAACAAACTCCGAGCTCTTGATCTCGAAGCCGTTCTCCTCAAGATACTTCTGGATATCACCGTTCGACTCAAAAGCAGCGCTGATGATGATTTCCTCCTCGTCCTGCTCAATTTCCTCGGCACCAAAGTCGATGAGTTCAAGTTCAAGGTCCTCGAGGCTTACGCCTTCCTTAGGCTCTACATGGAAATAGGCCTTGTGGCTGAACATAAATGCTACACTTCCTGAGTTGCCCAGAGTGCCACCTTTCTTGTTAAAGTAGCTGCGCAAGTTGGCAACGGTGCGAGTGGTATTATCGGTAGCGGTCTCAACGAGAATGGCAATTCCGTGAGGTCCGTATCCCTCGTAAATCACTTCCTTGTAGTCGCTGGCATCCTTGTCGCTTGCTTTCTTGATAGCGCGCTCAACTGTGTCCTTAGGCATGTTAGCTGCCTTGGCATTGGCCATGAGGGCACGCAGACGCGAGTTGGCTGTTGGGTCGGGACCCCCTGCCTTAACTGCCATAGTGATTTCCTTACCAATCTTAGTGAACGTGCGGGACATGCTGCCCCAGCGTTTCAGTTTTCTTGCTTTGCGGTATTCAAAAGCTCTTCCCATAAATCTTATATTTTTAGTTATTAAATTTTCTCATTATTTATGCGCGGGAACCACTGCCAGGAACTTGAGGTCGCAGTCGCCACGGTTGATGAGGCTATGGCTATGGCCCATGGGGCAATAGTGCGCTTGACCAGGCAACAATTTCTCTTCGCCGCTTTCGGTGAGCACAGTTGCCTCACCCTCGAGGAAATACATTATCTCACTGTCGGTATCGTGGCTGTGATAACCGATTGACGCCCCCGGCTCAAGTGTACCAAGCATGATTTTATTGTTCTCGTCGACAAATCGGCGCGAAATATACTCTTTCTCACCACCCTTGAAGTTCTTGGCGACGTTTATTTCCAAGTCATTAAAATCCAGTTTCATCGTTACCTAACTTATCGGAGTTTTGCACCAACTTGTTTTTCGAGGTTTGCAATAATTTTGTTCATCACTGCATCGATTTGCTTATCTTGCAGGGTCTTCACATCATCTTGCAAAATGATGCTGATGGCATAAGACTTCTTGCCTGCCTCAAGGTTCTTACCCTCGTAGACATCAAAGAGGTTCACACCACGCAACAATTTGCGCTCGCTCTGCTCAACCACTTTCTGGATGTCAGCATAGGTAACTGTGCTGTCAACCAGCAACGCCAAGTCGCGACGTACAGGCAGGGTCTTGGGCAGGTCAGCATATTTAGTCTTAGCCTTGGCTGCCATCTTGCAGGTGGCGTTCCAATCAAGCTCGGCAAAGTACACCACTTGAGTGCAATGAGCCTTCTTGTGCTGCTCGGCAGTGATGATACCAAGCTCAGCGATTAGTTTGCCTCCACGATTCTTATAAGCGAGCCCCAGAGCAAACACGTCATTACTGAACTCCTCTTCCACGAGATCACGCTCAGCGATACCCAAGCGGCGGAATATGTTCTCAACAGTAGCCTTCAAATCATAGAAATTGAGCTTACGAGGCTTGTCGGTCCAGCTATCACCGTGGTTTTCGCCAGTGAGCCAGATACCAAGAGCGGTGTGCTCGCTATAGGGTGCGAGAGCCACCTCCTTGTTGCTTGCATCGGGGCTGAAGTGGTAAATGTTGCCAAACTCATACATTTTGAGGTTGGGGTTCTTGTGGTTAATATTGCGCGCAGCGCTCTCGAGACCACCAAATAGCAAAGTCTGACGCATGAGGCACAGGTCGCTGCTCAAGGGGTTCATCACGTGTACGCAGTTAGCCTCGGGATAGGTCTCACAACCCTCATAGTAGCTCAATGCAGTGAGCGAGTTGTTCATTATCTCGTAGAAGCCTTGCGAGCTCAGCTGGTTAGATATGAGCTCCTGCATGTCGTCACGGAAGTCAACCATGCCCTTAATAGATAGAGAACTCTTAACCTGGCTACCAATCTCTACGTTGTTGTAGCCATAAACGCGCAAGATGTCCTCAACCACGTCGCAAGGGCGCTGAACGTCGACACGATAGGTAGGCACCACGAGGTTGAGTTTTTCATCGTCCTCGGCAGTGATTTCCATCTCAAGGCTCTTAACGATACTCTTCACGGTGTCCTTATCGAGCTCTTTGCCAATGAGGTTGTTAACGTAGTCGTAACGCAGCTCCACGGGGAAACCGGGGAAGTCGTGCTGTTTTACATCAACTATATCGCCGCAAATCTCGCCGCCAGCAATCTCCTTAATGAGCATGGCCGCGAGCTTGAGGTTATAAATCACGTCGTTGGGGTCAATACCACGCTCAAAACGGAACGAGGCATCGGTGTTCAAAGCGAAGCGACGGGCACTCTTGCGAATCCATGTGGGGTGGAAATAGGCTGCTTCAAGGAAAATATCGGTAGTCTGCTCGGTAACACCGCTGTCAAGACCGCCAAACACACCGCCGATGCACATGGGCTCCTCGGTGTTGCAAATCATCAGGTCACGGTCGGTGAGTGTGCGTTCCACACCATCGAGAGTGACGAACTTAGTGCCTGGTGCACAAGTCTTAACAACCACCTTGTCGCCCTTGATTTTATTCAGGTCAAAGCAGTGCAGTGGCTGGTTGGTACCAAGCAGGATATAGTTGGTGATGTCAACAATGCTGTTGATGGGACGCTGGCCAACGGTGGTCAGATAGTCCTTGAGCCACTTGGGGCTCTCACCTACCTTGACGTTGCGAATGGTCAAGCCACAATAGCGTGGACAAGCCTCTCCGTTCTCAACTTCAACAGGAATACCACCATCCTGACGGTCAATCTTGAAGTCGTCGACGCTTGGACGGCGCAGGTTGCCGTCTTTGCCGTGGCACTTGAGCCAAGCGTTGAGGTCGCGAGCCACACCGTAGTGTGAACCACCGTCAATGCGATTAGGAGTAAGGTCCACCTCGATGAGCCAGTCACTCTCAATGCCATAATAAGTAGCTGCTGGAGTACCCACCACTGCGTCGTCGGGGAGCACTATAATACCGGCATGGTCACTACCAATGCCAATCTCGTCCTCGGCACAAATCATACCGAAAGAATCGGTGCCGCGCAGTTTTGACTTCTTAATAACAAATTCCTTGTCACCATCATAGAGCACAGTGCCCACGGTAGCCACTATCACCTTTTGGCCTGCTGCTACATTGGGAGCGCCACACACAATCTGCACTGGTTCCTCGCCGTTGCCCAGATCAACTGTAGTGAGGTGCAGGTGGTCACTATTTGGATGAGGCTCGCAAGTGAGCACCTTGCCCACCACGATGCCCTTGAGGCCACCACGAATTGTCTCTACTTCCTCGACTGCACCCACTTCAAGTCCGAGCGATGTCAATGCGTCTCCCACCTCTTGAGCAGTGAGATTGAAGTCAAGGTATTGTTTCAACCATTTTAATGAAATATTCATTTTGATATATTGTTATATGTTTTATTTTCCGAGTATTATGAGATTGCAAAACTGCGCTCTCCCTCAAAATATGAGCCCACTTTCCCAATCAACTTGCAAAGGTAGTAAATTTTGACGTAACTACTCTAATTTAAGCCACAAACTTTTGAAAACTCACTTTTTTATTCATTAACCCAAACCAATATTCCAAAAAGTTGACAACTTTTTCGGAATCAATTCCAAAAAATCGGCAATTTTTTCGGAATATCATAAAAGAAAGCTCTCAATATTTTCAGGATTTATAACCAAAAAGCTACTATCATATTCCCGTAAAAAAGATGATGGGGCCGAAACCTTTTTTGTTGGATTCCATTTGAATTCAAAAGCAGAAATTTTCCCATCGGCCTCTTCTATGTAGTCTATCTCTTGTTGCTCCTTGCTGCGCCAGAACCACGAATTACAATAAGCCTTCTCATAGGCGTTCCTTTTCATGCGTTCAGCAACAGCAAAATTTTCCCACAGGGCCCCTATCTCGGCAGGCATTCTGTTTTCTACGAGAGAATAGTTGCCCAATATAGCATTCCTAATGCCATTATCGTAAAAATATATTTTTCTACTTTTTTTCAGCTCATTTCTCAAATTGCGCGAGAATGACGTCAACCTAAAAATTATATAACATTTTTCAAGAAGACCTATATATTTCTCAACGGTCTTTGAATCAAGACCTACTTGCTGCCCCAACTCATTATACGACACCTGAGAACCAATTTGAAGTGCAAGACATTGCAACAGTCTAACCAGCTGTTCCGATTTCTGTATTTTGTCAAACGAAAGTATGTCTTTGAACAAATAGCTACTAGCCAGGTTATTCAATATCTCCCTCTCATTGCCTGAATCCATCACAACATCAGGGTAATAACCATAAACCATGCGGTGCTTGAGAAGTCTTTTCTCTTCCAGTAGACTTGTGTGAGAGACCATTTCGCCAAATGACAAAGGAAACATCCGATATTCAAATTTGCGACCGGTCAACGGCTCGTTAATCTTATTAGCCAAATCAAAAGAAGAACTTCCTGTAGCAACCAGCTGAACACCAGGCATATTGTCGATAATCAACTTTAGATTGATACCAATATCGTTGATTCTTTGAGCCTCATCTATTACTACAAAGCGACGGTCACCAATGTGCGCCTTAAGGCTTGTAGATGTGGCGTTGTCAAAAATAGACCTGATGTCGGGTTCATCACCATTAATCCACAGAACATCTGATTTCTCACCAAACAATGACTTTAACAGCGTGGATTTGCCCACTTGTCGTGGCCCCATTATAATTATAGCTTTACGCTTATTAAAGGCCTCTGTTACTATACTTTCTAACTTGCGCGGTATCATAATCAAATCTTTTTATTTGGCCACAAAGATAATAAAAATCCAAAAAAGAAGCAACTTTTTCGGAATCAATTCCAAAAAATTGGCAACTTTTTCGGAATTATGCAACCTGACAACAATCTACTTTTCCAAAAACGAAACCACCATTTATTTTCCTTGATGAGTTTTATCAATCAATTTCAGATGCCAAAATTGAAAAAAGTATTGCAACATTTAATTATTATGAGTATCTTTGCAAACGAATCCAAGCAACTTGCAGAGGCGAGCTCTTGCTTTTCAGCTTTTTGCGTTCACAGTTATTTCTACGACCATCAATTAGCAAAGCGTGGCATAGCAGCATACACTTTCTTTGTGTATATACCGCTATTCGGGCTGCATGTGCTACAAATTTGTGGTTTTATGAAAAATTCTTTGACTATCATGTTTCGATGGTTCATAATAATGACGTATTTCAATGCCTGTCGCGTGCAAATTTAGGTATCTTTGATGCTTGCTTTCTGCCTCTTCAGTAAGCTTGCTTTTAAATCATTTATGAGTAATATTTATTAATTATTTATAATCTGAATTATGAAGAAATTATTTTTATTTTTGACAATCGTTACAGCTTGTTTTATGATAGTGAATGCAGCAACAACATTCACTGTCGATGGTTTTAAATATACAATTATTAGCGAAGACGAGTCAACCGTAGAGTTCGGTACAGATGCTAAATATGGTAATGCTAAAACCAATGTCGTGGTTCCTGCGACTGTAGAATATGGCGGGAAAACATATACCGTGATTGGTATCGGGCAATATGCATTTGCACCAGCAAGCGGTACTACCACCAAATTGCTTACAGTGGAACTGCCAAATACCATAAAATATATTGGAAAATTTGCGTTTAGATATTGTAGCAACCTACAGAATTTTCAATTTCCTCAAAATTTGGAATCAATTGGCTCCCAGGCGTTTGATTACGCCTTAAACATATTCGGGGGTACAGTTGTCCTTCCAGAAAGTGTTAGAGAACTCAGTAGTGGAGCTTTAACTGAAGGGTCAACTGTTTTTAACAATTTACCAATAAAAAAATTAGTTGTAGGAAAGAATGTTGAATCTATAGGCAAAAGTGCTGCTTATGCGGATACATTGATCTATAATGCCACATATGTATCTAACTCTCCTGTAGCAACATCAGATTATAATGCGCTTTTTACAGTCACGAAATGCTTAGTTTTAGGAGATGATGTTTGTGTTATTCCACAAGGGTTTGTATTATTAGAAAGTGCATATGATTCAGATTTAATTATACCTGATAATGTGAAGTGCATTAAAGAGTATTCTTTTAAGATTAATTCTCGATCTGTAATAATAAACAATCCGATATTCGGAGAATCTCTTAGAATTATCGAACCTAAAGCTTTTTGTTTGAATTCGCCAACAGTAAAAGGCACTATTACCTGCAAAAGTAAATATCCTCCAGTGGCTTATGAGGAAGAAACAGCTGAAAACCCATCTTTCCCCAAAAACACTGTTTTTGACAATTGCTCGTTAGTAGTGCCTGTTGGAACTGAAAAATCCTATCAATTGGCCGATTTCTGGAGAAGATTTATACTCAACATGGAAGAAGATGAAGCATTGGGAGATTACAGCGACAGTCAGATATCAAGTGAGAGTTTCAGTTTCGCTCAAAATGGCAGTGTCATAGAGACACAAAGCGCCACAATTCTTCCGCTCTCAATAAGAAACAAATACCCAGTATCGGCTATTGAGTTTGATATGGAAATCCCCACCAACATTGTACTTTGTTCGCCAAGTCTCACCACCACCGACAGGACTGAAGGCGCAAGTGTTAACACTTCACAAGGAGTCGATGGGATGATTCATGTAACCATTCAAGCTAACGGCACTATTGCGGCTGGAAAGGGCGCCATATTATATTTGAATATTAACGCGGGAAAGGCTGGCGATTACGAAATTAAGTTGAAAAATGTGAAACTGACCATAGGTCAGGAAATTTTGCTTGATGATAGTGAACTACAGTTTGTTGCCAATCACAAGAAGGGCGACTATAACGAGGATGGCGATGTTGACATCGTCGACGCTCAAAATCTGCTGGATTACATATTAGGCATTTAACCGCAACACTATGAAGATTAAAATTTTATTATTTGCTTTGTTGTTGACATTGACAATTCAATCTATTAAAGCTACCGATCGCGTATGGATTGAAAACTTTGTCATCAAACCAGGCGAAACCAAAACGATTGAATTGCTGCTTGATAATGAGGTTGTGTATAAGTCTCTACAATGCGACTTTGACTTGCCACAAGGGCTTAGCATTGTCAAGAACTCAAGTAACCAGCCAGCATTCAGCAGCACTGAGCGCACTGCCACTCACATCATTCGAGGCTCACAGCCCACTGGCACAGGCGAAAACCATTATCGCGTGGGATTTATCACTTTAGCCAACCCCATTGCTGCAGGTACTGGAGCTATTGCCACATTTCAAGTCGTAGCAAGTGAAAATTTCAATGGTAAGAATGAGATTCTATTGAGTGGAATACGTGTTGGCGACGAGAATAATGTAAGTTATGGTCTTGACGATTTCACATGCTATGTCACCACTCCCATGACTCTTGCTAATATTATCGAAGAAGGTGAGGAAGGGCTAACTTATGGTGTAAGTGACAAACTTAGTTGTGTATATATTTCAGCCGATGGAATGACAATCTACGCTAAGGACGACAACGGCTTTGCCCTAAAAGACACCGAGCCATACATACCAACCAACGAGCAAGTGACGAACAGGAAAGTGTATGATTTGCCTGAGGAGTTCGACCAGAGCAACTGGGTAGCCATCAGGCTGACTGTTCCGCTTACCGAAGAAGAGAGGGAGGCATTTACTGGTCACAAAATAAGTGATGTGGTCGGCAAGTTGGAAAACCGTCTCAATCCTGAAATTATCGCCACCTCAAAACCAGTTCTCAGTGAAGAGGAATCGGGCTATACACCCAATCTGTATATAATTGCCTGCTTCGCCCCAAGTAACACTTGGTTTGTGATGCCTCCCAAACCAATGGAGTACATCAACATCCATTGGGCAGTTTATAAGGATGGTGCATTTTACATGCCCAAGAGTGAGAACGGCGTGAATACCGAACGGCTTAACGGCGCTGTCACAGCAAAGCTTGACTTCTATGAAGGTTATCCTTTTGAGAACCATGTCATGTATGAACTCACTGGAATAGTTAAAGCACTCAAGCCAAGAGTAGCGTCAACCAACCTAAAGGGTGTAAATCCGCAGGATGGAGATGTGAGTGAATACTATGAGTTCTACCCGTTATCTTCATCAACTAATGACTACATCACAGGGGTTAATATGGTGGGTATTGACAACGAGGATGGCACCTACTACAACCTATTGGGACAGCCAGTGACTAACCCTACTCCAGGTATCTATATCAAAAACGGCAAAAAGGTTATCGTAAAGTAAGACTTCATATACACTATAATCAAAGTGCTATGGCAGATTCTGTCATAGCACTTGCTTTTTTTCACAATAACTAAAACGACGAATTATAACGCCCAGAGGGGAGCCCTACAGGGACGTCCTGTCCTCGGCCTGCATAGCCTCTCCCCTATATGCTCAGTTGTTTAAATTCGGCTTGCAGGGCATTGAGAAACTGTGCTGCCTGGGCGCCATCCATCTGTGCATGGTGAAACTGGAACGAGATAGGAAGCACGGTCTTGAAGTGTCGACGTCGGTACTTACCCCAAGCGAGGAAAGGCGTATTAAAAGCTTCGGAGTAGATACTCACCACTGCATCAATCTCACAATCAGGCAAGGCTGATGTGCTAATGACCATGCAATCCTCGCTCAAACTGTAAGGTTCGCCAGTGTCATGGACCATCTTTGTTAGTCGACGATAATCATCATTAAACTGGTTGACGTCTTCTGAGAATGGGATGTCGCAGAGTGTAACGCCACCATTTTTTACTGGCACCACCACATTTACCGCCAATTGGTCATATTTCAAATAGTGCTCCCCCTTGGGCAACATATAGAACTCTTTAATGCCTCTTGCTGCACGGGCTATGCACCAGCACATGAGCACGGTGAACTTCAAGCCACTTCGTCGGCTCACCTTCACCAATCGGCCTACATTGAAAGTCTTGACTAACGTCACCTTGGGCATGGGAGCATTCTTCCATATTTCAAAGGATTGTGCACGCTCGGTGGTTTTAGGATCAATTTCTGTTTTCATTATAATCAAGTTTCACAAAACAAAATTACTAATTTCCAAACAAAAAATAATACTTTTATAGAAAAAACGAACAACTTAAAACTAACAACACAAAACTAATAGGTAGCAAGGCCCAAAAAATATGAACTTTTCCTCATTTCCCCTAACTCAAAAAACGAAATACATTTCGTTAGGTGATAAAAAAACTGTGCTTTCTGGCACAGGAAATTGGGCTCGAATGGAGTGAAGCCATATCGAGCTTTAAAGGAAAAACGTTGAAGCAGAGTTTTACTTCTCGGCTATGTTCTTGGTAACAATGGGATTGCCGTTCTCATCGAGCAAGGGAGTGATGCCACCACTGTTACCTGCCTGTGCAAATAGATAGTTGACTCCTGTCATAGTGTCAACAATAATAGCGGTGCCTTTGAAGACACCCTCTTCTTCTAACCAAACAAATCGTTTTGCTTTCTTTGCCATAGTATTTCAGTTATTGAATTCTACTTTAAGTAAACGCAATTACCATGCCAAAATTTTGACCATTATGATAAATAACTTATCTTTGCAAAAATCAAAACTTCATCTACACCGACTTAAGTTTATTCCACCAAGCATAATTGCTACATCTAGTGATATCGAGTAAAAAACGATAAAAAACCGTTGCTAGTCTATTGCCTGTTGATTGACAATAAACTTTATTATTATTTGTAAGTCAAAAAAATATCTGAATAATAAAAACCGACTACCAATATGAAACAAGGCAAGAAAATATGTGAGACGCTGAAGGCTATCCGCAGTGAGATAGCGAGCGCCAATGAGATAGAATACACCCCCATTAAGTGCACACACAAGGGTGACTGCGCTGGCACGTGCCCCGCATGCGAGAGCGAGACGCGTTGGCTCGAGCGTCAACTACGCTTGCGCCATGCCCTGGGCAAGGCGGTGACCATTGCTGGTGTGAGCGTGGCATTGACCGTGGCAGCAAGTGCCGCCACACCATCATCGCTTTCCCCAGACAAGAAAAAAACCAAACACCGCCAGCGCGCCGTTATAGAAGAACAAACCGATGGTTATATCCAACAAGTAAGGCAGGAGCTCGTATCAAGCGACTCTACAACCATTAAAGAAGACGGCAGAAGGGAAGCGCGAACAATGGGCATGGTGTCCCGGTTCATGCCTCACCCCGACTCAATCTATACCAAGGTAGAAGTCGAGGCATTTTATCCTGATGGCGATGAGGCTCTCGACTCCATCATCCGTGACCAACTTTACATACCCGACGAAATCCTTGAGCCTATCAAAGAAGTTGGCGGCAAAGTAAAGGCTCGTTGCATTGTAAAAGCCCTAGTTGAGCGTGACGGCACTATCAGCGACGCAGTGATTGAGAAGACCACAACAGCTGCAATCTTCGATGAGGAAGCACTGCGCGCAATCAAGAACTTACCTAAGTTACACCCTGCCACAATAGAAGATGTACCCGTTCGCTCCTGGAAATTGATTCCTGTTGAATTCGTCTACGATTTTTCACGCAAGGATTGAATTATTTCATTAGATTTCTTAACTTTGCAAAAACTGATTTTTATGAAACAAGGAAAGAAAATCTGCGAGACACTAAAGGCAATTAGGCACGACATCGCCGAGGTCAACGAAATTGACTACCAGCCCACCGAGTGCAAGCATGAGGGCGACTGCGCTGGCACCTGCCCAAAGTGCGAGAGCGAGACACGCTGGCTGGAAAAGCAACTGAGAGCT
>CADAAI010000030.1 GCA_902785925.1 uncultured Bacteroidales bacterium
CTTTGAAAGCAGCTACAGCACTTCCACGCTCTATGTGCCTGAGTCATCAATAGATAAGTATAAAACAGCCTATGGATGGAAAAAATTCTTCCAGATTCTACCCATCGATGAGTCGGGGATCAACGGAGTGCCTGTTGACCCAGCCGTCGAAGTCAAGCGTCAGCGTTACAACCTCATGGGCCAGCCCGTGGGCGACGACTATCACGGTATAGTGATTGAGAACGGCAAGAAGATACTTGTGGAGTAGTGAGAAAAGTCGCGTTAAGTTAGCACCGCTTTGGGAATGCCAGAGCGGTGCTAGTTTTTTCAGTTGTGAGTTTGGGTGTTTGCCCCCTTTCGGAGCCCTAAATGGTATTGGTGCTTATCTTCACGCCACGCAGCTCTTTGAGCTACGCGCCGTGATGTTGCCCATTTCGCCCCCCTATGAGGGTCGTACTTTTTTTGTGCACCGCAAGGCGATGCAATAGATAACCTACACCACGTTTGTTGTTTGATAAATTTTGCGATATTTGCTTGAGAAAAGCACTGACCACTATAAGTGCACATTTGTTAATGTGAGGAAGAATTATTATCTTTGCATTGTTGAAAATAGAAATTATATGAGATTTCGTGACGTAATAGGCAATGAGCGTGCTATAGAGCAGATTAGGCGCATGGTTGACAGCGGCAACATAGCCCACGCACTGCTTCTGCATGGAGAGCCTGGAGTGCCCAAGCTCGCGTTGGCGCTCGCGACAGCGCAGTATATCCACTGCACTAATCGAATAGGCGGTGACTCTTGTGGTATGTGCCCGTCGTGCCTTCAGCACCAGTCGCTGAACCATGCCGACACGTTTTATTCCTATCCAATCGTTAAAAAGGGAGAAAATCCAGTTAGCGAGGACTTCGACCGCGAGTGGAAGCGATTTCTCACCGAGGATGTGATAGCCGAGGACTATGAGCGATGGCTCGCGCTGCTAGGTAACAGCAATGCTCAGCCCATTATCTATGCAAGTGAGAGCGACAATATCGTGCGCAAGATGAGCCTGAGCGCTTATACCGCAAAATATAAGGTGCTCATAATGTGGCATGCCGACAAGATGAACAAAGAATGTTCCAATAAGTTACTTAAGCTCATCGAGGAGCCCGAGCCAGACTGCATATTCCTTTTGACTACCGATAATGTAAAAGGCATCCTGCCAACCATATACTCTCGCACCCAATGCATAGAGCTGCGCAAACCGTCAACACAGCAAATTGCCGACTACCTGACTCGCAATGGTGGAATTGACATGACCGAGGCGCTGGCTCTAGCAGCACCTGCCGATGGCAATGTGATGCAGGCGTTACGAAACATGGATCATGGTAGTGAGACCCACGATTTCCATAATGATTTCGTACGCCTGATGCGTCTTGCTTACATGCGTGACATTGCTGGCCTGAAACAATGGAGCGATGAAATAGCCGAGTATAAGCGTGAGAAATCGCAGCGATTCCTTAACTATGCATCGCGCATGGTTCGCGAGAATTATATTTATAACTTGAGCACCCCATCGCTCAATTATGAAACTCAGGAGGAGGCGCAGTTCAGCAAGAATTTCGCACGCTTCATCAATGAGGAGAACGTGGAACGCATGCTTCGCCTCTTTGGCGACGCTGCCCGTGACATACGCGGTAATGGCAATGCCAAGATAATACTCTTTGACGTCGCCGTGAAGACCACAATATTAATCAAGAAATGACCATTGAACGCTGGCGAGACGGGTCTCGTTAGCCACAAAATATAACTCTTAACACTTATCTCAATGCAATCTTTTCTGGGTCAAGTAGCACAATATTTTCATGCAAAATGGAATGTTCATGACTACTGTTTTGTGCTTCCCAACCATCGCAGTTGCAAGTTCTTTGAGCGCGAACTCGACCTTAACGCTCAGGGTGTGTATCTCATGCCCGAGGTGATGCCTATTAACGAATTTGTGGGTCGCCTAAGCAAATCGGTGTCGGTCAATATGATTGACTCGCTGTTTATCCTTTACAAGTGCTATACAAGTTTGGCAGGCAACGAGGACTATCCGTTCGACAAGTTTGTCTACTGGGGTAATGTGCTTCTTAACGACTTCAACGATGTGGACATGTATCTTGTCGATCACAAGGAGATATTCTCCAACGTGCGCGAGCATCGTGAGATACAGAGCAATTATCTCGATAGCGATTTGCAGCACATAATGTCGCAGTATTTTAACCTCAGCGCAGTGGGGCATGCCGGTAGTCATGAAAATGAACAAGGAATCGACTTCTGGCTCAACTACAGTCCAGAGAATCTTGATAAAGAGCAAGTGAGAGCTAGTTACCTGAGGCTGTGGCAGAGCATGGAGCATCTCTATGAAAAATATAATGCCGAGCTCGACAAGCGTGGCGTGAAGTCGATGGGTAACATCTACCGTGAGGCCGTTGGTGCAGTGAAAGACGGTCGAGACCTCGGTCACCGCTGCTATGTTTTTGTTGGGTTCAATGTGCTATCGACAAGTGAGATTGCCATATTCAAGCGTCTAGGTGACCGTGGCAAGGCGCTGTATTTCTGGGATACGGCATCGCCTGCTTTTGCCGACAAGTATTCAGATAACTCTGGAGGCCGATTTGTGAAATTTTTCCAGCGTCAGTTTCCCGAGCCACATGACTTTGTACCCGATAGCATAGAGGGTTTCCCCGATGTGAAAGTGATGGGGGTGCCATCTAATGTGGGGCAGGCCAAATGTGCCTACAGCGTTATAGAAGAGCTGATAGCAGAAAAAAGGATAGTCGATACCCTCAATGCCATTAATACTGCCGTTGTGCTCCCCGACGAGGCCCTATTCATCCCGCTTCTCAACTCGTTGAGCCCCAAGATTGCTAACATCAACGTGACAATGGGATATCCATTGAGCGACAGCGATATAGCCTCGCTAATGCGAGTTGTGGCTAGAATGCACCGTCGTGCTCGTGTCGATGGTGAGCGAGTGTGGACATTCTATAGCAACGACGTGAAAATCGTGTTGTCTCACCCCCTGATCAAGACTTGCTATGGTGACCAGGCGCTTGCTGTGATGCAGCGCATTGATACCGACAATATCTTTGCCGTTCCTGAATCGTTATTGGCAGGAACACCATTTGAGATGCTATTCCACACAGTTGACAACAAGGCCGATAGTAAATGTGTGGTTCAGTTCCTGTGGCAATTGGCTCAATTCACCAAACAGGTACTGGAGCAGCTGTCATCATCCTCGGTTGAGAGTGAGGACGACGAAGAGAACAACGAGACGCGTGGTGTGATGACCATTCAGGAGGCATTTCTCAACCAGTATATCGAAATCTTGAACCAGGTGATTACAGCTATAGAGCATTTTAACATTCCACCCTGTGAGAACACAGTGTTTTTCCTTGTCGACAAATTGGCAAGTGTGGTGTCACTCCCCTTTGAGGGCGAACCACTGCATGGTATGCAGGTGATGGGAATGCTTGAGACCCGCTGCCTCGACTTCGACAATGTTATAATAATGTCGTCGAACGAGCGCGTTTTGCCTCGCAAGTCCCGTTCTAGCTCGTTTATCACCGATTTCATGAGGCGAGGATATGGAATGTCGACCGTTCAAGACCAAGAGTCGATGTGGTCCTATTATTTCTATCGACTCATTGGGCGAGCGCAAAAGGTGTATATGCTCTACGACACCAGCGCTCAGAGTGTGGGCTCGGGCGAGGTGTCGCGCTTTGTTCCGCAACTCAAGATGGTGTATGGTTGCAATGTAGAGGAAGTGAAGCTCACGATGGCGGTTCCAACGAGCGAGGAGGTTATAATTGATGTTCCCAAGCAAGGCCATGTGGCGCAAGCGGTTGATGACTATCGTCCTGATGGAAGCAAGAGCCTCTCGGCAAGTTCTATCAACGAATTCATTAATTGTCAACTGAGCTTTTATCTTAGGCATATTGAGGGCTTGAATGCCGATAATAATGATGTCGACTTTATGGGTCATGGTACTTTTGGTACTATAGTCCACAACACGTTGCAGCAGCTATATTATCCTGACGTTGACGGCGAGCCACGTACTGGTGAGTACAAGGTGACTGGAGCCATGATTAAGGAATTCAGTGAGAAGCAACTAAAGAATGTGTTGTGCCGTATGGTGAATATGGAATATGGCAACAAGACAAATCCCACCACTCCATTGAGTGGCGAGGCCTCGATAGTGAGTGTGGCGATTGAGATGTATGTAAAGTCAGCTCTTCGCTATGACATGAGTTTGCTAGCTGGCGATACCGACTATTTCATGGTGCTCGAGTGTGAGCGACGTCACCGTAACGTTGAACTCGATTTTGGAGGTGAGAAGTTTAGCTTCACTTATACAGCCGACCGCATCGACCGCCTTTCTAGTGGCATAATGCGCATGGTTGACTACAAGACAGGGCAAGACAAAACGTCGTTTACTACCATGGATGACCTTTTCTATCGCGATTCAGAACGCCGAAAGGCCATCTTGCAGCTCATGCTATATTGTAACGCCTATGCTGTCGAGAACAACTATGATGGCCCCATCATGCCAGTGATTTATACATTGAGCGACATGGCTAATGCTGG
Source organism: uncultured Bacteroidales bacterium (assembly GCA_902785925.1). Taxonomy (GTDB): domain Bacteria; phylum Bacteroidota; class Bacteroidia; order Bacteroidales; family Muribaculaceae; genus Sodaliphilus. Next base: position 4,589 of record CADAAI010000030.1, read on the forward strand.
TGTTAAGTATAAGGTCGACAAGAAATTTGCACAATTGGAAGATTACCGTCTTGTGAACGATGAGTTTAAACTGTGTATGCAGAATCTCATGCACACATTCTTTGACCACACGAGGCCTTACTCACAGACGACCAATCGTGGCGGTTCTTCGCCTTGCCGATATTGCAAATTTGTGGATTTCTGTCGTCGTTAACTTTGAAAAAAACAATCGAGGGCCATGTGGTCCTCGATTATTTTTTGTTTAGCACTGAAAACTCTTACTGGTCGTTTTCCTTGGCGATTTGTTGCCATTGCTCGTCGGTAACGCGTTCTCCACGATGGAAGTGGCCGTTCTTATCGTGTGCGCCATAATCATCGACGACAAAGGTTGCGATGTCAACATCTTCCATAAGTTCGCCCAAGTACCAGATGTGCGATTTGTCGCGGCTATAGAAACCCTTCCATTCCTCGACGTAGGTTGCTGGGTCGGCCAGTGGCAGGATTTTACCGTAACGATACACGTGATTGCGGTCGGTTGCGCAGTTGTGGGCCTGCAGTTTGAAAGATGGAAGGTCAACATCGTCGATGCGTATAGAATCATAGTAAGCATACTTACCGTCGATTGCCCACATATCATCCTCGTTCCACTTGATGACTTCAAACCTCTTCACATTGGCTACATTCAGCCCTTTGCCCTTGTAGTAATAGTCTTTTTTGTCGAAGAAGAGAGGGAATTTTTTTGCCTTGACAGTAGCGGGATCGGCCCCCTCGACTAATCGTGACTTGAAGTATACATTCTTGTTGTCACACCCCATCCAATCGTTAATACCTTTGAAAGAAGCTGGATTTACACCAGGCAACTCCTCATAGACAGTGCCAAAGCTAAATGTCCAGTAGCTGTAGCAAATTGTGCCGTTGCGGTTCACATATTCCCCGTTGCTGTTGCAAGAGCACAGCATCAAAGCAACGGTAATCACTGCGCATAGGTAATGAAGTAGTCTCATGATTCTATTATATTAATGTGTTTTGGCAAAGATAGTCAATAATTATCATTTTGCAATTATCGATCAATAATATTTTTTAATATAGGTGTGAACTTGCGCGCTCCGTAGGTGTTGTTAAGGTGAATGGAGTTATAGAAGTCGCGCTCTACGAAACGCTTGTCGTCGATGAAGTTGTAGAACTCAATGTCGGGATTGATCCCCTTGAGCATTTTGACAAATGCGTTCATCTCGTCAAGACGTTGCTGGTTAACACGCTCTCTGGCCGTCTTGTAGATGGGCATGGCAAGTAGGATGAGGCGCTTGTTGTGAGAACGTGTCAGAGAGACTATTTCGCTATAGAGTTTCACATTCTCACGATAGTTGAGACGTTGCTCGGTTGAGTCGGGTAAGGCTGCTGTATCGGGGAGTTGTTTGGTCATCCAGTCATCGCCACGTGTTTCATAGCTTGCATCAAGTTCAATGCCCAATGAATCGCACATAGTGAGTGCGCTAAGTGGTTTAGATAGCGCATCTATAAGTCGTCCTGAGTGGTCGAAATTTGAGTTGAGGATCTCGCTCCAATGCCACCACTCGCCGTCGCAGTAGGGATATCCCATGTATTTTATGTACATGCAGCGATAGGTATTGAACTTAGCTTCGTGTTTTTTCTCAAATAGGTGCCCCCAATATTGATAATCGTAACTAAAGGGTAACACCACGCATTGCAGATTGGGCATCTGTCCTATGTATTCCTTCAAAAGCTGTAGGTCGTAGTAAAACGACCGTCCAGGCTGCGCTGCGTTGAACGCCCACTTGCCCAGCATTGAACAGTCGATACAGTCGGCTAGATGTGAGTTCCCAAGTACCAGCACACGGAGGCTGTCTTTGTGCTCTTCCAGATAGTTTTTCTTATAGGAATACTCATTAGGAACCTTCAGCAGTGCCATTTCGTAGGCGGTGAAGATTGTCGTCACGATAACCGAGAATATTAATATTTTCTTCAGGAACTGCTTCATGGCTCAGAACTGGAAATAGATAAAGTTAGAATGAAGCCCCGACATGATTACTGTGAAGACAAACAATACAATGTAGATTGTCCAGCGCACTGCACGGTAGCGCAGTATGCCTTGAGGAGATGTGCCAAAGTCGAGAGCGAAAGGTTTTTCTCGGTAAATCCACTCGACGATGAGCATTAAGGCGCAGTAGGCAAGAGCAACTTTTATCTTGTCGCCAAATGCTACCTCCAATAGTGATGGCGAAAACATTGTGCTCATGAATCCAAAGAAATCAGACATGCTTGGGGCGCGGAATATCTCAAGTCCGAATGCAGCAAGAGCAAATGTGGTGAGTATGAGCCCAGCCTCCTTAAGCGATGGCAATTTCTTGCCAGTAGCTACGGTGTCCTTGTAGCGACCACGGCCAGTGATGATTAACGGGATGAAGAGAACTGCGTTGTATAGTCCCCATACTACGTAGGTCCAATTGGCTCCGTGCCATAAACCACTCAAAGCAAAAACAATGATGGTGTTAATTATGGTACGTGCCTTAGTGCCGCGGCTGCCTCCCAAGGGGAAGTAGACATACTCGGTGAACCAGTTCATGAGCGTGATGTGCCAGCGGCGCCAGTATTCACGTATACTTCGCGAGAAATATGGCACTTTGAAATTGGTGGTGAGCTTGATGCCAAAAAGACGCGCACAACCTATGGCAATATCGCTGTAGCCCGAGAAGTCAGCATAAATTTGGAAGGCGAATAGTACCGTCGTCAGCAAAAGGGCAAAGCCGCTTTGGCTGGCGTAATCTTCCCACATGCTATCGACAATCATGCCACAAGTGTCGGCAACTATCATTTTTTTAAATAGTCCCCAAAGCATTTGGCGCATGCCTCGTGTGGCTTCGGTCGGTGAGAAAGTGCGTGGTCGCTGGAACTGAGGTAGCAGATGCGTGGCTCGCTCAATGGGTCCTGCCACTAGTTGTGGAAAGAAGCTGATGAATGCCATCACGTCTATGAGATTGTGACTAGCCGGCAGTTTTTTTCGGTACACGTCGATTGAGTAGCTCAATGCTTGGAATGTGTAGAAACTGATGCCCACTGGCAGCACAATGTTGAGAGTAGGGGCATCACAGTGCCACCCCAAGCTGTTCATGGCCTGGGCAAATGAGTTGGCAAAGAAGTTGAAATACTTGAAGAACCCTAGGATTAGCAGGTTGATGAGAATGTTTGCGGCGCTGATGGCCTTGCCATATCGTTGGTACTGCTCAATCATCACTCCGCTGGCAAAACTGCACAACGAAGTGAATGCGATGAGTCCCAAGAACCGCCAGTCCCACCAACCGTAAAACACATAGCTTGCAACAACAATCAGCAAGTTCTGCCACCTCACTGGCTTGAAAACCAGCCAGTAAAGCAGGAACACGATTGGTAGAAAGACCAAAAACTGTATTGAGTTGAAAACCATGCTTAAAATAATGAATACCACCGAGCACTACCAGCTCGGTGGTATTTGGGAAAGGGTAATAGATTATTGCTCAACGCCGGCAAGGAAAGTGCGGGCGATGATGGGAGTGGTGTAGGCGTAGGGGATGAAGTCAATGCTCGAGATTGGCTTGGTAATGAAGAAATTGGCAACCTTGCCTGGAGTGATGCTTCCGTAGTCGCTACTGAGTGCCATCGCTGCTGCTCCGTTGATAGTAGCAGCATTGAATGCCTCGGCAGGTTGCAGGCGCATCTTGATGCATGCTAAGGAAACCACAAACTTCATATCGCCGCTTGGAGTTGAGCCTGGATTATAATCGCTAGCAATTGCCACGGGCAGGCCCGCTGTTATCATCTTGCGTGCAGGTGCAAACGGCATGTTCAAGAAGAACGATGTGCCTGGCAGTGCGGTGGGCATGGTGTCGCGATCGCGCATCATGGCAATGTCTTCATCGGTCATGCTTTCGAGATGGTCGACCGAGAGGGCATTATGCTTCAATGCCACTTCCACGCCTCCCGAGGGGGCTAATTCCTGTCCATGAATCTTTCCACGCATGCCATATTTGAGACCGGCCTCAAGGATGCGCGATGTCTCCTCGGGAGTGAAGAAACCCTCATCGCAGAAAACATCCACAAAGTTTGCCAGTCCTTCGGCAGCTACAGCGGGTATCATCTCGTTAACAACGAGGTCAACATAGTCGGCCTGGCGTCCAGCATACTCACGTCCCACGGCATGAGCACCCAAGAAAGTCGAAACCACGCGCAGGCGGGTGCTCTCTTGAATGCGTGCTATCACGCGCAGCATCTTTAGCTCATCTTGTGTGTTGAGGCCATAGCCACTCTTAATTTCGATAGCTCCGGTGCCTTTGGCTATAACCTCGCGCACGCGTTCCATCGCAGCATCATAGAGCTGCTCCTCGGTCATTTCGTGCAGGCGGTCGGCACTGTTTAAGATACCACCACCACGCTTGGCAATCTCGGCATAGCTCAAACCGTTGATTTTGTCCACAAACTCCCTCTCACGGCTACCGGCATACACGATGTGAGTGTGAGAGTCGCACCAGCTTGGCATTACTGTGCCGCCAGCAGCATCGACGGTCTGATCGATGTCAGTTGGCGCAGGTCGGTTTTTAATAGAGTCAAACTCAGTGATAATGCCGTCTTCGACAAGCATCCATGCGTTGTTGATGGCATCAAACTGCGCCATCTCCTTGCCACATTTTTTAAGCACACCCCCGCCGTCGATACCGGCGAGGGTGGCGATATTTTTCACTAAAAGTTTCATTTGCGAATGAATTGTATTGCTTTCTCAATGAGAGGATACATAATCACGTCGTCGCCAATGAATGGAACCTCTTTGCGGAACTCCTCGTGCATCTTCATGATGATTGGAGAAGATTTCTTGGGGAAGCGGAACTCCAGTGCCTGAGCAGCGTTGAAGAGCTCGATGGCAAGTACGCGCTCGGTGTTGAGAACCACCTTGTAGAGCTTGATGGCGGCATTTGCGCCCATGCTCACGTGGTCTTCTTGGTCTTGGCACGAGGGGATGCTGTCGAGGCTCGAAGGAGCGGCAAGCGACTTGTTCAAGCTTACCACGCTAGCAGCAGTGTACTGAGTGATCATGAAGCCGCTGTTGAGCCCAGGATTGGCAACAAGGAAGCTAGGAAGACCGCGAGTACCTGAAACGAGGCGATAGATGCGGCGCTCGCTGATGTTAGCGAGTTCGCTCAGTGCTATAGCAAGGAAGTCCATAGGCATAGCAATAGGCTCGCCGTGGAAGTTACCTGCACTGATGATGAGGTCCTCGTCGGGACAAACGGTTGGGTTATCGGTAGCGCTATTGATTTCGGTGTCGATAACCGATTTCACATAGCGGATTGTATCCTTAACGGTGCCGTGAACTTGTGGAACGCAGCGGAAAGAGTAAGGATCTTGAACGTGCTCTTTGTGGCAAGCAATGAGTTCGCTGCCGGTGAGCAACTCTTTCATGTGAGCAGCTGTCTCGAGTTGGCCCTTGTGAGGACGCACTAGGTGTACAGCCTCGGTGAATGGCTCAATGCGGCCATCGTAGGCGTCGAGCGACATTGCAGCAATCTTGTCGGCCCAGTCGCTCAAGCGCTCAGCTTGGAGCAGAGACCACACTGCAAACGAGCTCATGTTTTGAGTGCCGTTCAAGAGTGCAAGACCTTCCTTGCTAGCGAGCTCGATAGGCTTCCAGCCCTTGAGTTTGAGGAGCTCGGCTGCTGGCATCACTTTGCCCTCATATTCCACGTCGCCCAGGCCAACCAGTGGCAAGCTCATGTGAGCCAGAGGCACGAGGTCGCCCGATGCTCCAAGAGAGCCCTGACGGTAAACCACGGGAATCACGCCCTCGTTGAAGAAGTCGATAAGACGCTCAACGGTGTCGAGCTTGCTACCCGAATAACCATAGCTAAGCGACTGAATCTTAAGGAGCAGCATTATGCGCACGATTTCGTTGGGCACACGTTCGCCCACACCACATGCATGCGACATCATGAGGTTAATTTGAAGCTGCGAGAGTTGGTCCTTGCTAACCTTAACGTTACACAACGAACCAAAGCCTGTTGTCACGCCATAGACAGGCACATCGCTAGCAGCGATTTGCTCATCAAGATACTTGCGGCAACGGATGATGCGAGCTTTAGCATCGTCGCTCAGAGCTAATTTGATATTTTTCTCAATTATTTCGCCCACACGCTCAATAGAGAGGTGCTCGGCGCTAATATGATGAATTTCCATTTATTGTTATGTTAATGTTATAAAGAATAATGTAAAACAGATTTAAGTCTTAGTCTTCGAGCAGTGCGTCGTCGACGAGGTTAGGCATGGTTACCTGTAGGCCAGGTGTGCGCTCCATCTCGCGGCGGATGGCATCCATTGAACCATTGTTACGAGCCCATGAGCGGCGTGCGATGCCGTTGTTCACATCCCACAGGAGCATTTGGCGGATGCGGCGGTCGGCTTCCTCGCTACCGTCGATTACCATACCGAAGCCACCATTGATGACTTCGCCCCATCCAACACCGCCGCCGTTGTGCAAGCTCACCCATGTGGCGCCACGGAATGCGTCGCCAATCACGTTGTGAACTGCCATGTCGGCGCAGAATTGCGAACCGTCGTAGATGTTGCTAGTCTCGCGGAATGGCGAGTCAGTACCACTCACGTCGTGGTGGTCACGACCCAGAACGACAGGTTTACTGATTTCGCCACGGCGAATTGCGTCGTTGAAAGCCAAGGCAATCTTGGTGCGGCCTTCGCAGTCGGCATAGAGTATGCGTGCTTGCGAACCCACCACGAGATGGTTCTTGCCAGCCTCACGAATCCAGTGCAGGTTGTCGGCGAGTTGTCCCTTGATATCGTCGGTCACGGTTCCCATCATGTCGTCGAGCACTTCGGCAGCTAGGCGGTCGGTAACTTCCAGATCGTGAGGATCGCACGAGGTGCAAACCCAGCGGAAAGGACCGAAACCATAGTCGAAGAACATTGGGCCCATGATATCTTGCACGTAGCTAGGATAGCGGAAGTGGGTCTCGTCCTTCATGATATCGGCACCAGCACGGCTTGCCATGAGCATGAAGGCGTTGCCGTAGTCAAAGAAGTACATGCCGTCGGCAGTCAGGCGGTTGATAGCGGCAACCTGGCGACGCAGTGATTCAAATACACACTCCTTGAAGCGGTCGGGCTCCTCGGCCATCATGCGCTTCGACTCCTCGAGGCTGTAGCCCACGGGATAATAGCCACCGGCATATGGGTTGTGCAGCGAGGTCTGGTCGCTACCCAGGTCAACATGGATGCCTTCGTCGGCAAGGCGCTCCCACAGGTCAACTACGTTGCCCACATAGGCCATAGAAACAACTTTCTTCTCCTCTACAGCCTTGCGGATTGCTGGGATGAGCTCGTCGAGGTTCTCGTGAAGCTCGTCAACCCAACCCTGGTCGTAGCGCTTGCGTGCTGCTAGAGGGTTGATTTCAGCTGTAACGCTAACCACACCAGCGATATTACCAGCCTTGGGCTGAGCGCCGCTCATGCCGCCAAGACCTGCTGTCACGAACAATGGAATGCGTTTCTCGCGCTCATTGCCCATCACTTTGCGGGCTGCGTTGAGCACAGTGATAGTGGTGCCATGCACGATGCCTTGAGGGCCGATGTACATGTAAGAGCCAGCAGTCATCTGGCCATATTGGCTAACGCCAAGGGCATTCATGCGCTCCCAGTCATCGGGCTTGCTGTAGTTGGGGATTACCATACCGTTAGTAACAACCACGCGTGGAGCATCCTTGTGTGATGGGAACAGACCCAGTGGATGACCGCTATACATAACAAGTGTTTGTTCGTCGGTCATTTCGCTCAAGTATTTCATCACAAGGCGATACTGTGCCCAGTTTTGGAACACGGCACCGTTGCCACCGTAGGTGATGAGCTCGTGTGGATGCTGAGCAACAGCCTTGTCGAGGTTGTTCTGAATCATCATCATGATGGCAGCTGCCTGACGGCTCTTGTGAGGATAGTCGTCGATGGGACGAGCCTTCATCTCATAGCGTGGACGCAGGCGATACATATAGATGCGGCCATACTTCTCGAGCTCTTCGCGGAACTCGGGTAGAAGAGTGGCGTGGTGCTTAGCGGGGAAGTAGCGCAGTGCATTGCGCAGCGCGAGTTTCTTCTCCTCAGGGTTGAGAATGTCCTTGCGCTTGGGCGCATGGTTAATCTCGGTGTCATAGGGCATTGGTTCGGGCAATACATCGGGTATTCCAGCCCTGATGTCGGCGATGAATTCTTCTCTTGTCATTGTATTATAGTTCTTAGTTTTTAGTATTCAGTTTTTAGTTGCGGAGAACGCAATAGACAGGTCTATTTTAGAGCTTGGTCTCAACGATTGCGGTTATATCAGCTTCCTCAGCATTGGCTTTCTTGATGAGCTCATTAGCCTCGGCGATGAGAGCGTCGGCAGCGGCGCGGTCTTTGAGAGAGCCAGCGTTAATCTTCACATTCATACCAGCGCCAAGCACTGCGGCACGTGCAGCTAAAACGCCAACACCAGCATCGCTCACGCTATTGGGGTTGCCTTCCATAACCATGGCGCGACAAATCTCAAACACCTTCATCGACTCCTTCATAGTGCGTAGGGGCACTTGAGCGGCATAAAGGGTTGCGTCTTGGATAGCAGCGCTGCGAGCAGCTTTGTCTTCATCGGTCTTCTTGGGCATGCCAAATGCTGCCATGATGCGGTTGAAGGCCTCGGTGTCCTCGTCAACGAGGTGGAGAAGTTCCTTAGCGATAGCCTGACCCTTGTCGGCCCACTCGCTGAACTCTTTCCAGCGGTCGTCCCAGCCGGGCTTGTGGCTTGAGAGGTTGGCTACCATAGTTCCGAGCGAAGCGCCCAGAGCGCCCATATAGGCCGAAATGGTGCCACCACCAGGAGCTGGAGATTCGCGTGAAGTCTCCTCGGCAAAACCAGTGACGGTGAGGTCGACGAGTTTGCTTGCGTTGTCGTCGGCTATCATATATTCAATAACTTTCTCTTTGGGGTCGAAAGGCTTGAGGTCGTCAAGACCTAGCGAGTGGATGGCAATCTCGATGATGTCGCCCTCGGGGATGCCAGTAGAGCGATGCTGCTTCTCGAGGAAGTACTTACCAGCCTCGATAAGACAACGCTTAGGCAGCAAGCCAACAATCTCGGTGCCAGTTACGCGGATGCCGCGGTTCTGCGCGCAACGACTAACCTCGTCGAATGCCACGTGAAGTGGCGTAGTGTTGATGTCGGTAATGTTCATCGACACTTGTGCAATCTTATATTCATCGATGTACCAGCCAATAGCCTTGGTGCCCTTGAGGGTTCCAGGCTGCATGATGGTGTTGCCGTTCTCATCCTTTTTGGGTGTGCCGGTGATTGGGTTGCCCTCACGCACGGGACGTCCCTTCTCGCGAACGTCGAATGCGATGGCATTGGCACGGCGGGTACTTGTGGTGTTCAGGTTGAAGTTGGTAGCAATGAGGAAGTCGCGTGCGCCAACTGCTGTACAGCCAGTGCGAGCAACCTGCTCGTCGATGGGACGTGCACCAAAGTCGGGGGCACCGTCTTTGCTTACCAGTTTCTCGGCAAGAGCCTCATATTCGCCCTTGCGGCACACTGCTAAGTTGCGGCGCTCAGGAGTGTACGCTGCTGCCTCGTAGCAGTAGCAGGGGATTCCTGCCTCATTGGCGATGCGCTCAGCGAGCTTGCGAGCCAGCTCAGCACACTCTTCGAGGGTGATGCCTGCGATAGGGATAAGTGGGCACACGTCGGTAGCACCCATGCGTGGGTGAGCACCGTGATGCTGACGCATGTCGATGAGCTCGCCTGCGCGCTTCACTGCGTGGAATGCAGTCTCCACTACGTCCTCGGGGCTTCCTACGAAGGTCACCACAGTGCGGTTGGTTGCCTCACCTGGGTCCACATCAAGTAGTTTCACACCTTTAGCCTGGCGAATAACGTCGGTAATTTGGTTAATCACGTCCATGTTGCGGCCTTCGCTGAAGTTGGGCACGCATTCAATAAGTCGGTTCATGTTGTTTTTTAGGTTGTTTTATTGTTAATTGTTTTGATTTTTTCTAGATGGAGGCTCTAGAAGTTCTAGATAATCTAGATTGTGCCTTGTTAATAGGCACGTCCAGTTGCTGCCAGCAGCGTGTTGTGCATGAGCGAGACGATGGTCATTGGGCCTACGCCACCAGGTACTGGGGTGATGTAGCTGCACTTGGGAGCCACGTGTTCAAAATCCACGTCGCCACACAGGCGCCAGCCGCGTTCGCGGGTCTTGTCCTCGACACGGGTAGTGCCCACGTCGATAACTACGGCTCCTTCCTTCACCATGTCTTCCTTGACGAATTCAGGACTGCCAAGGGCGGCAATCAAGATGTCGGCCTGAAGGCACATTTCCTTGATGTTAGGTGTAGCGCTATGGCAAACAGTTACGGTGCAGTTGCCTGGAGTGGCCTTCTGCATGAGCATATTGGCGATGGGCTTACCAACGATATTGCTTCGGCCCAGCACAACGCAGTGCTTGCCGCGTGTCTCAATGCCGTAACGCTCAAGCAGCATCACGATTCCCGAGGGGGTGGCTGGCTTGAAACAAGGCAAGCCAATGGTCATGCGGCCCACGTTCACTGGATGGAAACCGTCAACGTCCTTGCGGAAGTCTATGGCCTCAATCACAGCCTCTTCATCGATGTGCTTGGGTAATGGCAGTTGTACGATAAAACCGTCAACGCCTTTATCTTCATTCAGTTCTTTAATCTTTGCAATGAGTTCTTCTTGAGTTACTGTTTCGTCCATGCGGATGAGCGACGACTCAAAGCCACACTGCTCGCAGGCTTTAGTCTTCGATGCCATATAGCTCTCGCTGCCACCATCGTGACCCACGAGCACACCCACCAAGTTTGGTCGACGACCACCAGCTGCTACTATCTCTTTAACTTCGGCGGCTATCTCTTCTTTGATCTCGGCCGATATCTTCTTTCCGTCTATTATCTGCATATAAATAATTAAAATATATTCTAGGGTGCAAAATTACTTAAAATTCATATACCTTCCACACATCGCACCCACTTTTAACGCATTTTTAAGGTTAAGCAAAGGAAAAAGCGCCTCGTAAACCACGAGACGCTCTTTGTAGTTGTGAATTATGCATTGATTTAGTCGTCAAGGTTGGTCTGCAACCACACGTCGTAGATGAGTGCACCTGCCGAGTTCTCCATGGGTGGTATGTCGTTGTTGAAATTGGTGTTGTTGAGTTGGCACGCCACAGCTCCTTTAGGTGCATTGGTTTCAGCGCTGAGCACCATGGCAATGTAGCCGTTTTTTATATCAAAGTATCTACTTGGAGGTGTTTCTGATGGATAGGCTGTATAGGATGCCGTCTGGCTTGCGCCAAGCTGATAGGTTTTGATGGGATAGCCTGAATAATAGAACTTGTTGCCTTCGAGAATAAAATCACCTGGATTAACTAAAGTTCCACTGGAATTGTAGTTATATCCACTCATGCTTAATCCATTTTGACTCACTGCGCCAGTGTAGAGCTGCAGTCCTGCTGATGCTGTATATCTCAGGAATACATTCTTTCCAAATGACCAGTAATAAGTATTATAATTACTGTCTTGTTCATAGAATCCAAAGGCATCAACATATACAGTGCCGTCCTTGACAAACAATCGGTTGAACAAATAGCGAGACCATGGGTAAAGCGAGAAACTATTGCTGGTTGTGAGTTTGGCAAGATAACCGGTGGCATCGCCAAGATAAATATAAGGAACTGAGAGTATTTCATCATATACTCCAAAGTTGGAATTAGTACCCACATAATAGAGGTTGCCGCTGTCGTCGGTGGCGAGGTCATTGATGATGAGACCAGCATCGGTTCTCAACAGAGTCTTGTTCTTATAGACATTGGTGCTCACCCAGTTGTCGCAGTTATCGGTATTATTATCCCTAAAGGCCGAAGTGTAGTACACAACATTGTCCTTGGTGACCCACATGTGAGGAATACCTGCTATGTAGCGGGTGGTGCCAGGTTTCGTATACACGCAATATTTTTTTGAAGCACCGGTAAGGCCGTCTTTATAGGTGTTGAGGTATCCGCCCCCGTGGACACCCGTTCCCTTGAGGATAACAGCAGTGCCCGAGGCATATTCTGTATAGGAATTTGACACGTCTTTGCGCATCATCACAAAGGCAGTGCTGCCATGCACAATCACTTCGTTGGCACTGGTGTAGCTTGCTCGTCCGCTCAAGTACATGCTCTTGTCCTCCCAGTTTCGCCACAAGATGGGCTTGTTATCGGCAGTCTTGCCAGCGGTCCACACGGTGGGAGCGACCTTGACATTGTAGGTATACACAGTGTTGATATTGTCCTTTGTCTTGAACTTGATGGTGAGCGTGGTGGTGCCTACCTTGTGCGCAACGACACTCACCTGGTCGTTGCTGTGGTTGACGTCGATAATTCCATTATTTGAGGTTGTGACGCTGGTCATGGTGCCTTGCGAGTCGGAAGTATTTCCATTGTAGGGGCGGAAGATGATGTTGGTGCCCACGTTTATGTTGACCTGTTGAGCGCTGGTGCTTGATGCATTGAGCCTGTAGGACTGGCGTTCGTCGTAGTTGTAATATTGCATATAGAGATCACGGTTCCAGGCATTCTGCCGTGGCGAGTATATGCTGCTCAGGTAACACCCTTGCTTGAGCTCGTCCTGGGTGTAGTTCCAGAAGTAGGCATACCCATTGCCTGTGGTGTTGTAGTAGAGCGTTAGCCAGTTGTCGAGGCGAGTTCCTTTTTCCCACACGCCATAGGCATGCCCGCGGTGCTGGCTGTCGATGTCAATAACTGGTGCGCGGTGGCTTGTCTCAAAAGTGCCATAGGAATAGAATGGCAGCCACGTAATCTTGGTGAGGGCATCGAGGTGTGTCACACTCTCGTAGAAGTAGTCACCCTCGTAGGCTGCATTCACATCAATTCTCGACACAAAGTGGTAAAGGATGATGTCGTTTATTTTGATATAGAACTTGCCGTTTTTTGGGATTACCGTGTAGTTGGCGGCACGGTTCACACATGCCACATCGCCAGTGAGGGGAATGTAGTCATAGTAGGAATTTGACAGATCGGCGTGTTGCACATAGGCTGCACACAGCGTGCCGCCAATTGTCTTGAAACCTTGCTTGTTGCTGCCGTTCACATCTTGCAGCACCCACTTGCCACCGGCGCGCACCATGGCATATACGTTCTGGCAAGCACTAGAACTGCTATAGTCGGGGTCAACAGCAATGAAGATAACGTCTCCCTCGGCCCACTGGTGCAGATTCTCGCCCGAGGTGGAGCCCGAGTTGGGTGAAAACTCGCTCATCTGAATCACCGAGCCACCAATGCTGCCGCCTCCACCATTGAGCAAGATGTTATAAACTGCTGTGACGTCGGCACTTGTTACATGTCCGTCGCCGTTCACATCACTGGTGCTGTAGTAAGTGGTGATGCCGTTTAACAGATAGTTGTAGATTACTGTGACATCGGCCGAGTTAACTGCTTCATCGCAGTTTACATCGCCTACAGGCGTACCTTCATCGATGACGTAGTCGCTTGTGGTGATTGCCATGGCGTTAAAGGAAATCAATGCCATTAAAAAGGTATAAAATATAGTAATCTTTTTCATATTTATGATGGTTTAGTTAGTATTTATAGTTTCGATTGCAAATTTAATAAATAATTAAATTACAAGCAAGAAAATCTTTCTTAACATTAATTTTGTAAATAAATTATCGCAGTATGCATTAAAATTGCTAAATTCGCAGTTTAAATATTATAAGGGGCTTGTAAGGGCCCGCAACTAAAGAGTAAATGACATGAAACCTATAACTAATATTCTATTACTTATTACACTTGTGGCTTATGTTTTTCTGCCACTCTTTGAGATATCACTCGTGGGAAATCTCACGGGTCTGCAATTCACGGCTAGCATGATAACCGCCAATCTGGGAGCCTGGTACACGGTGTTCTCGTTATTGCCATTTGTAGCAATTTTTCTTGCAATAGGGTTTAACTGCCTGAAAAATCGCTATTGGGGGATATTGGTGGCATTGCTTATTTTTGTTGTGATTTATTTCTTTGCATCGCTAACTACAGTGTTTCAAGGGTTCTCGCTCGTTCATGACCCCGAAGTGGTGCCCGATACCGAAATGGGTGAGGGCTTGCCCATTGTTGGTGTGGGAATCGGCTTTTATGTGAGCGTGGTATTCATTGTGCTGGCATTTATCTCGGCGCTGGTGTCGCTCATGCCATTCAAGTTTAACAAGAAGCTAGAAGAAAGAATCGACAACCGCATTGGCAAGGGGTTTGAGTCGAGCAAAAAGCATATTTCAAAGGTGGGTCATGGCATCCATGACGAGTTCCACAAGATTGGAAAACACACCAAGCACGAAAAGTGTGAAAATATTACTGCTCAGAATGATGTGCAGAATAATGTGGAGCAAGCGCCACAACCATCCATCGACCCAGAGGATGAGTCAAGATTTATGCCACAGCAGCATAGCGACGACGAGAAATACAGCGACTATATGCCCAAATAAAGTGACTGTGCGACAATCGACAACTGCATTTCTTTATGGATGAGGTTCAAATACAAAATTTGATATATGATTTAGCTCTGATTCTTACACTAGGGGCTGCAGCAACGATCATTTTCAAGTTGCTCAAGCAACCAGTGGTGCTCGGCTACATTGTTGCAGGCTTTATTGCTAGTCCACATTTTTCATTTGTTCCTTCGGTGGGAAACGGAGAGAACATAGAGTTCTGGGCACAGATTGGTATCATTGTGCTGTTGTTCTCGTTGGGACTAGAGTTTAGTTTCAAGAAACTCATTAATGCAGGGGGTAGTGCCATATCAACAGCACTGATTATTGTGCTAGGCATGATGGGCACAGGTTTTGTCGTGGGCAAGAGTATGGGGTTTACAACGGTCAATAGCATCTTTCTGGGTGCCATGCTCTCGATGTCGTCGACCACTATCATCCTCAAGGCATTGACCGACCTCAATCTTCGCCAGCGGCGTTTTGTGCCGGGTGTGTTTGCGGTTCTTATTGTTGAGGACCTGTTTGCAGTGGTAATGATGGTTATATTGTCATCGATTGCCATCAACAATACTGTGTCGGGCGGCGAGATGGTGAAAAGTATCTTGCAATTAGGATTCTTCTTGATAATCTGGTTTGTGGTGGGAGTATTTCTCATTCCAACCCTTTTCAGGCGATTGCGACTAGTGATAAGCGATGAGATGATGCTCATAATTGCTATGGGACTGTGCTTCCTGATGGCGATTTTTTCGGTCGAGAGTGGTTTCTCATTAGCATTGGGAGCATTTGTCATGGGGTCGATTCTTGCTGGTACTCCCGATGCTGAGCGAATTGAGCGAGTTGTGAAACCTGTGAAAGACCTTTTCGGTGCTGTTTTCTTCATTTCGGTGGGCATGATGGTCGACCCTCAGGTGATAGTGCAGTATGCAGGCATGATAACGTTGCTATCGGTAGTGGTGATTGTGGGTATGATTATATTTGGTACAACTGGTATGCTTGCTGCTGGTCAGCCTCTTCGCATTGCTATGGAGAGCGGATTCAGCCTCACGCAGATAGGCGAGTTCTCGTTTATTATTGCCACCTTGGGCACTACTCTAGGCGTGCTCGACGAGAGCATTTATCCAATCATTGTGACGGTGAGTGTCATCACAACCTTTACAACACCGTTTTTCATTAAGAGTGCACTGCCTTGTTACAAATTTGTTGAGAAGCGCCTTCCCAAGAGGTGGAATACCCTTCTTGAGGGATACAGCAAGACAGCAAGCGCCGATGTCAAGCCTTCGCTACGAAACATGTGGGTTAAAATAGTAAAGCGTCATGCCACACGATTGGTTCTTTACTCGGCAGTAATTGTAGCTTCCATATTCCTGTTGCGTTCCTATCTCATTCCTTTGGTAATCAATATGCTTGAGAAGGTGATGAGTCACAATCTGGCGGTGCTCATCAGTATTGTTGGTTCGCTACTGTTGCTATCTCCATTCTTCTATGCTATAATCACTCCAAGCTTTACCCGTAAGGAGAAAAAACTGTTTGCCAGCGAGGGAAGCCTTGTGGTGATGCCACGAGTGGTGATGATGCTTGTGGGTGGGATGCTCATGCTTGCTTTTATCAACTCGCTGCTCTATGGTTTTTATTCAAGTATTACATCGGAATTTGTGTCTTTAATATATTTTGCGGCTCTTCTATTGTTATTGGCACCCATGGCTCGCAAGCAGCTCGATAATGTTGAGAAACGATTCATCAGCAACGTGAATGAACGTGAGAACCGACGCACAGGCAAGGACAACAATTTGGTGAGCGACATGCACTTAGCCTATATGACTGTGGGTAATGATTGCCCCTTCGTGGGCCAACGACTCAAGAATACTGACTTGCGACGCAAATATGGCGTTAATGTTGTTGCCATCTTGCGTAACTCAGTGCGATATAGCATCCCAACGGGCAATATGCGAATCTTCCCAGGGGATTTGATTGGTGTGATAGGTACTGATGAACAAATTCAGACCTTACTTCCGTTGCTTGAAGCCAATAGCACACCTCCTGCCAACACTAGCGGTGAGGTGAAGTTCACTCATTTTGCTCTTAGCGAGAAATCCCCTCTAATTGGTAAGCGTCTGGGCGACACAAGTTTGCGTGAGGACTATAAATCGATGATTGTGGCGGTTGAGCATGGCGAAGACAATTTCCTTTCGCCTACACCCGACATGGTGTTTGAAGTTGGCGACATCTTATGGATAGTTGGCGACACTACCCTTATGAAACGACTTAGATAATTTTAAAACAAGGTGTTTCTTAAAAACCAATCTTAATCCTCTTTTCCCCTTTTCTAATAATGTTTCATCAAGAATTGGCGTTTAAAAAAAGTTTTGTACCTTTGCAACATGATGAAACGCATTATTATATTATCGTTAATTTGTACAGTTTTGGCACTGGCCATTGATGCTCGCGTTATTAGGCCGATAAGGCCCAGGCCAGAACAAGATCAGCCAGGTAAGCCACCCAAGCTTCACAGCGACAATACTCTTATCATTCTCTATGATGGCAAGAGCGGAAAAAAGTCACTAATGAAGGCCGTCAAGAAATATGGCGCTACTGTTATTTACGAATACAAGACTTTCGACTCAATCGCCATCAGGTTGCCCGAAGGCAAGAACGTTGATGAGGCTAAGGAGTACTTTGAGAAAGTGAAAGGCGTTATCCAAGTGAACTACGACCGAATCATGCATCTAATGTAATGAAAATTAAGGTACTCTTTGTGTGCTTGGGAAATATCTGCCGGTCACCAGCGGCCGAGGGGGTGTTGCAGCGGCTTGTTGAGGAGCGAAAGTTGTCGCATCGCTTTGAAATTGACTCGGCAGGTACCTATAGTGGGCATCGAGGACAACTTCCCGACCCACGCATGCGACGCCATGCAAGTCGTCGCGGATACAACCTCACTCACCGCGCCCGCCCTATTACAATTGATGATTTCGAAGACTTTGATATCATAGTGGCGATGGATGAGAGCAACCGTCGCACCCTCATGCACCTAACCGCTTCGCCCGAGCAGCAGGCTAAGATTGTGATGATGGGCGACTACATTGTAAAATTAAGGGCACACTATGATTATGTTCCCGACCCCTACTATGAAGGTGCTGAGGGATTTGAACTGGTTCTCGACCTGCTCGAGGATGCCTGTTCCAACTTACTTGAAGAAATAATAAATAGCAAACAATAAAGCAATGAAAAAACAAAGCACAAAAGCTCTGCTTCTTGCAGCAATAATGAGTATAACAGCATTTGGAGCTATCGCTCAGTCACCCATCAGCGTGCGATGGGACATGGGGAAGAACGATGCCAAACCAGGTTTCTACAGCTCCAAGTTTGTGATTAAGAATGTGAGCGGTAATTCGCTGGAAAGCAACTGGATGTTTTTCTTCAACCAGTTCTCAAGGCGATTAGAGCTTGATCCCACATGTCCTGTTGATATAGAGGAGATTTCCACTACCTATTATCAGGTGAAACCTAACGAGCGATACAGCACTCTTGCGGCTGGTGACTCGCTAGTTATCGACATGATGATGAAAGGAAAATTCGTGAACTTATGGTACGCTCCCGCTGGCGGCCACTTGGTGCTCAACGGCGACACAAAGAATCCCATTGCTGTTAAAATCGTGCGCAGCGAGCTTAATCAACCAGGGCAGTGGAGCGCTACCGATGAATATCCCGATGGCAACAAGGTTTATGCCTTTAATGAGTTGGTGAACAAGGGAGTGGCGAGCACTATGCCTTTTGATATTCTTCCCACACCCAAGCAGGTGTTGCTCGACGATAAAGGTGGCGAAGTGAGGATCCCAAACCTTGTGTCGTTCAAGGCTCCACCGTTCATGTTGGCACGTAAACAAGACTTTGGAAGGGTGAAGAATTTCCTTTCCAATAATCTCCAGTATCAAGGCATTCATGTGATGGAAGACTGTCCGTTTGTAATCGAGGCAAGGGTGGACCGTAACATGAGTGAGAATAATGAGTATTACGAGATGGAGGTCACCGATAGCTGCATCGTGATTAACGGAACCACCGATATTGCTGTTCTGAATGGTGCCAAGACCCTTGTTGCTGCTTTGAGTCATAGCAAGCGCAACACGTTGCCTTTGTGCAAGATAGTTGATGAGCCCGACTTGTCGTATCGTGGTTTTATGGTCGACATCGCCCGCAACTTTTATGGTCTTGACCAAATTAAATGCTTGATTGACCTATTAGCTTTATATAAAATCAATACAATTCAGTTCCACTTTGCCGATGATGAGGCATGGCGTGTGGAGATACCCGGATTACCCGAACTCACACAGGTGGCTTCAAGGCGTGGTTGCACGCTTGATGAACTAAAAGATGGATATCTTGCACAGATTTTTGATGGCAACGGTAATCCTAATGACCTTAGTCAGAGCGCTAATGGCTATCTCACTCGCGAGCAGTTCATTGATTTACTCAAGTATGCCAATGCCCGCGGCATCAAGATAATCCCTGAAATTGACACTCCGGGGCACTCGCGCGCTGCCATTGTGGCGATGAAATATCGTTATAACCATCTTGCCGAGAGCAATCTCAAGAAGGCCCAGGAATATATGCTCTGGGATCCAGACGACAAGGGTGGATACAAGTCTATTCAGGCCTATGGCAACAATGTGCTCAATCCCGCTATCGAAGGCACTTACCGCTTCCTTGAAAAAGTGGTGAGGGAGTTGGGCAAGATGTATCATTCGGCAGACCTAAAGCTTGATATTGTGCACCTGGGTGGCGATGAGGTGGCTAGCGGATGTTGGGACAATAGTCCTGTAGTTAAAGCTCTAATGGCCAAAGAAAAGATGAAAGACACTCACGTCATGATGGAACACTATATCGACCGCATCAGCGACATGCTCATAAGGAAAGGCATCAAGATTGAAGGCTGGCAAGAGGTGGCATTGAACCACAGTGATGAATTCAACAAGCGTGTAGCGCCACGATTTGCTGGCGTTAATGCTTGGAGCACTATTGGAAGTCGAATTGAGGTGCCCTATAAAGTGGCCAATGCCGGTTATCCCACCATTTTGTCGAATGTGGATAACTTCTATATGGACATGGGCTACAGTTGGCACCAATATGAGCAAGGATTGCATTGGGGCGGCGCGGTCAACGAGTTTGATTCTTGGCGTGCCCAACCTTGGAACCTCTATGGCGACAAGGCTGAGGGTAAAACCAAGCTTGTCAAGAGAGAAAACATTATAGGCGTGCAAGCCCAACTTTGGGGCGAGACACTGCGACGTTACAGCGAGGTTGAGATGCTGGTGGTTCCAAAGATATTCGGACTCGTTGAGCGAGGATGGAATGCTACTCCAGCGTGGACTGGTGACGATAATGCAATGGCCCAGGCTCGAGCACAGTATAATGCTAACATAGGCACTTGGGAACTGCCCATGCTGAGCAAGCGAGGCTACAATTTCCACATTGCACAGCCAGGCATTATCATCAAGGATGGCAACCTGCTTGCCAATGCACAATATTCTCAGGCACAAGTGCGATACACATTTGACGGCAGTGAGCCCACTCTCGCATCTCCATTGTGGAGTGCTCCAGTGAAAGTGCCTGCAAACTGCAAACTAGTTAAGGCTAAAACGTTCTATTTGGGAAAACAGAGTGTGACTACCTATTTGTTTAAATAGGGCCACTTGATTAGCCTAGGTTAATACTTAAAAATGCTTGGCTTTGCGCCAAGCATTTTTTTGCTCCTGCGCGTGTATAAAATACTAATCGACCTTTTTTCTCGTTATATTAAATACAATGAAAAATATTATATTCAAGATAGCCTTGCTGGTGGCGATGGTCACCACTTCGCTAGCGATGCAAGGACAGATTAAGATAAGTGGAACGGTGGTCGATGAGCAAGACCAACCGGTTGAGTTTGCCGCTGTGCGCATTAGTGGCACGATGCTTGGTGCGAATACCGACCTGAACGGCCGATACGAGATAACCGTACCGGCAAGGGATACCATCGAGGTGGTGTTTTCATGCATGGGATATAGCGACGTGAAGCGGCGACTCATAAAACCAGTGAGCCCTATCACGCTCAGTCCTAAGATGTACAAAAAGACCATTGAACTCCAGGAGATTCAGGTCACCGAGTACAAGAAGCAGACCAACACCATGCAGGACATTGATATCGAGCTTGCTAAAATGACTCCCAGCGCAAGTGGCAACACAGTGGAGAATGTGATTACCACTCAGGCTGGCGTTAGCAGCAAGAACGAGATGAGTGCGCAGTACATGGTGCGCGGTGGTACCTACGACGAGAATAGTGTCTACATCAATGGCATTGAGGTGTACCGTCCGCAATTGGTAACAAATGGCCAACAGGAGGGATTGAGTATCATTAACGGTGACATGGTGCAGAAGGTGAACTTCTCGACAGGAGGTTTCAATGCCGAGTACAGCGACAAGATGTCGAGTGTGCTCGATATTACCTACAAGGAGCCCCAGGCATTTGAGGGGAGCCTCAGTGCGAGTCTGCAAGGAGGAACACTCACGTTGGGCCACAGTACTAACAAGTTCTCGCAGATGTATGGTGTGCGCTACAAGCGCAATTCGTCTATGCTAGGATCTCTAGAGTCGAAAGGCGAGTACGATCCACAGTTCTTTGACTATCAGACCCACATTGTGTTCAAGCCCAGCAAGAAGTTCAAAGTGTCGCTGCTAGGCAACGTTTCGCTCAATGACTACCGCTTTACTCCTGCTAATCGCGAGACCAGTTTCGGTACCTCGACCAACGCCAAATCGTTCCTTGTATATTTCGATGGTCAGGAAAAAGATAAGTTCCACACCTATTTTGGCGCTCTGCAATTCAACTATAAGTTCAACGACAAGGGTACCGACCTCACACTCACCGGTAGCGCTTACCGCACCGACGAGCTTGTTGCCTACGACATTCACGGCGAGTATTGGCTCGACCAGGCGGGTACTAGTGGCGATGAGGGCGTTGGTGGCGAGCTAGGTGTGGGCAAGTACCATGAGCATGCGCGCAACCGCCTGAAAATTAACGTATACAGCGCTTCGCTCAAGGGAAATATTGGACTTAATAATAACAACATTAGCTATGGAATCCAAATGCGTCATGATGTGTTCTACGAGCGCTCACGTGAGTGGCAATGGCGCGATTCGGCAGGCTATTCTTTGCCTCACATTCCCAATGAGGTGAATGTCATCTATAACATGAGCTCCAACAACGACTTGAGCACCAACCGCTTCTCGGCATACGTTCAAGACACTTATCGCCTATATTCCGGTGCTGGAGCTTTTACATTTAATGTGGGTGTGCGCTATAGTTATTGGGACTTTAACAAAGAGTCGCTCATCTCGCCTCGATTCAGCATTGGTTATGTGCCAGAGCGCAATAACCGTTTCGCTCTGCGCTTGGCTGGAGGTCTTTATTATCAGTCGCCGTTCTACAAGGAGTATCGCATCCAGTCGATGGATGATAACGGAAATTCGATCATCGTGCTTAACCGCGACATCAAGTCTCAACGCAGCATCCACGTGATACTAGGAGGTGACTACTCGTTCAGGGCGCTGAACCGTCCGTTCAAGCTCACCTCCGAGATTTACTATAAGAACTTGAGCAATATGATACCTTATGAGGTCGACAACCTCAAGTTGAGTTATAGCGGTGTGAACTCGTCGAAGGGATATATCGCAGGTATCGACTTCAAAATCTTCGGACAGTTTGTAGAGGGTACCGACTCGTGGATCAGCTTCTCGCTAATGAAGACTCAGGAAGAGCTTAACGGAGTGAAAGTTCCGCTGCCTACCGACCAGCGATATAGCGTGGCGATTTTCTTTACCGACTACTTCCCCAAGTTTCCACGCATCAAGTTCAGTCTGAAGGGTATCATAAGCGATGGTCTGCCCACAACGGCACCGCAACGCACCCGCGACCAAGGTTACTTCCGTCAGCCAGCTTATAAACGTGTGGACATAGGTTTGTCCTATATGCTCCTGGGCGAGGACCACAAGCCTTCGAGTGGATTCTTTAGCCACTTTAAGAGCATCTGGCTGGGACTTGACGTCTTTAACCTACTCGACATCAGCAACGTGAGCAGCTATTACTGGGTTACCGACGTGAACCGCATCCAGTATGCCGTGCCCAATTACCTCACTCGCCGCCAGTTCAACGTGCGACTGCAGGTGAACTTCTAAAAAAATACAGCAAAAATGCATGTTTATTGCTGTAAAATAACTAACTTTGTGCAGAATAAAAATAAAAAAATAAAAACATTAACGCGTTAAATCTGTAAACATTATGAAACCGTATGTAATTGGTATTGACATGGGCGGCACCAACACCGCTTTTGGAATCGTGGATGCACGTGGCACAGTTATCGCCAGTAGCTCCATCAAGACTGGAAAGCACTCGAAGATTGAAGACTACATCGACGAGCTCTACACCGAGATTAGCCGTATTATCGTGGCAAACGATGCCGAAGGTAAAATCAACGGCATTGGTATTGGCGCTCCCAACGCCAACTATTTTACTGGTGTGATAGAAGACGGTGTTAACTTGCCTTGGCCCACTCCAATACCCCTGGCCGACCTCATCACCGAAAAGTTTGGCATTCCTTGCCTTATCACCAACGACGCCAACGCTGCTGCAATTGGAGAAATGACCTATGGTGCAGCTCGTGGTCTCAAGGATTTCATCATGATTACCCTTGGAACAGGCGTTGGTAGCGGTATCGTTGTTAACGGACAAATGGTTTATGGTCACGACGGTTTTGCCGGTGAGCTTGGTCACGTTATCATGAAGCGCAACAATGGACGCGTGTGTGGTTGTGGTCGCACTGGCTGCCTTGAAGCTTATTGCTCGGCTACAGGCGTAGCACGTACAGCCCGTGAGTTCCTCGAAATTCGTGACGAGGACTCTTTGCTTCGTGAATATGACATTGAAAACATCACATCTAAAGACGTGTATGACTGTGCTGTGAAGGGCGACAAGTTGGCTCTCGACATCTTCAACTACACAGGCACTATCCTGGGTGAGGCACTTGCCGACTTTGTTACATTCTCGAGCCCTGAGGCATTCGTTATCTTTGGCGGATTGACCAAGAGTGGCGATTACATCATGAACCCAATTCGTGAGGCTTTTGACAAGAACATCATGAAGGTGTTCAAGGGCAAGGTTAAGATTCTCATCAGCGAGCTCAAGGAGAGCGACGCTGCAGTACTTGGCGCATCGGCCCTCGGCTGGGAAATAAAAGAAGACTAAACTTGGTGTCAATTCTTTGACACAATTGCTATAACATGTCATTGATTGGGGTTGCCTAGTGTGACCCCAATTTAATAAATATTTGATTTGAAAAAGGTGGTTTTATACACATTGGGATTGGTGGTGCTGCTTGCTATGGCGCTGCTGCTCTATTTGCGTGCCAATGAGCCCAATGTGCCTGAGCGTACTATCATTGCCCATGCTGGCGGTAACATAGACTCGCTCGAATATACCAACAGCCGTGAGGCTGTTGAGCATGCCATTGCTGGCGGTGTGAAATTCATAGAGCTTGACATCGTTATCTCACCTGAGGGCGAGCCACTGGCGTTTCACTCAAGTGAAGATATGATTGATACCATTTACTCCTGCGACCCTCCGCACATGAGCGAGTTCACAGCTGCTCCGCTACGTGGTAAAAACGGCAAAACCTACACTCCGCTCACATGGCGTGAAATCAACGAGATTTTTCTAGCGCATCCCGATGTCACATTTGTGGTTGACAAGACCGATGATCCTGTTGTGCTTGAAAAATTCTTCCCTAAGCTTAAGGATAGAATGGTGGTTGAGTGCTTTTCGATGGATCGTTACCGTGAGGTGAAGTACGCAGGTTTCAAGGAGGCGATGCTTAATGAGGATGCAGTGAGTCCTTGCGCTGTGATAATGCAGGATATTAAACATCTGTTCAACAGCGACGAGCCCCGTGTAAACATGATAGCCATTGGACGCAAGACCTACATTAACGATAGGTCAATGCGCCGATTCATCAAGTTGTGCAACATCCCAATGGCTATGTGGAGCGCAACTGATCAAAAGCGTGCCGATGAGATGTTCGACGACATGTCAACACTTCGCATGGTGTATGCCAACGAACTTTAATTCTCTTCTCAGAGATAAGGATACTTTATGTCCCACAGGTAAAGCGCGTGGGCGGGCATTGATGTGCCGGCTGCACAACGGTCTTTTTTCTCAATGATGTGACAGAAATCCTCTACGGTAATTTTGTGCATTCCCACATCTACGAGGGTTCCCACAATTGCGCGCACCATGTTGCGCAGGAAACGGTCGGCAGTGATGGTAAACACCCACTGCTCCACGTTGTTATCGATGCTCTCGCAGCGTTGCCAATGCGCTTCGGTGATGTGGCAGTTATTGGTCTTTACATCGGTGTGGAGCTTGCTGAATGAGGTAAAATCTTCATAGTCGAGCAGTCGTTTTGCCGCTTCGTTCATTAATTCGAAGTCAAGCTTGGGGTTGCACTGCCAGCTTGTGGCACGTAGCAGTGGCGACTTGCCAGTGTGGGCATAGTAATGATAGGTGCGGCTAGTCGCGTCAAATCGAGCATGTGCCGTGTCGTCCACTGGTATAATTTCATAGATGGCGATATCGGAAGGCAGAATGCCGTTTAGACTTCGCGCAAGCAGACTCAAGTCAGCTACTGGCTCGTCGGTATCGAAATGGGCATACATAGTAGTCGCGTTCACGCCCGCATCGGTGCGACCAGCACCTGTGATTGGCGTGTCGTGACGGAGCACCATTGCGAGCGCCTTTTCGATGGTCTCTTGCACGCTCACATCGTGTGGCTGCACTTGCCAGCCATGGTAGGCTACTCCTTGATATGACAATTTAAGGAAATACCTCATTTTATTTCTTCAATAAGAACATGAATGGCACGTGCAATCGTTCGGCCCAGAAAGTTTCCATGTGTTTGTGACCTTCATAGAGGTAATAAACAAAATGTGCGCTATCCCATCCTAAACCGCTGATTACTGCGTTCAGCTTATTCTGATAAGGACGATAGGTGTCATCTAGTTCAACAGTACCACCATCCATATATAGCAAACAACTATTTGGCTTGGGTAAGTTTTCCTTCACAAATAGGCGTAGTCCTTCTGACCAATATTCACTCTTGAACTTGGGGTCGAAAAAGTTCATCGACAGATGAGTGGACATACAAACCGCGCCACCAAAGACCTCAGGATAATTACACAATGCATAAAGCGAAATAAGTCCACCCATGCTTGAGCCCATCACGAAGGTGTGCTCACGCGATGTAAGAGGCTTGTAATGGTTGTCGATAAATGGTTTCACTTCCTCAACGAGAAAACGCAGGTATTCGTCACCCTTGTAGACGCTGACGTCAACGTCCTTGCGTTGCTCTTCAGGCACATACTTGTAGCATAGGGTAGGGAAGTAGTCGTTAAGTCTATTCTGGGTGTTGTCGACACCCACCACGATGCATCGCCTGATTTTGCCTTCGGCAATTAGACGTCCCATCACCTCATCGACTTGCCATTCTTGCTTGTTCCAAGTGGTTGTGGCGTCGAAAAGCATCTGCCCGTCGTGCATGTAGAGCACGTCGCAAGGCTCTCCCAGGGTGTAACCCTCGGGAAGCCATACTGTTACATTGCGGCTGGTTATATACTGTGACTTAAAGTCGGGATAAAACTCCAATGTGCCCGAGCTAACTCGCTGGGTGGGTTGAGATGGTTCTTGAGTTGGCAGTTGAGCCATTGCAAACATGGAACTCATTAAAGTTGCAATAATAGCGAAAAACTTGGTTTTCATAGTTTTTGAATTTATTTCTTGCAAAGATAGTAAATAGTTGTTAGTTATTAGTGTTAGTTGTTAGTTTTTTTTGAAATCATTTCTAGCATGCTACTTCTAACTTGGATTGTGGCTGGTCATTGGTGAGTTTTTGGTGAAATGCGGATTTTTGTGTAATTTTGCAGTGATGATAGTTTGTAACACGACATATCATGTTGATTGTGACATCAGCGGCGAGTTCCTAGACTGGATGCGCGAGTATTATGTGCCACAGGCTGTGGCTAGAGGCATGGTGCGCGAACCTCGCCTGATGCGTTTGATGGGGCACAACGAGGGTGGAGCTTGCTTTGCGTTGCAGTTGCAGGCATCGACCCTTGGTGAGCTTCAGCGGTGGAATCAAGTTGTGGGCAAAGGGCTCCATGAGCAACTCACCGAGCGTTTTGGCGACAAAGTTGCCGGTTTCACTACATTTATGGAGAATATCGACTTGTAGCAATGGAGAATAAAGACTTCGATAAGATAATTATAGGCATTGACCCTGGCACTAATGTGATGGGCTATGGCTTGCTTGGCATCTTCGACGGTAACCCCTCTCTTATTGCTATGGGTGTGATTCAGCTTAGTAAGATTGAAGACCACTACATGAGATTGCGCCGCATCTATGATCGAGTGTTAAGTTTGGTTGAGGACTTTCTGCCTGACGAGATGGCGATAGAGGCGCCGTTCTATGGAAAAAATGTTCAGTCGATGCTTAAACTTGGCCGTGCTCAAGGTGTGGCGATGGCTGCCGCGCTAGGGCGCCAGGTTCCCATTGCTGAGTATGAGCCTCGCAAGATAAAAATGGCAATTACGGGCAATGGTGCTGCCAGCAAGGAGCAAGTGGCAATGATGCTGCAGCGTCAGCTCAACATCTCGTCCGACGATATGCCCCGCCTGCTCGATGCTACCGATGCTTTGGCAGCCGCTCTGTGCCACTTTTATGAAAGCAAGAAACCCATATCAAGTGGCGGTGCAAAATCCTGGAAAGACTTTATAAAGAAAAATCCCGACCGAATAGTAAATACATAAAGCAATCTGTGGCGCATGCGATGCGTCACATTTTTTATATATAAAAGGGAAAGTTGATGTAGGGATACAAAAAAAGGGTAAGAAGACTACATCGCGCCGCTACAACCTGTTACCCTTGCTTCGGTCAAGACCTGGGGGATTGGCAGGGAGCTGGCCGTGTAGGACGTTACTGGCAAATTTTTTTCATTTTTTTATAGATTGGCTGCCATTCCAGAACGCCCCAACCATTTCTAGGTCATACCTTGTTGAGGTCGATAGTCATGCCTTCCATAGCAAGCATGGTTGCTGGAAATTCCTCTTGGGCTTGGCGCAATAGGACTGTCTCGTCCATGTATCGGTTGCTGTAGTGGCCTATGATAAGCCGTCTTACTCCAGCTTCTCGAGCCACAACTGCCGCATGGCGTGCTGTACTGTGGTAGCGCTTGACGGCATTCTTTAGGTTCTCGTCGCCATAGGTGGCCTCGTGATAAATCCAGTCGACTCCCTGCACTGCGTTTATCACTCGCTTGGAGTATTTGGTGTCGCTGCAGAAGGCATAGGATATTGAGGGGTCGGCATCGGTGGTTAGCTCAGTGTTGGGAATCACAACTCCCTGTGGTGTGACGTAATCCTTTCCTAGTCTGAGGCTGTTCATGGCATGCTGTGGCACATCATGCTGCTTGCAGGCGTCGGCATTGATGTGGCGCTGTTTTGGCTTCTCCCTGAAAAGGAAACCCACGCATGGCACTCGGTGGTTGACTGGGAACGAGGTGACCGTGATGGCATCGTCCTCATATATTACTGCTTTGCGGGTGTCAATGATGTTGAACTTTAGCTCAAATGGGCGCTCGCGACAAAAGAAGTCAAGCATGCGCCCGAAGAGTTCGGCTCCTTCCTTGAAGATGTGCACGGTGAGGGTGCCGCCCTTTCCTTGAAGCGCCATAGTGGAAATGAGTCCCAATAGCCCAAAGCAATGATCGCCATGCAAATGGCTGATAAAGATGTGGTTCAGGCGTGAGAACTTGAGGTGCATGCGTCGCATCTCGAGTTGCGCTCCCTCACCGCAGTCAATCATCATTAGATGGCCTCGCACGTTTAGAATTTGGCACGAAGGCAAGTGGCGTAGGGTAGAGGTTGCCGATCCACATCCCAGTATGTTTAAGTCAAAAGCTGTCATTTTGAGTTGAGTTTCAGGGCACGAAGTTACAAAGATAAATTGTTATTGCCAAGAGAGAGGACTTCAGTTTTTCGTGAGAATGCGACAAATGAATTTGTTGTGCCCCAAAAAATGTTAAATTCATCATTTTTTCCCAATAAATATGTTGCATGATTATTGATGTGATTGTATATTTGCACCAAGTTTTTTCATAGGATTAGATTTTTAAGGTTTACTTTATGCGGCTGTTGAGAAACACCTGCATAATTTTTTTTGTGCCGTTGCTAAATATTGAGATTGAATGTCAATAGCCTTAATGGATAGATGATGGCAACTCGTTGCATACCATGGTTTTGTTAAAAAATAAGCGGTTGTTGGTGGTTGTTCTTTTAACATATCTGGAATACAATGTGCTAAGGAACAGTGATTTGGGTGTTTGTGTCGTGTGATTTTGTTGTGATTTTTTAGTTAAAATGGTTAATGTGGAAAAATGTTTTGAAATTGATTTTTCTATCCCAAAAAATATCAATACCTTTGCACCGAAATTAGGACCTTGGTTCAAAGAAATGGCTTTATTTAAGTTCTTTATATTTGAGATTCAGGTGCCTGGCAGTCAGACATATACTGCCGGTGACTTGATATCGCACTCAAAGAACACAGAGCCACAAAGTATAGGTTGCGCACCGCTATTAGAGTATTGTATCTAATAACGGTGTGTCGCTTTTTATATAGTATCAGAAATACACATATTTATATTAATAAAGACACGACTATTGAAAAAACTCGTTTTTTACTAATAATTTTTTTATTAATCTACAATTTTTATGCTTAAAAGATTTTACTTATCAACGCTGATGATGTTGCTGGCAGCAGCAATGTCAATTAATGCGCAGATTACAACCTCGTCGATGACAGGTGTAATCGTTGACGACACCAATGAGCCCCTCATTGGCGCAGTGGTAAAGGCAGTGCATGTGCCCTCTGGTACTGAGTACAACGCCGTGAGCAACATGGATGGACGTTTCTACATCCAAGGTATGCGTACTGGTGGTCCTTACACTACTACAGTGTCCTACATTGGTTACAAGACAATGGTGATGTCTGAAATCACATTGCCTCTGGGCGAGACCTACAATTTGCCCGTAACTATGAGGGCCGATGCTAACCAACTCGAAGAAGTGGTTGTTGTGGGCTCAGGTTCGAAGTTCGCTGGTGAGAAGACTGGAGCTACTACCAACATCTCCAATGTTCAAATCACCAACCTTCCCACCGTTACCCGCAGCATCACCGACGTTACTCGCCTCTCGCCTTATGGAGGTAACGGAATGGCTTTTGCCGGTGCTGATGGTCGTACTGCCAACTTCACTGTTGACGGTGCCAACTTCAACAACAACTTCGGTTTGAGCGACAAACTTCCTGGTGGTGGCAACCCAATCTCACTCGACGCTATCGAGGAGTTGCAGGTTGTTATCTCGCCTTACGACGTTCGTCAAACCAACTTCATTGGTGGTGGTGTTAACGCCATTACTAAGAGTGGTAACAACACATTCCGTGGAAGTGCCTATCTTTACCATCGTAACGAGCACCTGCGTGGTGACTGCGTAGAAGGTGAACAGCTTGCCGGAGCTCGTGCAAAAGACCGCAACACAACTTATGGCTTTACTCTGGGTGGCCCAATCATCAAGAACAAATTGTTCTTCTTCGTGAACGGTGAAATGTCGAAGATTCCTACTGTTGCCAATCGCTGGCGCGCTTCGGAGAACGGTGTTGCCGATCCCGACAACTACCTGTCACGCACCACTATCGCCGATATGGCAAGAGTTCAAAAGCACGTAATGGACAAGTATGGTTATGACACCGGTTCTTATACCGATTTCCCTGCCGACGAGAGCAACTACAAGCTGCTTGCCCGTATTGACTGGAACATCACCAACGATCACCACTTAGCACTTCGCTATAACTACACTAAGAACAACGTATGGAACGCTGCCAACGCCACTTCAATGGACGGTGGCACTCGTTCAGCATATGCCCGTGCATCGCAGTACTCGATGATTTTTGCTAACTCGATGTACTCAATGCAGAACCTCGTACACTCTCTCTCATTTGACTTGAACAGCCGCTTGACCGACAACCTGTCGAACCAGTTCCTCGCAACTTGGTCAAAACTTGACGACGTGCGTGGCACAAATTCAAGCGAGTTCCCATTCATCGACATCCTTGATGGTACTGGATCTAACGGCAACTACATGGCTCTCGGTTATGAGCTCTTTACTTGGAATAACGCCGTTCACAACACCATTTGGAACATGAAGGACGATATCACTTACTATGCTGGTAACCACAAGGTTATGGGTGGCATCAGCTTCGAGCATCAGATGGCCGACAACCAGTATATGCGTAATGGTACTGGTTACTACCGCTATGAGAGCGTTGACGACTTCATCAATGGCGCTGCTCCTCAGGTGGTTTGCTTGACCTACGGATACGACGGTGAGACTGCTCCTGCAGCTCGAGTTCAGTTCAACAAGCTTGGCATCTATGGCCAGGACGAGTGGAACGTTAGTGACAAGTTCAAATTGACTTACGGACTTCGCATCGATGGTCTCTTCTTCAACAATGGTGACCTGATGACTAACAAGAAAATCCTTGACATTGACTATTATGATGAGGACGGTAAAGTTCGCAACGTTGACACTGGCAAGTGGCCAAAGAGCTCAATCACCTTCTCGCCTCGCGTAGGTTTCGTTTGGGACGTAATGGGTGATAAGAGCCTCAAGGTTCGTGGTGGTACAGGTCTCTTCTCGGGCCGTCTGCCATTGGTATTCTTCACCAACATGCCAACCAACGGTGGTATGGTTCAATACCAAGCTCAGCTCAACTCTAAGAACACCGATATGAGCCAGTTTGCTGGTGGTCTCGTTACCGATGCTAGCGGCCATGCTACTATCGCTGCTCTGCAGGAGAAACTCTTCAGCATGGGTTACCCACAGACTGTTAAGCCAGAGGATGGTACTGTTCCATCGGCTGTTAACGGTGTAGATTCTAAGTTCAAGATGCCACAGGTGTGGAAATCTTCAATCGCTATTGACTATGCATTCCCAGTATCATTCCCATTAACACTGACTGGTGAGTTTATCTTCAACAAGACTATCAATGGTGTTTCGATCAGCGACTGGTCAATTCCTAGCGTAGGCGGTTTTGCTCGCTTCAACGGTGCTGACAACCGTCCAATCTATCCTGAAGGATTCCGCACTGGTACCAAGGCATTCGTTCTTGAGAACACAAGCAAGGGTTACGGATGGAGCGCTAATATCATGGCAACTGCTAAGCCTGCCGACTGGGTAAGCTTGATGGCTTCTTACACTCACACTGTTTCTAAGGAAGTTACCGGTATGCCAGGTTCGGCTGCTGAGAGTGCCTTCACCTATGTTCCCACTTGGGAAGGTCCTAACAACATTCGTCTGCACAACTCGCAGTATGTTACTCCCGATCGCTTCGTAGCAAGTGCCACTTTGCACGACCGCAGCGGCAACCACTACAACCTCATCTATGAGGCTTGGCGTGGAGGTTACAACTACTCTTACATGACTAGCAACGACATGAACGGCGACGGTTACAACTACGACGCTATCTACATCCCAACCGATCAGGAGGTTGCTGATGGCGAGTTCCGTTTCGTTAGCGATAACGATCGCGACCGCTTCATGAGCTACGTTCACAACGACAGCTACCTGAAGAATCATCAGGGTGAGTATGCCGAGGGTTACAGCGTTTACAGCCCATGGGTACATCGCATTGACCTTGGTTACAAGCACGACTTCAACTTCCGTGCTGGCAACACCAAGCACACAATCCAGTTGAGCTTCGACATGAAGAACGTTCTTAACTTCTTCAACTCTAGCTGGGGCGTAAGCAAGACTTTGAATCCTGAAATTGGCAGTGAAGCACGCATCCTTGACTACAAGGGCGTTGATGCCGATGGATATGCTAGATTTGCTACTAATAAGGCTATCGACGGCAACACCAAGACTTGGACTCCCTACCACAACATTGGTCAATGCTGGAACATTGCTATCGGTATTAAGTATATTTTCAATTAATTCATTAAAGCACATACACTACTATGAAACTTAGATATTTTATTCCCGCATTTATTGCACTGGTAGGTGCTATGATGGTTAGCTGCTCCGACGAGGATACAGTAACTTTGCTCGATGAGATTCAAGTGTCTCGTTCCTACGTTCCCATCAACCTTGAGGGTGGTGAGGCAACTATCGATGTTAACGCCAAAGCCGATTGGAGTTTTGAGGAGGCTGGCATTCCCGAGTGGCTCACAATCACTCCTATGGAAGGCAAGGCTGGTGAGACTAAAGTTAAATTCAGTGCACCTGCAGCTAACAATGGTCGCAATGCTGACCTGAAAATCAACTGCGCTGGTCGCACTCAAAACATCAAAATCATCCAAGGTCTTCCTGTAGTTCAAGATGCTACTTGTGCCGAGGTTATCGCAGGTCCTGAAAGCAAGACTTATCGCGTGACTGGTGCTATCACACGTTGGGCTAACAACTATGAAAAGTATGGCAACATGTGGATCTCGGATGGAACCGGAGAAATCCAGATTTATGGTATGGCCGACAAGAATGGCAAGCTTGCCAATAACCCCGTTGCAAGTTGGGGGCTTGAAATTGGTGATGTTATCACTGTTGAAGGTCCAAAGTCGGTTTATAACGGCATCACTGAGCTCGTTGACGTGAAAGTTGTTAAGATTGTGAAATCACTTCTGAAGATTGAAGGATACGATCCCGAGGATGCCACAATACCTCTAGAGGGTGGCGACGTTACTGTGAATCTCAGCTGCAAGGGTAATGGCGTGAGCGTTGAGATTCCTGAAAGCGCCAAGAACTGGCTCGCTATCACCAACATCACCGCTGGAAGCAACCCAACCGTTACATTCCATGCTAACGCCAACGCTGGTGGCGACCGCAGCGCTGAGGTTACTTTCAAGACCAGCAATGGCTCGCAGGAGAGTGCAGTGACTGCTACTATCAACCAGAAGGGTTCTATCGTAGCTTGCACAGTAGCCGAGTTCCTTGCTGCCGATGAGGATGCAACACAATATCGCTTGACTGGTGTTATCCAGAAGGTAACTAAGGCTTCTTCGGGCGACTTCGTTCTTCGTGACTGGAGTGGTGAGGTTGCTATCTATCACATGGGTGCTCAGGGCGAGTTTGAGAGCCTTGGCCTCAAGGAAGGCGATATCATTACTGTAGTAGGACAGCGTGGCTCTTACAACGGTACACCACAAATGTCAAAGGGAGGTCAGTATGAGACTCACATCCCAGTTACCGACATCACTGTTGCCGAGTTCCTGACCAAGCCTGATGACGAGAGCGTTTACTATCGTCTTTCTGGTCAAATCACCGACATTGACAACCCAACCTACGGCAACCTCACACTTACTGATGATACTGGCAGCGTCTATGTATATGGATGCTACCCAGGTTGGGGCGCAACTGGCGACAACCGCAAGAACTGGCTTGAGACTGCCGGTATTGAGCTTGAAGACAATCTTAAAATAATTGGCTACAAGAAGACCTTCAACGGCAAGATTGAGCTCTGCGGTGGAATCTACTTCTCGCACAGTAAACCCGAAGAGTAAGCTATAGCATTATTCTAAACCAAAGTATATTTAAAGGCTGGCGCACAATCGTGCCAGCCTTTATTTATACCCAAGCGGTCATGAAGATGAATGGCACGCGAAGTATAGAAAAAATATATTTATTTTTATTGACTAGCTTATTATTCAGAAATTATATCTAAATTTGCAGTCGATTTTAAAATCTTATTGTAATTACAATGAAAATAATAAGTAAAGTCGACGAACTGAGAAAGCAAGTCGCTAAGCATCGTGATGAGGGCAAGTCGATAGGACTTGTGCCCACGATGGGTGCGTTACACGAGGGCCATCAGTCGCTGGTGGAGCGTGCTCGCCGTGAGAACGACATAGTGGTGGTGAGCGTGTTTCTCAACCCCACGCAATTCAATAATAAAGAAGATCTGCGCACCTATCCGCGCACTGCCGAGGCCGATGCCGCACTGCTTGAGCGCTGTGGTGTTGACATCGCTTTCATGCCCACAGTCGAGGACATATATCCCGAGCCCGACACACGCGTGTTCAAGCTTGGTCCTGTTGCCGAAGTGATGGAAGGCGCCATGCGCCCAGGCCATTTCAATGGAGTGTGCCAGATTGTGAGCAAGCTCTTCATGATGGTAGAGCCCACTCGCGCCTACTTTGGCGAGAAGGATTTCCAGCAGATTGCCGTGATTCGCGCAATGATTAAGCAGCTGGGGCTCAATCTTGATATAGTCACTTGCCCCTGCGTTCGCGAGGCCGATGGCTTGGCGAAGAGTAGCCGCAACGTGCGCCTCACTCCACTCGTGCGCAAGATTGCTCCCAACATCTACCGTGTGCTGTGCGACAGCCTGGAATTTGCCGAGGACCATACTGTGGAGCAAACCCACGACTGGGTGGTTGCAACACTCAACGCCTATCCCGAGATGGAGGTAGAGTACTACTCGATTTGCGACGGCATCACGCTGCAGCCAGTAAGTGCTTGGGACGAAAGCGATTACATCGTGGGCTGCATCACCGTTTACTGTGGCGATGTGCGTGAAATCGACAATATAACCTACAAGAAACCCTTGGATTTGTAATGTGGCACGCTTTTTGCTTAAAAGCAAATGAGTAACCACATTAT
This sequence comes from uncultured Bacteroidales bacterium, assembly GCA_902785925.1. Lineage (GTDB taxonomy): Bacteria > Bacteroidota > Bacteroidia > Bacteroidales > Muribaculaceae > Sodaliphilus. Next base: position 39,922 of record CADAAI010000030.1, read on the forward strand.
TAACCTTTAATAATTTTGCACTATGTTTATTCAAGTTGTAAAATCCAAGATTCATCGTGTCACCGTTACTGGTGCCAACCTCGACTATATAGGCAGCATCACTATTGATCAAGACTTGATGGATGCAGCCGGAATCATGGAGGGTGAGCGTGTGTTTATTGTAGACAACAACAACGGTGAGCGCCTCGACACTTATGTGATTCCAGGCGAGCGCGGCAAGGGCGAAGTCTGCCTCAATGGAGCTGCGGCACGCAAGGTGCAGCCAGGCGACGTGGTGATAATAATGTCCTATGCATTGATGACTCCCGAGGAGGCAAAGGGCTTCAAGCCAATGGTAGTGTTCCCCGACACTGCTACTAACAAACTGATTTAGTAATGTCCTAAAAAGTAACAGCCACTTGTGACCTGTTACTTTGTAGCTTGTTACTGAGGTGTTTATCTCCAAAGAACTTGTTACTTTATACTTAATATTTATTACTTGACATATATATGTTTGAAAATCTAAGCGAAAGACTAGAACGCGCGTTTAAAGTACTTAAAGGTGAAGGTAAAATCACCGAGATTAATGTTGCCGAAACTCTGAAAGAGGTGCGCCGCACACTCATCGAGGCCGACGTCAACTACAAGGTAGCCAAAACCTTTACCGACACTGTTAAAGAAAAAGCAATAGGTCAAAACGTTATCAACTCTTTGAAGCCAAAGGAGTTGATGATTAAGATAGTTCACGACGAGCTCACCCAGCTCATGGGTGGCGAGCAGGCACCGTTCAACATCGAGGGCCATCCAGCCATCATTCTCATGTCGGGTCTGCAAGGTTCAGGTAAGACAACCTTCTCTGGAAAGCTTGCCAATCGCCTCATCAAGCGCGATCCGTTGCTCGTTGCGTGCGACGTGTACCGTCCTGCCGCCATCGAGCAGCTTAAAGTGCTGGGCGAGCAGATCGGTGTTCCCGTTTATAGCGAGCCTGGGAACCAGAATCCCGTTGAGATAGCTCAGCATGCGATCGCCGAGGCCAAGGCCAAGGGCCATGGCGTAGTTATCGTCGATACTGCTGGTCGCCTTGCTGTTGACGAGCAGATGATGCAGGAAATCAAGGCAATAAAAGACGCTATCCAGCCCAATGAAACCCTCTTCGTTGTTGACTCTATGACTGGTCAGGACGCCGTTAACACCGCCAAGGCCTTCAACGACCGCCTCGACTTCGACGGCGTTGTGCTCACCAAGCTCGACGGTGACACCCGAGGTGGTGCAGCCCTCTCTATCCGTACGGTTGTCAACAAGCCCATCAAGTGGGTGGGAACTGGTGAGAAGATGGAGGCCATCGATCCCTTCCGTCCTGCTGGTATGGCCGACCGCATCCTCAACATGGGTGATATCGTGTCGCTCGTTGATCGCATGCAGCAGCAGTATGACGAGGAGCAGGCCCGCGAGTTGCAGAAGAAGATTGCCAAGAACAAGTTCGACTTCAACGACTTCCTCTCTCAAATCAGCAAAATTAAGAAGATGGGTAACCTCAAGGACTTGGCTTCGATGATTCCTGGCGTGGGCAAGGCCATTAAGGATATCGACATCAGCGACGACGCTTTCAAGGGCATCGAGGCTATTATCTACTCGATGACACCCTACGAGCGAGAGCACCCAGAGGTGATAAATGGCAGCCGTCGTCAGCGCATCGCTCGTGGTAGCGGCACTAACATTCAGGAGGTTAACCGCTTGCTCACGCAGTTTGACCAAACTCGCAAAGCAATGCACAAGATGAGCAACATGAGCCCCAAGCAACTCATGCGCGCTGGTCGCCGTCGTTAATGCGTAACAAACTAACAACTAACAACTAACAACTAACAACTAAAAACTAATAACTAACAACTCCCAAATGAATCTTCTCTCAATACTGGCGTTGTCACTCATGTCGCTGCTGGCAGGAAATGCCGAGGTCGATTTCGTGTTCTTTGGCGATGCGATGCAGCATTCCAAGCAATATGAGGTGGCACGGCGCGCCGATGGCACCTACGACTATAGCGCGTGCTTCAAGCATGTGCAGAGCGACATTGAAGAGGCCGATTATGCTGTGGTGAACCTTGAGTGCAGCCTTGGTGGTGCACCTTATTCGGGCTATCCATGCTTCAGCGCCCCCGACGAGTATGCCAAGCAGTTGCAGACCGTTGGCTTTGACCTCTTTCTTACCGCCAACAACCACTGCCTCGACCGCCGCGACAAGGGTGCTGTGCGAACCATCAACAAGCTTGATGAGTGGGGCATTCCTCACATTGGCACCTACATCAACAAGGCCGACCGCGCTAAGCGGTTGCCATGTATCAAAGATTTTGACGGCATCAAGGTGGCGTTTCTCGACTATACCTATGGCACCAACGGCATTCCCATCCAGAAGGATGTTGTGGTTGACTATATCGACAAAAAAGTGATCGCTGCCGACATCGATGCCGCCCGCGCAGCCGGTGCTAATGTGCTGTGCGTCAACATGCACTGGGGCATTGAGTACACTCTCACGCCTGTGAAGGAGCAGAAGGATCTTGCCGATTTCCTCATCGACAAGGGCGTGGACCTCATTATCGGTGGCCATCCTCATGTGGTAGAGCCCTTCGAGGTGCGCCACAGCGACAAGTACAACAAGGACATTCTGCTGGTCTACAGTTTGGGCAATTTTATCTCCAACATGAGCGATATCGACTGCCGAGGCGGCGCTATGGTTAAAGTTAAGGTTAAGATGAAGGACGGCAAGCCAGTGATCGACAGTCCTCGCTACAAGCTGTTCTTCTGCCAGAAGCCAGGCGCAGGCGACAACACCTATCAGGTGATCCCCGAGGACAAGCCCGAGCTGGTGCGTGCCGACTCGCGCGAGACCTTCAAGCGCTTCATGCAGCGCACCCACGACCTTGTTATGAGCAAGAACGTGAACGTGCCGCAAGACGAGTAGGGTAGTGTTAAGTTGAAAGTAAAGAATTATAACTATAATATTATGAAAAAAATTCTAGCATTAGTGCTCATTGCCGCTATGGGATGTGTCTATGCCGCAGCTCAGAAGGGCGTGATGGGCGTGGGTGGAAATCTGCTCTATGGCACCGAGATCAACATGCTTGGTATTGGTGGAAAGTTCCAGTATGGCATTACCAACGACATCAGGGGTGAAGCCTCGTTCAACTATTACTTCAGCAACAATGGCTTCCACATGTGGGACCTTAACGCCAATGCCCACTATCTTTTCAGCATTGCGCCCAAGTTCAGGGCCTATCCGCTCGCAGGTCTCACTGTTGTGAGCAAGAGCTACGACAAAACCGACGAGTCGGTAACTCATTTTGGGCTCAATTTGGGTGGTGGATGTGAGTATGACGTCAGGTCAAACGTTGCCATCAATGCCGAGTTCAAGTACTCGATCGTGAGCAGCATCGACCAGGCAGTCTTCTCGGTTGGCGCGGTCTATAAGTTCTGAAAAACTTGACTTTTGCGGCACTTGCCGAGCGCTGATGTGACGCAAAAAACTGTGTTTAAGATATATAAAAAATCTTAATTCTTTGCTGGGTTATAGATTTTTTGTCTACCTTTGCACCCCGATTTCAACCGTGCAGACCCGTGCTTTGGGTGTGAAAAACTCAAAACACGACGACAAGCATCCTCTCTCACACAAGGGACAAACGATGTTGCACAAGTGGTCGCGATATCAGTGGCCATGAGTGATTTAGGCTGGCATAGTTGAAGAAACACTTTAATTATGAAGAAGTTTGTTTGTTTATTGATTACTCTGTGCGTGGTGCTAGTCTTCACCTCGTCGCGTACCACTATTTCTAACGATAGCCGTGTGGGCACTAAGGCGTCCAACTTCAGCATTGGCAACGAGGAGAATGTGGTCGAGCTCGAGCAGTACCGTGGCAAGTTTGTGGTGCTGAACATGTGGACTTCGGCCGATGCCGTAACCCGCTTAGAGAATATTGAGTTGAACAAGATTGCGCGCAACAATCCCCAAATCGTGCACATGGGTGTGAATTTCGACCGCAGCAAGGCGCTCTTCCGTGAGGTGGTGAGCCTCGACAGCCTGGCGGTATCATCGCAGTTCTTCTGTGAAATTCAGGATCGCCCTTCGTTTGAGAAGCGCTGGGGCAGCATCGACAAGCCTTGCACCTTCCTTATCAACGGCAAGGGTGTGATAGTGGCTGTGAATCCAACGATTAAGGAGATTGAGACTGCAATCAAGTGATAGAAGGGAGCTGTCGCTCGCTATCACAAGGAAGTTAGTAATTTGGGCGTTCGCGCCCTGAGTGATTAGTGGTTATTAGGCGATTTTGCGCCAGGAAAAAGAGTTCAGGACATGCTCATGCGTGTCCTGAACTCTTTTTGTGTTTTACAGCATAATTATTGTTTTATTTAGTTGTAATCCTTGTTTTTTTAAATTAAACACTCAATTTTAACAGTAAAAATTAGATACTTTAAAAAAATCTATTTAATTTTGCACGTTAAAGTACACAAGTGCCCCCATTTGGCTGCTGAAGCCACAAAGGCATGCCGTTGAGCACACATTGAGCATGCACCAGAGCTTTGTAGTAGTGATTAACCAGGAGACGAAAAACGATATAATGAAAACTGACTTTCTAACCTGTTATGAGATAGCACTTAGTGAGAAAATTTTTTAAATAAAACCAAATAATAATTATTAATTTTTTTTCAATGCTTATGAGTCTTAAAAAACTTTTATTGCTGACGGCTGCAATACTGATGTCACTCGCGGCGACCGCACAGGTCAAAGTGACGGGTGTCGTTATTTCGGCCGAGGACAATGAACCCGTTATTGGTGCTCATGTATCGGAAAAAGCAAAACCCACTAATGGTGTAGCTACCGACTTTGACGGTAAGTTTACCATTACCGTACCCTCTTACAAGAGTCACATCATCGTGAAGTACATGGGCCTTGCCGAAGCCGATGTGCAGGTCACCCAGGGTGAGATGAAGATTGTTTTGACCACCGACGAGGCTACCACCCTCAAGGAAGTGGTTGTAACAGGTTATCAAAACGTAGACAAGCGCCTCTTTACCGGTGCCACCACAAGCATCAAGGCCGACAAGGCTAAGCTCGACGGTGTCGCCGACGTGTCACGTGCCCTTGAGGGACGTGCTGCAGGTGTGAGTGTGCAGAACGTGTCGGGTACCTTTGGTACCGCACCCAAGATTCGTGTGCGTGGTGCTACTTCAATCTATGGTAGCAGCAAGCCTTTGTGGGTTGTCGACGGTGTGATTCTCGAGGATAACGTTGAGCTCGATGCCGACGCCCTCTCGAGTGGTGATGCCACAACCCTTATCGCCAGCGCCATCGCTGGTATCAATGCCGACGATATCGAGAGCTTCCAGATTCTTAAGGACGGTTCGGCAACATCAATCTATGGTGCTCGCGCCATGGCTGGTGTGATCGTCGTTACCACCAAGCAGGGTCGCTCGGGTCAGGCCAGCATCAACTATACCGGTGAGTTCACCTATCGCTTGAAACCCATGTACCGTGAGTTCAACATCTGTAACTCGCAGGAGCAGATGGGTATCTACAAGGAACTCGAGGAAAAAGGATGGTTGAGCTTCGCTAGTCTTGCCAACTCTTCTAGCTCGGGTATCTATGGTACCATGTACAAGCTCATGGACCAGTATGATCCCGCTACCGGTTTCGGACTTCCCAACACTCTCGCTGCTAAGAACGCCTACTTGCGTGAGGCTGAGTTCCGTAACACCGACTGGTTCGACCTCTTGTTCAACAGCAACGTTTCACAAAACCATGCTATCTCAATCGCGGGTGGTACCGACCGTGCTCGTTTCTACACTTCGGCTTCGGTTATGTACGACCCAGGATGGACCAAGCAGAGCGAGGTTACTCGTTACACTTTCAACGCCAACGCCAGCTACGACCTGTCAAAGAGCTTGACAATTAAATTGTTGACCAGCGACAGCTACCGCAAGCAGCGCGCTCCTGGTACTCTGAGTCAGGACGTTGACGTGGTTAACGGTGTGTATAGCCGTAGCTTCGATATCAACCCCTATAGCTATGCGTTGAACACCTCACGTACTGCCGACCCCAATGCTATCTACACTCGTAACTATACATCTTTCAACATCTTCCACGAGCTCGACCAGAACTACATCGACCTCGGTGTAACCGACCTCAAGTTCCAGGGCGAGATCACTTGGAAGCCCGTTAAGGGTCTTGAACTTAAGGGATTGGCTTCTTACCGCTTCAACAGCAGTACTACCAACCACTATGTGAAGGACGATTCTAACCAGGCTAACGCCTACCGCGCTGGTATCGATCCCGAGAATGCTTCAATTCGCGATGCTAACACTTATCTCTATACCGACCCCGATATTGTTGGTTCTCTTCCAGTGACCGTTCTTCCTAAGGGTGGTATTCTCTATCACGACGTGAACGCTATGTCGCAGTTCGACTTGCGTGCTCAGGCTCAATACAACAAGAGCTTCAACGACATGCACCTCATTAACTTGCTGGGTGGTTTTGAGATGAGTAAGATTGATCGTCACGCCGAGAGCTTTGAGGGCTGGGGTATCGTTTATGAGAACGGTAACATTCCTTTCCTCGACAAGAACCTCTTCAAGCAGCAAGTTGAGGAGAATCACAACTACTACGGCGAGTCTTGGCGCTACGGCCGCAACATGGCTTACTATGCTATGGGTAGCTACTCCTTCAGGGGTAAATACATCCTCACTGGTACCTTCCGTTATGAGGGTTCTAATAAGCTCGGTAAGGCCAAGAAGAGCCGTTGGCTCCCAACTTGGAATATCTCGGGTGCTTGGAATGCAAGCGACGAGCAGTTCTTTATCAATGCTCCTTTCTACCAGAAGGGTATCTGGACCTATGCTAAGCTGCGTCTGTCTTACTCGCTGACTGCCGATGCTGGTCCTGCAAGCGTTTCTAACGCACTTCCTATTTACTATCCTTCTAAGCCTTGGAGATTGAATCCTGAGGATGCCGAGATGAACCTCTACCTTGCCAACATCGCCAACGAGGAGTTGACCTATGAGAAGAAGCACGAGTTCGACGTTGGTGTTGACCTCGGTTTCTATCACAACCGCATCAACCTCGTCTTCGACTGGTACAAGCGTAATAACTACGACCTGATTGGTGGTGTTTATACCGAGGGTGTCGGTGGTGTGACACACAAGTATGCTAATGTCGCTTCTATGGAATCGCATGGTGTTGAGTTCACACTTTCTACACGCAACTTCGAGGCTGTTAAGCCTGGCGACTTCGAGTGGAGCACCGACTTTACTTTCTCTTATGCTAAGAACAAGATTACCGACCTCTTGTCACGTAGCCGCATCATCGACCTCGTGCCTGGTACTGGTTACGCACTCCAGGGCTATCCCGTGCGTGCTATCTTCTCTATTCCATTCGCTGGTTTGAATGATGAGGGTCTTCCCACATTCTACGATGAGAATGGCGACATCACTGTGGCTGGCATCTACTTCCAGCAGTTCGATAATCTCGACTTCCTCAAGTATGAGGGTCCAGTTGATCCCATCTACACTGGTGGTCTCGGTAACAACTTCAGCTGGAAGGGATTCCACCTGAACCTGTTCTTGACCTACTCGTTCGGTAACAAGCTGCGCTTGCCAGCCGACTTCTCTTATGCTTACGGTGACATGACAGCCAACTCTCGCGACATGAAGAACCGTTGGGTAGTTCCTGGTGATGAGGCTCACACCGACATTCCTGCTATTGTTTCTACTCGTCAGTATATGACTTGGAACAATGTTTATGGTGAAAGATTGGGCATTGCCTATAGTTCTTACAACTATAGTACTGCTCGCATCGCCAACGGTGGATTCATCCGCTTGAAAGAGGTTTCTCTCACCTACGACATCCCCGAGAAGGTTCTCAAGGCTTTGCGTCTGAACAATGCATCGGTTAAGCTCAGCACTACCAACTTGTGCTTGCTCTATGCCGACAAGAAACTCAACGGACAAGATCCCGAGTTCTTTAACTCAGGTGGTGTGGCAGCTCCTTCTCCCAAGCAGTTCACACTCACTTTACGCTTTGGTCTTTAATTAGTATAATGTTAATAAAATACATAAAAACTATGAAATTAAGATATTTATTATTGGCTGGCGTGGCACTCTTGTCTTTGTCGTCGTGTAGCGACTTCCTCGACAAGCCTAGCGACACTCGCGTTACTCTCACCAACACTGAGCAGTTGCGCATGTTGATGACCAGTGCCTATCCAGAATATAGTTATGTGCCATTCTGCGATTATTCGACCGATAACTTTATCGACAATAACTCGCCGGGTGTTGACGGTGTTCGTTTCAATCTGCCATCTGCCGATCGCAACGATGATGAGGCTTTTGCTTGGGAAGACATTCGCACTTCTACGGGCGAAGACACTCCATCAGGATCGTGGGAAGGCTATTACAACGCCATTGCTACTTGTAATCAAGTTCTCGAGAAAGTTCAGGAGTTTGAGGATGCAGGTGAGAGTAGTGTGAAATTGCAGGCCGTTAAGGGCGAGGCTCTCATCGACCGTGCCTACTGCCACTTCATGCTTGCCAACATCTTCTGTATGCCCTATCGTGGCCCAGAATTGAGCCAGCAGGAGCCAGGCATTCCTTATATGACTAAACCCGAGACTACTGTTAAGCCTCACTATGAGCGTGGTACTCTTGCAGAGACCTACGACAAGATTGAGCGTGACATCGAGGAGGGTTTGCCATTGATCAACGACGCAATCTATGAGCAGCCTAAATATCATTTCAACAAGCAGGCTGCCTACACTTTTGCTTCGCGTTTCTATCTCTTTAAGCGTGACTACCCTAAGGTGCTTGAGTGTGCCAACACTGCCTTCGGTGGTGCCGATGTTGATCCTCTTCCTTACATGACCGATATTTGGGCTCATAAAGAAGAATTGGAGGACGACGAAGACTTTAACCGTTACTATTGTGACCCAGCACATATGAGGAATTTTATGATTATTCCTACATATTCAGTTTATTTGCGTAAACTCAATAATGGAAACCGCTATGCTTGTAACCGTGAAGCTATGCAGGCTACTCTTTGGGATGGTCGTGGACCAACATGGAGAGGCGTGCATCCATGCTATAACGGTTGTGGAATGTACGTTGCAGGTTCCAATCAAGACTACGGTCTGTGGTGGGCCGCTCCAGTTGGTGAACAGTTTGAGTACACCGATAAGGTTGCTGGTATTGGCTATGCTCACCAGGTGCTTTGTGAGTTCACTGGCGAGGAGGCTCTGCTCAACCGTGCCGAGGCTAAATTGTTCCTTGGCGACATCGATGGCGCTATTGCCGACCTGGGTGTGTGGGAAGCTGCTCGACGCAACACTACCAACAGCACTAGTAGCATGACACCATGGAGTAAGGAAGTTGTTTTGAACTTCTACACTACTGCCGAGGAGAAATACATCCTTAACAGCCGTCCTGAGCGTCGTGAACTTTTGGGAGCCAAGGTCAACGACTCGACCTACTATGGTATCGCTAAGCCATTGCACATCGACATTGTGTGCCCAAGTGCTCAGTACCATAACTCTCCCGAGATTAATCCTTACCTGCAGTGCGTTCAGCACTTCCGTCGCATTGAATTTATGTTCCGTGGCATGCGCTGGTTCGATATCAAGCGATATGGCATCTCTTTCAGCCACGTCATTGGTAAGGATGCTCGTGTTGTGACATTGAATCCTGACATTGAAGCTGGCGTTCTCGACCATCGCCTGGCTCTTCAGATTCCTAATGAGGTTATTGCTGCTGGTATTGACCCCAACAATCGAATTGATCCGCCGTTGACAACAAGGATTTCTGGCTTTAAAAAGGCGACGGCACCACCACCAAGTAATGATGAATAATTAATAATTCTGATAAGATTATGAAAAAATATTTTAAATATTTAAGTGCTTTGGCACTGGTGGCTATGGCGGCAATGTCGCTCACCTCGTGTGGCGAGAAAGCTTTGGATGAAACCATCTTCCCCGATGTTGCCGATGAGCTTGACCCCAATAGCTACACTTATCCGTTCGACAAGTGGCTTAAGGAGAACTACCTCGATGTTTACAACTTGGAATTCCAGTACAAGTTGAAGGACAACGAGACCAATATGAACTATAACCTTCAACCAGCTACGCTTCGTAATTCTATCGACTTGGCTGTGCTTTCCAAGTACATGTGGTTTGATGTTTATGAGGAAGTGACAGGAAGCAAGGAGTTCTTGAAAATGTATGGTCCACGCATCATCATGCTTGTGGGTTCTCCAGCTATCAACCCTCGCTCAAGAACCATCGAAGTTGGTCTTGCCGAGGGTGGTATTAAGGTGACTCTACTCAATGTTAATAGATTGGGTAATTATGTGAACAATCCAGCACAGTTGATTAATGTCTTGAACGACGAGTATTTCCACACTATGCACCATGAGTTTGCTCACATCTTGCACCAAACTAAGAGTATCCCTACTGAGTTCCGCATTCTTTCGGCTGGTCATTATGATGGCATGAATTGGGAGAAAAAGAACACTCAAATGGTTCGTTCGCTCGGTTTCGTGACTCCTTACGCCTCAAGTGCTCTTCGTGAAGACTTTGCCGAGACTATCGCTTGCTATATCACAATGTCCGATGCACAATGGGCAGCAATTAAGGATGATGCAGCTCGTGGATGGGCTACTCCTAACGAGGATGCTCTAAGCAGCGATGAATGGGTTCCCTACTATTGCTATTACTACTATCCCAACAATAACCCTGTTAATGATGCTGGTGAGAGCACTCTCACTTATGTTGATCAGAGTAGAGTTGATACTCTTGAAGACGGTACACTCATCTTCAAGAATAGGTACCAGCAGGGTGTTGGTAGTGTGACTCTGAATCCCGAGGACGGCAAGTACTATGACTCTACAGGAGCTGAGTGCGACGCACAAGGCTATGTGCTTGATAAGAACGGCAATCGCGTTCCTATCTACGTTTATGCCGTTGAGGATGACGATAATGTGAGCGGCTTAGATATTTTGGAGACCAAAATTCAGTTGTGCAAAGACTGGTTCCGTGAGGAGTGGGGCATCGACCTTGAGCAATTGCGTAATGTTGTTCAGGCTCGCATCCAGTCCTTCGATGCCGCTAAGCTTCAAGAGCTGCGCCAGCAAGTTAATCTAGCTGAGTAATGTTTAATCTTAACACACACATTAGATATTATGAAGAAAATATTTAATCTTTCGGCTTTAATACTGATGCTCTCGCTAGCGGCTTGTGCTCCAAGCGAGGTGGACGACCTCTTCGATGACAGCCCAGCAGTACGTCTTGATAAAGCTCTGAAAAACTATACCGAGTTGTTCCAGGCCGATGGTGGACGATGGCTTATGCAATATTTTTGCAATGCCGGCGAGCCAGGCTATAACTATATTATGACTTTCCATGGTGATGGCACGGTCGACATTTCTACCAAAAACAGTGAGGTTAATGGTGGGGCATTTATCACCGACAAGTCTACCTGGGAAGTGGTGTCCGATTATGGTCCAGTGCTCTCGTTCAACACCTATAACAGGGCGTTCCATGTGTTCTCTAATCCTGAAATAGAATTAGGTACTGCTGGTACCAGTTCAAGCACCTATGGCAAGGGACATGAGGGTGACTATGAATTTGTAATCATTAGCAACACCGAGAATCAGGTTAAGTTGCGTGGCAAGAAGACTGGCATCACCATTTTGATGAGTCGTCTTTCTACCGCGGTGGCACCAACCGATGAGGAGTACTTCTCTATCCTTAATAATGTGCTCAATCTCACATTTAGCAACCGTGTGAACGATTATATTCTCACTACTGCAAGTGGCAAGCGTTACATTTGCAACGGTGACGGGGGCCCCATCAATTCTATGTTCTGGAGCTTCTATCCCGAAGGTAGCTCTCTGCTTGATAGTGGTGAGTATATGAATGCTATTTTTACTGTTAATGGTGTTCACTTTATGGAGCCCTTGGACTTCTTGACCGAGTATGACGAGAATGACGTGGCTGCTCAGTCTTTTGAGATCCAACCCGACGGTACTCTCCTCTGCGTTGAGGACGGAGTGACTACTATTAAGGGTCCTGCTTTTGCCGACCTGTTCCATCAGAAGCAAATCGGCTGGACTTTTAGTAAAGCTGATGGTGAGATAAGTGGAGATTTCCTCACACTCTTCAATCAGATTGTTACCGAGGCTAAGAACACGAAAGTAAACAATAAACCTCTCAACTACACTTTCCAATGGTTGCAGTTAGGCTACGACAACACTAAGGCTAAGTATCGTCTATACTTCAGGTTCCACACCGGTAATAACTATGGCAGTATATATCTCGACCATGAGATAATTGATGATCACACCATCAAGTTCTCGTTCGACCCCAATGCCGATACTCCCTACGATACCAATGGTGGAAGAATCTACGGATGGCTGCCAAGTATGAGGTCTATGGTTGATTTGCTCTGTACTGGTGAATATGAGCTTAGCGCCGACAATTTGATGGTGTCTAACCCAATGATCTTGAGGAGCAAGAGCAACCCCAACAACTTTGTATTCCTTTCTTACACTACATCACAAATGTAATATATAAGTTATACAAGTGACTTATTAAGTGGCGACTCCTAAAAAGAGCCGCCACTTTTGTTTTATATATTAAGCATCGTTAAACTTTTTGAGAGTAAATTCTCTTGTTCGCTGGTTGTTCTGTAGTTGTGCTTTTCCTTTCAAAAATCCCTTTTTAATATTGTCTCGCCTCACATCCAACCATTACCTTTGCACAAAGAGTTCTTTGACATATTAGCAACCCAATATTTTTTTCAAAACTGTCCCACCCCAAAAACTATTCAATTTTAATCTTAATTTTGAGTGAGCAAAGCGAACGGTTTAATTTCTCGCCGCAGGCGACCCCC
>CADAAI010000031.1 GCA_902785925.1 uncultured Bacteroidales bacterium
TCGAGGTCTACTGGATAAAGAGTGATGCCTGTGGCTGGAGTGGTAACGTTCTTAGGTCCATAATTATCCTTATCTGAACGTTGAACGATGGCTTTAAACCTGTAAATATGCTCATCCTGCAAACTGGAGTTGAAGTTTTGACTTTGAATAACATTGTATCCCGTTCCTATATAGAATGCTCCGTCAAAACCGCTGGAAGTGGGAACTGTGAAGCACCCATGTGTCGCATCCCATTGAGCATATGTAACCTCGCATATCTCCTGAATCTTAGGATTCATGAAGAAGTAGTTTTGGTCGCTACCTGTGGTGTAGCCACCATCCTCTTCGTTGCCCCAAATGTTCAAGTTGGTAGGCATGAAGTTAGCTGGACAATAAACGTTAGGAATGTAATCAGGGTTAATGTCAGGAGCATCTGATTGTTCTACAAGTTCCAACTGGTCAAGATCCATCCTCAATGCGTAGTTCACTTCATCAATCAACTTGCCTTTTATCGTGCCAGGTTTGATGTAGCGGTTTACAGCCCTTTTCACCAATAAGCCTATATTATTGGTGGAAGTTGGTGTTGAGAAGTGAAGTGCTATCCAGTTGCTCTGGTCCCAATCACGACCATTCTGTGCTAGTGGGTCATTCTTCAAAAAGTCCACCTGACCATCATTGATAGAGGTAGAGAAAACTGAGGCGTTGCCCTGGTCTTTACACCAAAGGATACCCTTTACATCGTCTGCATAGACTCCAATAAGCTGGTCTTTAATAGTGTACTCGTTCTCGCCTTCGGTGATCACACCTGTCCTGCAAAGCTCAGCAAGGGTGATAGTATGCGGATCTTCTTTCTCATAAGTGAATGTTGTCTTAGGAAGTAATGCATGACCTCCATTGCTATAACCAACATTACCAGCATAACTTATGTTGCTTGTTTTACCCTCAACATACCATTTAATTGACTGATAATTATATCCAGAAGATTGAGGTGATTTGGTCTTTACTCTTACTTGAATGGCAAGGTTTTTATTACCACTATAGTTAAATGGTGTTGAAAGAACAAATTCCATATCGGTTTCACCACCTTGAACTACATATTCACCTACTGCAGCACCTTCAAAAGTTAATGGTTGGCAGCTATAGCCCCCCTCTGGTATAGGCATTTCATCGTAATCAGTCTCCATCAAGTAAATCTCAAGCACTGTGCCTCCAATTTTAGCGGCATCAAATGTAGTAGCTGAATAATACTTGATTTTAGAGATGTTATTGCCAGCAAGAGCACCTAAGTCATCTTTATTATATATGGTTTGACCATATGCACCTTCTGTGTCAAAATAAGTGCCTTCTATAGGAATTGGTTGGCTTTGAGCTGTAGCTCCAGTCTCAGCAACGGTAATTTCCAGAGGAGCTTCGGTAGCAGTACCGTTAAGTGCAACATTGGTGGTTGTACCGTTTATCTCTACTGTGAGTGTGCTATTGTTGGTGCCAATAGCGGTAGGAGCGTAAGTAACAACGAAGTCTTTGCTCTCTCCAGCAGCAATCTCGGTAGCATCTTCAATGCTGAAAGGAGCCTCGAGAGCGCTGAATACTGGAGTGAATGCGGTGTTGCCGGTATTCTCAATTGTGATGGTTTGAGTTGTTGAAACATTTTCGTATGTCTCAAAAGTCAACTCGGCAGGAGTTACTGTACCACTGATAATAGGAGCAACTGCAGCACCATTCAAAGTCACAGTCTTGTCGCCTACAGTTACGGTGGCATCGTGAGTGCCAGCAGTAGTAGGTGCATAAGTCACGGTAACTGTAACACTTGTAGCGCCAGCCTCAATGGTGGTGGGGGCGATACTGTAGAATCCGCTCTCATCGTTAAGAGTGAGAGTAACGTCTTCGTCAGTAGTATTAGAAACTTTGAAGGTTTTATCTTCGGTGTTTCCAATAACGAAGCTCACACCGCCAAAGGTCAATTCAGTGGGAGTAACAGCAATTTGAGCGACTGCATCCTCAAAAGAGAAAGTTGCCTTTGGAAGGAATTTAGAACCTGTTTTTGCTGTAGAACTTGAACAATAATAGCCTGAATAATTATCAGTTGTGATTCCATAGAAATAAGTACGGCCATCGTTGCCCTTGACATTAGTCACATCAACTAACAAATCACCACCATAATAGTTGTAACCTTCTTCACCAAAAGTAATTGTCCATTCAGTTAAATTGGTTTGTGGTATTTGAGGCATGGTAATTGTCCCAACTTGTGTCAAACCTTCGGGAGACTGGGCAATATTTTCTGATGAAGTAAATGTGATAGAACCTTCTTCAACACTTGCAAGCGATATGGTTACAGACCCATTATAGAAGTTAACACCTTTATATGTTGTATATCCTGATGATACTTCAGCAGGGTAAAATGTTATAGATTTCAGTTTCTTGCCAACAAAAGAAGTCATCATTGAGGCTGGATATACAAACTGATTTTGTTGTAAGTAATAGCCATGATTCCAACCATAAATAGGAAGATATTCACTTGTTACAGTTCCATCGGCTATAGTAATCTCTTTAGCACTAGTACCAGACAAAGCTACATTAAAGATGCCATCGGTATAGCCACAGTCGATGGTGAGAGTCTGGTTGTATGTTCCTATTTCTGTTGGATTGAAGGTCACATTAAAGGTCAACTCGTCACCACCATTAATTGTGGTAGAAACATAGTCGGTGCTGAAAGGAGCACTGATGCCACTCAATGAGGGAGTGATTGCATTTGTTCCTTTATTCTTAATAGTAATGGTCTGCGAAGCCGAGGCATTTGGAGCTAATTTGCCAAAGTCGATGGCATTGGGCGACACGCTTGCTTTGTAGTCAACTGGGGCTGCATTTTCATATTCAAAAGTAGTTTTGGGCACGAAGTAGCGCTGGTTAGCAGAAACACCACTTAAGGAACTACTGCTGTAACCGCCTATTGACGTGCCTGAAGCCCCCACAAATGTTGTGCTAATGTAAGAACCTTTTTGAATCTCATAAACACCAACGAGAAGAATACCACCCTGATAGGGGTAAGGGGTCTCGAAGTTGATAGTCACCTTTTTGTCAGAACTTGTGGGGTCGATAGAACCTTCATAAACAATTGTGGCATCATCGGTGCCAGAGTAATCATTTAAGGTGTTCGCGCTAACTTCCTTCATAAAGATTTGGAACACAGCATTGCCATAACCACTACTAGGAACTGCATCTGTATACCAAGTTAAACCTGAAATTTCAGATCCAGCTTCAATTTGACTAAGAACAGATGCATCATAGAGCATCTCACACTTTTGGTAGGCATCAGCCCATGAGCCATAGATAGGCACTTGAGTGCTTGTTTGTGTTCCTTCATACACTGTCAGCTCATCGGCTCGCGCGCCAAAGGTGCAGGCGATGAGTGCCAGCATAAGAAAAACTAAATTTTTTTTCATTTTTAATTTGGGTTTTTGTTTAAATAAAATAAGTTTGTGTATAAATATAAATTTTGTTTGGTTTATTATATTTTTAGGCTGTAAATCAAAAACTTACAATGGGCGCAAAGTTAGTATATTTTCCCAAATACACAAAAAATAAAAGATAAAATAATTATTATGTCCCAAAAAACAAAAAACTCAAAAATGCATAAATCATCCAACACCTTGCACAAATTATCGCTCAATTTAATGTACAATTGACGGTAATTTGTGTGAAAACCAAAAAAAATTATTATCTTTGTCTTTTCTAAAACTAACCGCGAATTTTCTAACCATTAAATATATCTGTATGAGCAAGATAACTAAAGTGGTACTTACTGGTGGCCCATGCGCCGGAAAGACCACAGCGCTCGCCAAGGTGGTAGAGCATTTCTCTAACCTGGGTTACCAAGTATACACAGTCCCCGAAGTGCCTACCATGTTTGCCGTCGGCGGAGTCAACTACCTCACCAAGAATCAGGCACAGTTCTATCAGGCCGAAAAAGCGACTCTGCAGCTGCAGCTCGACCTTGAGGACCGATTTGCCGCAATAGCCGCCGAGAGCGAGAAACCAGTGCTGCTAGTGTGCGACCGAGGCACCATGGACATCTCGGTTTACCTCAGCCCCGAGACTTGGCAGGCTATCACTCAGGAGGTTGACATTCCCATCGACAAGTTGCGCGACTCACGCTACGATGCTGTGCTTCACCTTGTCACAGCAGCCGACGGTGCCGCCGAATTCTATACTACAAGCAACAACGAGGCACGCACCGAGGGCGTTGATCTTGCATGCTCACTCGACAAGAAACTTCGCAGCGCTTGGACAGGACATCCACATCTGCGCGTGATTAGCAATAGCGAGAATTTCGAGAATAAGATTCGGCGTGTGCTACGCGAGATTTCCAATGTACTGGGAATTCCGGCACCCATCGAGAACGAGCGCAAGTTTATGGTCGAGGTGGTTGGAGAAATACCAAATGCTATCGAGACCGATATCGTACAGACCTACCTCATGAGCGAGCCAGGCACAGTTGTGCGCCTGCGCAAGCGCATGATGCAAGGAAAATACGTGTACCTGCAAACTACCACCAAAACCGTGGGCGACAACGAGCGCATCGTTACCGAGCGTAACATCAGCTACAACCAGTACATGAGCATGATGGCACTAGCCGACCCCACACGGCAGTCAATTCACAAGATTCGCAAGAGCTTCATTTGGGAAGGCCAATACTACGAACTTGACCAGTTCATCGATCCAGATCCTGGATTTAGCATACTTGAAATGGACAGCGAGACCAAGGGCGAGGAGACCAAGTTCCCACCATTCATCAAGGTCATCAAAGATGTGACAGGCAAGGTCAAGTACTATAACATCAACCTCGCCGTCAAGACCCTCTACGACTAATTTTGGGGGACGCTCCTTGTGTCGCTTAATATTATTGCGCTTTGCGCTAATATTTTATTTATGATTATAGTAAAAAAATACAGTTCTGAATACTCTTTTTTCTATGACATAACAGGCGAGGCTATGAAAGTGCATAGCAAGTTTAAACCTGGTCTTTTAGAGTCAGCCTATGAAGCGGCATTAAAATATTTGCTTGAACTAAAAGATTATAAGGTTGAAAGGCAAGTTATGGTTCCAATATACTGGGATGATGTTCAACTTGATCAAACTTACAGAATTGATCTTCTTGTCAACGACAATATCATAATAGAATTGAAGGTAACAAATGGCACTGGTTCGGTGCAACGTAATCAGATATTTAATTATCTGAACATCACCCACATCCCTTTTGGAATGATACTTAATTTTGGATTACCCAGCCTCTACTACGAATGGTATCATAGGGACATAGAAACAGGCATTATTAGAAGAATAAAAAAATTTTAACATAACTAATTTTAGCACCGTAGGTGCAACAATTTTTAGCGACGAAGGAGCGGCCAATAAGAATGTGTATAGAGAAGTCCTGATTTTTAATCCACAGAACGACCTGGCGCTCGCGACAGGAGGCATTAACTATGTGGCTCCACCATTCGCCTTGCAGATGGCTGCCGACCTGGCTGTGCTTCCTGCTTTCATTGCCGAACCAGGCTCGTTACTCATTACCGACAGTGACCTCGATGCCGAGTGGCTCGAGCATCTGAACGCAACCCTAGGCCTCAACATTCATGCCGTCAAGCGCAACCAGTTGCGACACTTGAGCGATTATCGAATTATACCGTGGGGGTGGTGCCTCGACATGCGCCGACGCCTAATAAAGTGGGGAGCCAATCGCGATAGCGTCCCCTCAAAAGATGAGATTTACTACTTACGCGGCTTGTCACACAGGCGAGTTTCCACACTTATCCACATGCGCTTGCAGGAACTGCTCGGCCGCCAGCTATGTTCAGCCCCCGTTGAGCTTGCCACAACTGGCGAAGTGATGGCGTTTGTCGAGAAGCACCGCCAGTGCTACATCAAGACACCATGGTCGAGCAGTGGACGTGGCATCTACCACACTACTGACGGCACATCACCCGAACTTGAACAGTGGTGCCGTGGAGCATTGAAGCGGCAAGGATCATTGCTTTGCGAAATTGCGTTCAACAAAACGATGGACTTCGCGGTAGAATATCACTGCACCGACGGCAAAGCAACGGTGCGTGGTTACTCGGTGTTCGATACTGATAGTCACAGCCAGTACAGCCATGGCGAGGTGGCTTCGAGCGAAGTTTTAAAACAAAGAATCACCAAGCAATGCCCCATTCTCGACAATGTGGTCATTGCTCTCACACAGGTGCTCGACGAACTGGTGGCACCTCACTACACTGGTTGGCTTGGTGTTGACATGCTCCTCTTCAAAAATGCACAACGCACATTGCACAATGCACAATCGGCGGACCTTCCCTCTCACCTCTCCAATCTCCAATCTCCACTCAATACAGGCCTCAACCCATGCGTTGAACTGAACTTGCGCACCACGATGGGTGCTATAACAAGCGTATTGGGCGACAAAGTTCTAGCCCCTGCCACAACAGGGACTTTCACCATTGAGCAACGCAGCAGCACAAGCATTCCGTGGCGCAAGCTACAAGAACCAGTATTTGAAAAGGGACGCCTTAGCTCTGGCGCCTTATGCCTCACAACACCCAGCCCCACTGCCCTCTATCGCGCAGTACTTTGGACTAATCAGCAATCAGATCTGATAACTATTTGAGCAGCTTCCTGCCGTAAGGGGTAAGGAGTTTTTTTGCTTTCAAGGTCTTTAATGGGATGGGTACTTCTACAATGCCATCACAGAAGGGACCCACAGCATAAGGAGCAAAGACAAAGACCATTTTTCCGTCCTTGATATAGAAGTTAGTAATTTCCTGTTCTCCAATATTATCCCACATTTTAACGTCCTTGTCGCGCTTGTCGTAGCTAGGCAGCATGCGGCGAACCTTGCGCAAGCTGGTTACGATGTCGGTCACGCGAATGGGCTTATCGAGCGAAGCATCAAAGGCGAGATAATCGGATGCAAACATATTGTGGGCACCACCATAGTAAGAATCTCCGTTTTCGACAAAGAACATAAGATTTCCCACAGCGTGGCTATAATTGAAATCAAGTGTTTCATACCAGCAACTCATTGGTTCGTCGTTGCTATTAATATCCTTGACTCCAGGAGCTCCATATTCTTTGACGACAAAATCATTTACCATTGTGTTGGAACGCAGAATATAACCCACCCAATGCTTCACGCAACTAGTGAGCGACTTAATGTCTGTCGGGATTTTAGGGAAACTTTGCGTGTTATGGCTAGCATAGAACACTTCTTCAACCAAGAAATCGTTGAGGGCTTGCGACTTCTTGCCATTGATGGTAACGGGCCATTCGGCATTCACGGTTTTGGTGAACTTAAACCCTAAACCCTGAAGGTCCTCTTTGTCAAACATGCGGATAGAGTCCTTAACTTCAAAATGTTGCGTCTTGATTTTTGGTGCTGCATTAGCAACGAGAGCTATCAGCACAAAAAGTATTAAAAATCTAGTCTTCATAACTTAATAATTTTAGGGATTATTTACTTTACAAAAATAACGTTTAATTGAATATATTCCCAAATAAGCCGATTTTTTTTTCGAAAAAAGATAAAAAAACCACCTAAAACGATAAGAAAAATGGAATAATTGAAATATCAACCATTTTATTAGAAATATTAACCTTTGATGATTTCCAAAAATATAGTAACTTTGCATCGCATAATAATTAGGACAGCAATATTATATTGCACTTTTCTATACAGATTCTATTCATAAATTTAAAGTCCCACTCGTGAGAGCCGGGCTTTTTCTTTTTATACAAACCAACAACTAAAAAAACTAACAACTAAAAACTTTTTACTATCTTTGCACACATATAACTATATTGAGGCAATGAAACGACTTTTTTGGCACATAATAGCTCTGATTATCGTTATAGCTTTCAGCAAT
This sequence comes from uncultured Bacteroidales bacterium, assembly GCA_902785925.1. Lineage (GTDB taxonomy): Bacteria > Bacteroidota > Bacteroidia > Bacteroidales > Muribaculaceae > Sodaliphilus. The sequence goes on from CADAAI010000031.1 coordinate 7,896, forward strand.
ATAAACAGCGCTGCTCAAACCGACTCTACATCCTCACACCCGGTTAAGGTGAGCCTCATCACTTTCTATCCAGGCAATGAGGTGTTCGAGGTGTTTGGACACAGCGAAATACTCATCTCCGATTCTACAGGCAACTACTACATCAACTATGGCGTCTTCGATTTCAACTCTCCAGGGTTCGTCACCCGTTACATTATGGGTGAGACCGATTACCTGTGCGCTGTAATGCCTCCACAAGTCGACGGTGGAGTGAAAAAAGGCCGCAAAATGGTGCAGCAAGACCTCAACCTCACTCCTGAGCAAGCGCAGAAAGTATGGGACATGCTCGCATGGAACGTGCAGCCTGCTAATCGAGAGTACCGCTATCGCCACTTCAGCGACAACTGTTCAACACGTCCGCGCGACGTGATAGAGACCGCACTGGGACAGGAGCTCGACTACACTCACAGCAACTACATCGTGGGCAACACCCTGCGACAGGTCATGAGCCATTACACGCACAACTATCCATGGGAGCAGTTTGGCATCGACCTCGCATTAGGTGCCGTCTGCGACACACTCATCGACGCGCGCACCCAGACCTTTGTGCCACTATTCTTAATGCACGCTATCGACAGTATTACTGTAAACCAGAATGGCAACACCATGCCATTGGTGAGCCGCACAACAGTGATAGCACCTGGCGACGATAACGGCATCGTGGCACCACCCACACCGTGGTACCTCACTCCCCTGTTCTTCGCTCTGCTATTGTTAGCTATCACCATCGCCATTTCAGTGCGCGACTGGCGCCGCAGGTCACCATCTCGCTGGTTCGACACAGTTCTATTCACCATTGCTGGTTTGGCTGGGTGCCTCATCTTCTTCATCGAGTTTATATCCACCCACGAAGCAACAATACCTAACTACAACATTCTATGGATCAACCCATTGCAGCTCTTGTTGGCTATCCTGCCATGGATCAAGAAAGCTTCCAAAGCACTGCGATGGGCTCACCTTATCAACCTCGCACTCATTGCAACCATGGCGGTCGTTTGGCTAAGCAGTCTGCAGGCACCCAATACTGCGTTCCTACCTCTCGCAGCCACCCTACTCCTGCGATCACTTTCAAACATCCGTCACTAACTTGACTCACGTGACTGATAAAATACCATTTTTCACCCTCTCATAAAAGCGCACCAAGTGTGCTTTTCTTTTTAACCTTGCTCCACAACCCTCCATCCACTACCTTTGCGCACACACGTACACTAATAGTATAAAAAGAGTTTACCATGAATAAAATACAAAAATTCCTGCGTAAGCAGGCTATTCGACACCGTCTGGTGCAACTTTGTGTGATTAAATAAATTTCTCCATTTTGTCCCACTTGTCCCAATCATCCCATGAAAACCAAAATTTTTTTTCAAAACTGTCCCACCCAGTCTCAAATGCCACCATGCGCAGTCCCTCTCACCTCTCCCCACTTCCCTCTCCCCTGACTCAGGTGAGTCAGGTGAGTCAGGTGAGTCAGATGAGTCAAGTGATTCCACCGATTCCAATCAACTCCCCCTCTAAGATAGACCTAGATGGTGCCATTATTAGCTCCCCCTCTAAGATAGAGGGGGATACAGGGGGAATATGACCACCGAGTCAACTGAACACACTGATTCCATGTTTCAAAATTCCTGCGTAAGCAGGCTTTGCGACACCGCCAGGTGCCACTTTGTGAGATTAAATAAAAATTATCCATTTTGTCCCACTTGTCCCAATCATTCCATGAAAACCAAAAATTTTTTAAAAACTGTCCCACCCGGTCTCAAACGCCCCCATGCGCAACCACTCTCACCTCTCCCCTCTTCCCTCTCCCCTCTCCTCTCCCACCTCTTTTAAAAAACTGCTGACTTATAACCAATAACTGAAAACTTTTTTGTACCTTTGCAGCTTGGTTAGGGAATTGGCACGTTTTTTGCCGTAATCCCTTTTCATATTAGCAAATAAAACATCATATAACAAATATGTCACTTAATAGTTTTTTAAAATCCATCTTCGGCAACAAGAGTGAGCGTGACCTCAAGAAGCTTATGCCAATTGTGCGTAAGATTCAGGCCGTTTACCCCGATATTGAGAAACTGTCGAACGATGAATTGCGTGCCCGCAGTGCCGCAATCAAGCAAGAGATTCAAGAGTATGTGAAACCTCAGCGCGACGAAATCGCTGCCATTAAGGCCGAAATCGAAACCCTTGAATATGAGGAGCGCGAACCGCTGTGGACTAAAATCGACAAGATCGAGAAGGAAATTCTCGACCGCATCGAGGAGAAACTCGACGAGGTGCTACCCACTGTCTTTGCTATCGTCAAGGAGACCGCCAAGCGATTTACCGAGAACGAGACAATAGAGGTGACTGCTACCGACTTCGACCGCAAACTCGCTGCCGACGGACATGACTTCCTCGACATTGAGGGCGATAAAGCCATCTACTACAACCACTGGGAAGCCGGTGGCAACGAGATGACGTGGAACATGGTCCACTACGACGTTCAGCTCATTGGTGGCTCGGTGCTCCATCAAGGCAAGATTGCCGAGATGGCAACTGGTGAGGGTAAGACTCTCGTTGCCACCTTGCCAGTGTTCCTCAACGCCCTGGCAGGTTGTGGTGTTCATGTGGTCACTGTCAATGACTACCTTGCCAAACGTGACTCGGAGTGGATGGGTCCACTCTATATGTTCCACGGCTTGAGCGTGGCTTGTATCGACAAGACTGAGCCCAACAGCGAGGAACGCCGTGCAGCCTACAACTGCGACATCACCTTTGGTACCAACAGTGAGTTCGGTTTCGACTACCTTCGTGACAATATGGCAATGGCTCCCGAGGACTGCGTGCAGCGTCCACACCACTACGCCATCGTCGACGAGGTGGACTCGGTGCTTATCGACGATGCCCGTACACCATTAATCATCTCTGGTCCAGTGCCACGTGGCGAGGATCAGATGTTTGACGAGTACAAGCCCAACGTGGAGCGCGTATATGCCGCACAGCGCAGCCTGGTTACACAGTTGCTTAGCGACGCGCGACGCATGATGGCTAGCGACGACCCAGCAACTGCCAAGGAAGGCACTCTGCTGCTCTACCGTGCATTCAAGGGTCTACCCAAGTACAAGCCTCTCATCAAGTTCCTCTCGCAGGAAGGTGTTAAGCAGGCTATGCTCAAGACCGAGGCGTTCTATATGCAGGACAATAGCCGTGAGATGCACGTTGTTACCGATCCTCTATACTTCATCATCGAGGAGCAGAACAACACCGTAGAGCTTACCGATAAGGGTATCGACGTGCTCACTCGAGGCACCGACGACCCCAAGTTCTTCGTGCTGCCCGATATCGCAAGTGAACTCTCGGCAGTGACCAATGAGCCATTGAGCGAAGAGGAAAAACTAGCCAAGAAAGACGAGCTGCTGCAAAACTATTCTGTGAAGGCCGAGCGCGTCCACACAGTCACTCAGCTGCTTAAAGCCTACACCCTCTTCAACCGCGATGACGAGTACATCGTCGACGAGGAAGGAAAGGTGAAGATTGTGGATGAGCAGACTGGACGTATCATGGAAGGTCGTCGCTACAGCGACGGTCTACACCAGGCCATCGAGGCAAAAGAGGGTGTAAAGGTTGAGGCTGCTACGCAGACCTTCGCCACCATTACCCTGCAGAACTACTTCCGCATGTACCACAAGCTCGCTGGTATGACCGGCACCGCCATGACCGAGGCAGGTGAGTTCTGGGAAATCTACAAACTCGATGTTGTGAACATCCCCACCAACCGCCCAGTCATCCGTAAGGACAACCCCGACCGTGTTTTCAAGACCGAGAAGGAGAAGTTTAACGCTGTGATTGAGGAAATCGTTAAGATGCGCGATGAGGGCCGACCAACGCTGGTGGGTACCACTTCGGTTGAAATCTCTGAGCGCCTGAGCCGCCAGCTCAGTCTGCGTCACATCGAGCACAATGTGCTGAATGCGAAACTGCACCAGAAGGAGGCCGACATCGTGGCTCAAGCCGGACGTCAGGTCAACGGTAAGGGTGTTGTGACCATCGCCACCAACATGGCAGGTCGTGGTACCGATATCAAGCTTTCGCCCGAGGTTAAAGAGGCTGGTGGTCTCGCCATCATTGGTACCGAGCGCCACGAGTCACGCCGCGTCGACAATCAGTTGCGTGGTCGTGCCGGACGTCAAGGTGACCCCGGTAGCTCAGTATTCTTCGTGTCGTTTGAGGACAAGGTAATGCGCCTCTTCGCTAGCGAACGCGTTGTGAAGTTGCTCGACCGCCTCGGTCTGCACGACGGCGAGATGATTGAGTCGCCTATGGTAACCAAGAGTATCGAGAATGCTCAAAAACGCGTAGAGGAGAACAACTTCGGTATTCGTAAGCACACCCTCGAGTATGACGACGTGATGAACGCCCAGCGTAAGGTAATCTACACCCGTCGTCACCACGCTCTGCTTGGTGAGCGCATCGGTACCGACATCATCAACACTCTCTACGACAGCATCGAGGACGCAATCAACAAGTTTGGTCCTTCAGAGTACGAAGACCTCAAGATGCACGTGCTCTCGACATTTGCAATCGAGCCTCCATTCGACGAGGAGACCTATCGCAAGCAAGACAGCAACAAGAATATCGATCAGCTCTTCGACGCTGTGCTCAACGCATTCCGCCGCAAGACTGAGCGCCTTGCCGAGGTTGCTAACCCCGTTATTCAGAGCATCTGCAAGCAGCAGTTGGATGCTGGTGCCAAGGAGCCCGAAGGCAAGATGCGAGTGCCCATCACCGATGGCAAGCGCACCTATGGCATCGTAATCGACATGAAGGAGGCATATGAAACTCAGAGCAAATGCATTGCCAAGGCTTGGCAAAAGGCTATCCTCCTGCTCTCTATCGACGAGAGCTGGAAAGTGCATCTGCGCGAACTCGACCAGTTGCGTCAAAGTGTACAGAACGCCAGCTACGAGCAGAAGGATCCATTGGTAATCTACAAACTTGAGTCGTTCGACCTCTTCAAGGTGATGCTTGGCGACATGAACAACAAGGCCATCTCAGCTCTCATGCGTGGACAGATTCCTGTGCAGAACGAGAGTGATGTGCAGCGAGCAAGCGACGAACCTCGTCGCCGCCAGCGCTACAACGAGGGACGTGGAAATGATGCTGTGGCTGCAGCAGCGGCTGCTCAGCGGCAAGCTGGTATGGGAGCTAGCCAAGCTGGACGTGGTCCAGTGGCACCCATCCGCAACGAGGGTCCAAAGGTTGGACGCAACGATCCATGTCCTTGCGGCAGCGGCAAGAAGTACAAGAACTGCCACGGCCGCGGCCTCTAAAACATTATACTGACCAATTCCCCCTCTAAGATAGACCAAGGGTGCAAACCGAATGCAGAACCGAGCTTGCTAGAGTTATGCTGAGGTACAGCCCATTGCCGCTGAAAGAGCGGGACAAAGGGAGAGTATGACAAAAGATCACAAACTCCTGAGTATAATAAAACAAAAATTCCCTTGAGCAGTTGAGCTCAAGGGAATTTCTTTATTATCTACTTTCACATCAAGCGTTCAACCGAATCACGCTTTCAGTGTTATAATCTATTTAACGATAGAGCTTCTTTGTGGTCTTGTTGCCCTGCTTCTCAATCACGATACCTGGCTGAGGACCATTCAACTTGCGACCCATCAAGTCATAATACTCAAACGAGGTAGTCTGGCCTAGCTCAATGCTATCAATTCCTGTTATGGGAGGTGCAGGAGGAGTCTCTGGATCATTGTATGGGAAATTAAGAACTACATAATAATCGTCACCATCATATGTAGGATTATTTACAACTTCTGAAAAATGATAGACAACTGTAATCAACTTTCGATCATCGCTTGCAATCAACCTCACATTTGAACGAGCTTCAACACCGAAGTTTGTTTCTACTACTTGTATTGATGATGTTGTTCCAGGGTCACCCGAACCCTGAGGATACTCATTACCTTGTCCAAGAACAGTCTGTGTAACATCAACCCCATCGTAAAAATCCTCAATTAGAATAGTGCATCTAAACCAGTATTGAGTCAGGTACACATTTTTAATTGTTATTGTATATGTTTTATTAAATATCGTAGCTGTCTTTTCAAAAAGTTGAGGGTTATAAGTACTATTAATATAATTTGCTGGGATAGTAAACTCATCAACATCAGCACCTGAAGGTATATAATTTGCTGCCTACGGATTTACAAAAGCAGCATAGCTCACCAGCGAGCACATGCTCAGCATCACTACTAAAATTGTGTTTCTAAATTGTTTCATCATGTTATAAAAATTAAAAATTGGGTTTAATTATTACCTATCAAAATTGACTTATCTAAATTTTGACTGCAAATTTACACCTATTTATCTATACCAACCACAATTAATAGAAACATTTTTCTTAAAAAAAACAAAAATCAGGTATTTAATAACACTTTTATGAGCATTTATCACACAAAATAATCCCCATGAATCAGGCATTCGAAACCTCATCATGGGAATTATCAGTTCACAATGCAACAATCAAGGCATTGCTTGATTTTGCATTAAATTACAGTTGGCTGTAGTCGAGTTGCATAGCTGCATTAATGCCTTTCTTAACGTCGCCTGTTTGATATCCAGCCTTGAACCAACGCATGCGCTGCTGACTGGTACCGTGAGTAAAGCTCTCGGGCATTGCATAACCCTGAGCCTTCTTCTGCAAGTAGTCGTCACCAATCTTCTGGGCGCAGTCGATAGCTTCCTCAAGGTCGCCATCCTGTACCGAGCCAAACTGCTGATTGTCGTAGTGAGCCCAGCAGCCAGCCAAATAGTCGGCGAGAAGCTCAATGCGCACGCTCTCCTTGTTAGCCTGAGCACTGCCCTGACCGTAGCGAGCCATCTTGCTGTGAATCTGCTGCAGCACACCTGTCAGGTACTCAACATGGTGACCTACCTCGTGAGCAATCACATATGCATAAGAGAAGTCTCCATCGGCACCAAGCTGCTGCTTCATACTCATGAAGAACGACAAGTCAAGATAAAGGCTCTGGTCACCACTACAATAGAAAGGACCCATAGCAGCCTGACCCTGACCACAAGCTGTGCTAGTCATGCCACTGTAGAGAACCATCTTGGGGTCGCGGTACTCTCCCAGACCCTGCTGCTCGAAAATCTGCGACCAAATGTCCTCGGTGCCACCTAGAATCTTCTTCGAGAAAGAAGCAAGCTCCTGCTCCTCGGCCGAGAATTCTACTGGCTCGCCATTGTTGTCGGTGCTCTGCTGCATCTCGATGCCACCCATGTTGCCCATCTGGCCAAGTATACTGCCCAAATCAAGGCCGCCACCGCCAAGGAACATTGCAACAAGCGCGATTATAATACCCATGATGCCGCCACCAAGGCCAGCCTTAGCACCGCCACTCATCCCACGGCGATCCTCCACGTTTGTACTCTCTCTACGTCCGTCTAAATCCATTTTATTTTGTTTTTAAGTTTATAATCAACTATATTAATCTCTTTTTCTTTTTGTATTAACTCGCAAAAATAGCAATTTTTTAAACAACAACAACCATAATAGGACTAAAATAATTCTCAAAATGCGAAAAATATGCTCCAAAATCACTTTTTTCAACTTTTTTTGAAAAAAACCACCAAAAACGTTTGCCAGTTCAAAAAAAGTGCGTAACTTTGCAACCGCAAAACGAAAAAGATGACTCCGTGGCTCAGTTGGTAGAGCAACTGACTCTTAATCAGTGGGTCGAGGGTTCGAGCCCCTCCGGGGTCACCAAAAAAGTCGGTTAACAAGCTTTTGGAAAGCAAGTTAACCGATTTTTGTTTTCAACTTATTATAAATCCATTCTGGCACTATTACTTCTTCCAGGCACCAATCACCTCACCAATATAGATAGCATGTATGCCTGCCTCAAAGTTCTTGTAGAAATTGCGGGGAGTCTCATTGCGAAAGTTCGACTCATCCTGATGGAACGAAGTAATAATCTCGCACTCTATCACCGTCTTTGCTTCGGTATAATAGGGGGTACCACTGGGAGTGTAGGCCACATGCAAACCCAATGCTGCAGCCTTATCACCATCACGACCGCTGTGACTTCCCATATATCTTGCAACATCGGGGTTGTCAAATTCCATAATCGTGAAGCGAGGATACCGCTCCATGAACTGATAAGTGTAGCGGCCTGGAGCAACATAAACGGTCACAGTGGGGCGCTTGTAGCCTAAATAATTGCCCATGCTACCCCACCCTATTGTCATGGCATTACTGGCTGTCTTGTCACCCGAAAGCAGTATCGGAGCTTGGGTAAAAAACGTAAAAGCATTATCGGCAAACTCATCTTGCAAATTCACCCTCTTATAGCCTTCCTGATCTTGCGCAACAGCGCCATGTGTTGCAAACATAGCTAACATAACAACTAAAAATAGAAATTTCTTCATAATGAATTAAAATGTATTGTCTTATAATGCAAAGATACAATTAATTATTGAGAAATAGAATAGAATTTGCAATTAAACGGTATATATGTTTATTATGAGAAGACAAGTTTGCATTACCTCACGCAAAAGAAAACGGTTGCGACTTTCGTCACAACCGTTGCTGTCTTGATTGGCGGAGAGGACAAGATTCATCGTCATATTGTCAAGGCAACAGCCCTTCTGATTTTCAAATAGTTACATTTTTTTAACTTCCGATTTTGCCCTATTTTTTACATATTACCGTCCCTATATTGTCCTGGTACGGTGCTATGTTAAGGCTCTGGCAAATAGTTAATAAACCCTGATTGTTAAGTTAAATTTAATTAGTTATATTACTTTCATTTGTTGTTTCTACGGAAAAAGACAAGAGGAATTGTGCTAATTGTGCAATTGGGAATTGCACAATTGCTCATCCCAAAGAAAGAGTCTTTCTTTTTTAATGAGTGTTCAATCATCTTCATTTTATTGTGCTTCTATAACCCAACCCCATTGCCGACAAGCGATATTTTTGTTTCGGATGACGTTGCTGCTTTGGATACAACATCTCAATAAACCCTTTCTCAATGGCGGGATTAAGATATTTTTCCCTAAAACTCTTACGGTCTTTTAAACCCATAAATGCCATTATCTCGATGATTGACAGATAATCGACCCCAAAAGCAAGGAGCAATTTATCTACTTGGGGGGTGCTTGAAGGGTACTTGGGGGGTGCTTGGGGGATACTTGATGTGTCACCCAATATCTTTCTAACATTTTCAGCGAGTACTCGTCTTTCCAAATCCGCTTATAGTCTATATTTTGGTTTTCTTACATACAATCTTTTTTTTGACCATGCAAAAATACATATTATTGTCAAGCGAAGCATATAATCCAGCCGTAAAATCAACTTTTCTTGCAAAAAACATCACACAATGGTTTGTGTTATAGGGTAATTGTTGTAAATTTGCTGTATACTATTAACTGCGCTATTAGTTTTGAAAAATGATGCATTTTGTCCGTCTATTTTCAGTTAAAAGGTTAAACTTTCTTAAAACTTTTATAACAATTTGGTATCAAACAATATAAACCACAAATACTACACAAAAAAACAAGCAATAACCACTACTATAAATTATAGTTTTTAACATCCATTCACTAAATCTTGCGAGTTTTCGTCAATTCTCAATCGTATTATATAGGTAGAGACATCAATTAAAAAACCATTTAAAAATTACGATTATGGACAAAAAAATGACTCAAGACGAGAATTACGAGGCAATCGCAAAACGTGTGAAAAACGGAGGTCGCCTCAAGCCAATTGCCGATGAAAATGGCAACCTTTCTGATGGCTTAAAAGTGGCGCGACTTGATTGTGGTGATGGCAAAATCGCTTTAAAGATTGGCACACTCGACGAAATTTGTAAAGCATTTGGTATCTCGAGGCCCATATCTGATGATGCCATAGAGGGTATGGTGAGGGCTAAGTTGAAATGTGGTAAGGCATTTACAATCAAAGACAAACTGGAGGATTCATTGACCGACGAGAATGTGCTTCTGCTCTAAAAAACAAGGAATCATGAAACGACAAGTCATTACACAACTGACAACGGCCGAGCGCCTCACCCTGCTGGAGCAAATCTTTGCTCCGCAGGGCGAATGCTCTCGTGTTGAATTTGCATCCTGCACATTGAGCGACATGGCTTTCATGTTCGACTTTGCGGATGCCAACTTAGTGAAAATGAAGTGGTCTAACGACGAGTGCGAATTAAGCGAGATTATTGAACGCACCAATCTCCTTCTAACGCCTGAAACTGAGCTGAAATTTGACCTCGGCATGCCTTTTTTCATTCATGCTGTTTTGCCGCAAGAGCCTATTCTCGCACAAAAAGTAATCCACTGGCTCCAGTATGATGAACCAGTCGCAATGGAACACTTCGTAACCGCTGGCGACACCAATGACATCACCATTCATGTCGCCTATATCAAAAACGAAATCGGCGACCGCATCGCCGATGAAGCGTTTAAAAATAATAGAATTATTAACAATTAAAAAATAAAGATTTATGGATTATAGTTTATTCAAAAAAAAGGTTCTTGAAAACCTTATTGATAATTGCAACAAGGATGCTAAGTTAAATGGAATTTATAATGGAAAGAAAACTCCTCATATTTTAAATATTGAATGTGGTGATAGACTTAGTATTATTAAAAAATTCAACCTTACAAGAGCGGCAAGAGAAGGCGAATTCTTCATAGCCGATAAACTTCATAGGTTTGCACATCATTTAAATTCTTCGCAAATAATGTGTTACAATTTTTTTAGACCATTTATTAATAATCAAAAGAAACCGAAAAAAGAACTCATAGAAATAATCAGAAGCTTTTGCCCATTACTTCAATTTAACAATGATGCGATATGTGAATTTGAATATGTGGAGCAAAATGGTGATGGAACAAATTTTGATTTCTATATAAGGAGCGGTGAAATTAATGTGTACTGTGAAATTAAATATACGGAAAGGAAGTTTAGCAAATCAAGCAGTTGCAAAAATCCTCAAAAAAGATACAACGATGTATATAAAACACTAATTAAAAACACACAGGACTTATGGACTAGCAAAGTCTCAGAAAAGACTGTAATGCATCAATATTACCAATTATTCCGAAACGCTTCAAAAGCAAAGAAAGGAAAATCATATGTTTTATTTATTTGCCCCAAAGACAGGGAAGATTTAAAACATAATTATGATGAATTCAGTCGTGAATTATTGATTAACGAGAATGATATGATACAGTATGTTTATTGGGAACAATTGATTGACATGGCAGTGAAAAAAGGTGTAGATCTGAGCGAATTTATAAATAAATACTTTGGTTATAAATGACCATTCTTCACATCAGTGACACGCACGGGTTGCATGGCAAGTTGGGGGCGATGCCTCCAGCTGATGTGATTGTGCATAGCGGCGACTTCACCCACAGCGGCACCGAACAAGAAGTGCTAAACTTTCTCAACTGGTTCATTGCGCTTGATTATCCCAACAAAATCTTTGTGGTGGGCAATCATGACCTATGCTTGTGGGATGCCGAAGGCATTGAAGACCTGCCTGCCAATGTGCACTTTTTGCAGGACCGTGGCGTGACTATTGATGGCATGAAGTTCTTCGGCCTGGGTTATAACCATCCAGTAAAATTGATTGACCCCTCAACCAATGTTTTAGTAACTCATGAACCACCGATTGAAATCCTTGACTATTCTTCTGATGTACATTGGGGAAATTTGCCGTTGCGAAACTGTGTGGAGAAAGTTAAACCGCGTTTGCATCTCTTTGGACATGCCCACGAGAGTTATGGCACTACCAAGCGCGACGGCATTATTTTCAGCAATGCTTCATTGCTTGATGACTACAATAAACTTGTCAACTCACCACGACTCATCCAAGTGAATTTGGGCAGGTAATAAGTGAGATTAAAGGAGGACAAGATTCACTCGCGTGGGCTCGTGCATCTTGAGTTGGGAGGGGGCTTTGAGCAACCGACGATTGCTGCGCAATCTCATCGGTTGTTTCTTTATGGCGAATCGCTCAAACAAGTTTGGCTTTCCACCATAAAGAAACAACCGGCCACTTGCGTGGTCGGTTGCTCAAAGCGCGGAGAGGACAAGATTCATTCCGCCTATTTCTACAAATGCCTACGCCTGATTATCAGTGACTTACAAATTTGATTTTCCCGAAAATTGCCTACCTAGTGTCCGAATAGTGTCCGAGTTAATAGCGCATTTTCACGACACTAAGTTGTTAATAATCCTTTAGTTAGCTCCCGTGATGGGCTTGCGGTATACCGCCAAGAGTTCTTCAAGTAACTTGATGCGCTCGTCTTTCTCTCGCAACATCTGATCCTTGAATTTAATCACTTCATCGCGTGCCTTGACCTCTTGCTGGAGGACATAGGCACTCGCACTTTTCAGTCCGTTCTTGCTGTCAGTAGACGACAGCTCTACGCCACCCTCTCTTATAAAGAAGGTGTCAATAGTCACACTGAAGAAATCTGCAATTTGTTCCAGACGCTTCGCAGTGGGGTTGCCAGTTATCAAACTTTGGATTGAGTTCTGCTTGGGATTCAATCCTAGTGCCGTGAGTAGCGCTTGATTTTGTAGGCCACGCTTCTCTAGCAACTCTTTGATTGCTTTGCCGTTATACATTGTCTCCGAACTATAGCGTTAAATTTATTTCAAAATAATATGGTATATATGCCATGTCATTTGAAAAAGTTTTATTACCTTTGCGCAAAATTACAACTAAAATTTGAACTGACAAAATATTTTCAGCAAAAATGGTCAATATTTCGAAATTTTATTTTGAGCTTCCCAAAAAGAGGCGGTCAAAATTCAGAGTCAAGGTCAGCAATGCCTGTGGCTGGTCTTATGGTACGTTCTACTATAAACTCAACCACGGCAACTTCTCCAAACTGGAGCGCAAAGCCATCTTCGAGATTATCAACGGTTATTTGGAAACTAACCCAGCAGTAGTGATATGAGCAGTTTGTTTGACGACCATCACCGCATAAAGGAATGGGAAGATGCTGTGAGCAGAGACGAAAGAATCCAATTGTATGCCGTGTACTATGTACCAGGCAAGAATGTCCTAGACCATGCGACAGGTACTGTGCGGGTCGGCATGAGAGGCAATGAACCCATTTGCCGCTTTGTCTCCTGGCACCACGACGGTTTGTGCTATAACGGCAAACAAAGGTTGCCGGAGTATGACTTGACCTTCGATGATTGAGGAGCGTTCCATAGAGAACTTGCTCAACCGTGTCGATATTGTCGACGTGGTGAGCAGTTATGTCGACTTGAAGCGGAAAGGCAGCAACTGGCAAGCGTGCTGTCCCTTCCACAACGAGCGCACCCCTTCTTTTATAGTCAATCCCACAAGGAATACGTGGCATTGCTTCGGGGCGTGCCAAGAAGGGGGTGACGCTATCAAGTTCCTCATGAAGATGCTTAACCTCACCTTTCCCGAAGCGGTCAAGGAACTGGCAAAGAGGTATGGCTACACACTGGAGTACGAGGACAAAAAGGAGCAAACTGCCGAGCAAGCCACCAATGCGAAGAAAAAGGAAGCCATGCTTATAGCATACCAGGCTATCCAACCTTTCTTCGTGGCTCAGTTGAACAGCGGCGATACTGACAACAGGTTTGCTCTTGGCTATGCCACTCGCCGTTGGTCTGCCGACTTCATCAAGGAATACGGCATCGGCTACGCTCCCCTTAACGGCTCGCTTTTGGTCGAGTACGCCCAAAAGAACTGCATCTCCAACGAGGTGCTGATGGAGTTGGGCGTGTTGCGCAAGTCAGAGCGAAACGGCAAACTCTACTCGTTCTTCCGCCAGCGCATCATGATACCCATCCGTGACCGTATGGGGCGTATCATCGGCTATACGGCGAGAACGACATCAGACAGTGAGGACGTTCCAAAATATCTCAACTCTGTTTCCTCGCTGATTTACAGCAAGGAAAACTCCATCTTCGGGATTAACATTGCACTGCGGGCGGCCACGAGAGAGAACAAGTTCTATCTCGTCGAGGGTGCGCCCGACGTGCTGAGGCTCCACCTGATAGGTGCCAATAATACCATCGCATCGCTTGGCTCGGCATGGACTGAGAAGCAGCTCTCGCAAATCAAGCGGTACTCGGAAAACCTCTGCTTCCTGCCTGATGCTGACCCAGCAAAGCCGGGCGAGCCTTACGGCACTGGCATTAAGGCGGTGATCAAGAACGCCCTGCTGGCATTGTCGCTTGGGTTCAACATCACCATCAAGGAGATTCCGATTGGCAAAGACCACAACAAGAATGACCCCGACTCTTTCTGCAAGTCGTGGCACATTCTCAACAATATCGAGGAAGAAGATTTTGTGGTCTGGTATGCCAACAAGCTCATCGTGGATAATGCCACGCAGGAGCAAAAGACCCAAGCGGTCATGACTATCGCCGACCTCATCGCAAAGATTGACGATGAGTTGAAGCAGTCAATGTACATCGACCTGCTCGTCAAGACACTGCCAGGCAGGGTTATGTGGAAGAATGCAATCCGTGCCGCTAAAAAACGGCTTGAAGAAGCACGGCTGAAAGAAAAGAACAATGAGGAAGCAGAGGTCTACGAGCGGTTCGGCTTCCATATACAACACAACTGCTACTTCTCAGTGGGAGAAGACGGCAAACGCCAGCAGTGGTCTAACTTCATCATGAAACCGCTCTTTCACATTAAAGATACTATTATGGCGAAACGTATTTACCTTCTAATCAACGAGGATGGCGTTGAGGAAACCATCGAACTTAAACAAGAGGATCTTGTCTCGCTTTCAAAGTTCAGACAACGTGTCGAGAGCATGGGAAACTTTATCTGGAACGCATCGGACAAACAGCTGCAGCGGCTCAAACAGCATCTCTACTCTTTCACCGACTCGGCGGTGGAAATCGTACAACTGGGTTGGCAACGCCAAGGTTTTTTCGCATTTGGCAACGGCATCTTTGATACCGAATGGCATCCAGTGGATGACCTTGGCATTGTCAAAATTGACGGAATGGGCAACTTCTATTTGCCGGCATTCTCGTCAATCTACAAAGATGACACGCAGTTTTTCCAGTTTGAAAGGCAGTTCATACACCTGCCGACGAGCACAATCTCGCTTTTCGACTATTCCAAGAAGTTAGTCGATGTGTTTGGCGACAACGCCAAAGTGGGATTGTGCTTCCTTTTTGCCACTTTGTTTCGTGATGTGGTGGTATCATACACCAAGAGTTTCCCCATCCTCAATCTTTTCGGGCCAAAAGGATCTGGCAAGTCCGAACTGGGGCACTCGCTCATGGCTTTCTTCATTCGCGACAACGTGCCGCCTAACATCAGCAACTCGACACTCCCTGCGCTGGCTGACGCTGTGGCGCAGTGCGCTAATGCGCTCGTTCATCTCGACGAGTTCCGTAACAACATCGACGAGCAGAAACGAGAGTTCCTGAAAGGACTGTGGGACGGAACTGGGCGCAACAGAATGAATATGGATCGAGACAAGAAGCGCGAAGTGACACGTGTTTCGTGCGGAGTCATCGTCAGCGGCCAGGAGATGGCGACTGCCGACATCGCACTGTTCTCTCGCTTCATCTTCTTGTCATATTCCAAAAGCCAGTTCTCGCAGGAAGCCAAACGGAAGTTTGCCGACCTCACCACTTACCGCAAACTCGGCTGCTCACATCTCGTATTCGAGATTTTGAAGCACAGGGCGTTCTTTGAATCCGAGTTCCGCAAGTGTTACGATGAAAGCTTCTCGCAACTCGTTGACCGCCTGGACCAATTCAACATCGAAGACAGAATCATTAGGAATTGGGTCATTCCATTGGCGGCTCTCAACACGCTCAAAGGATTCTTCACTCTCCCATTCGACTACGATGAAATGCTCGAAATCTGCCTCAAAGGTATCGTCAGACAGGACAGTGAAAATGTGATGAACAACGAGGTTTCAAACTTCTGGAACATCGTTGGCTTCCTGAAACAAGACGGCAAAATTTGGTTCGGCGGCGACTTCCGCATTGAGCATGAGGTGAAAATCAAATGCTCGAACCACCAGTATGAGATTGAATACCCACAGCCGAAACGGATTCTTTACCTACGTCATAACCGCATTTTCCAACTTTACAAAATGCACGGACGACAGGTAAACGAATCGTTGATACCACCAAACTCCCTGCTCTACTATCTTGAAAACAGCGACGCTTACATTGGACGCAAGCAGTCGGTGAGATTCAAGAACATTATCAATGGCGTAGAACAGACGAAAGAGGTGGATCTTGGCAACGGCCACAAGAAATACAACAAGGTCTCGGTCGTTGACCAGGCACTTGTTTTCGACTACGACCTGCTCGCCGATACTTTCGCATTGTGCATCGATGAGCTGGAATGACACATACCCGAGTTCAGAGCCGTAAACTCTGAATTATAGCGCGGAGCCGACGGCTTGGGAAAGTAGTCGGCTCTATTTGGGGCTTGTTTGATTCGGAAAAGAAATTCCAATTTTTTCAGATGGTCTAACCTTTCTACATTCTCTACAATATTTACATTATTGTTTAATAGAGAATTACACCTTAAAAAAACGGACACAAAATTTTACAATCTTCTACAAGATTCCTTTAAGGCAAATATCGGAAACTGGGATTTTCTACAAATCCCGTCAGTATCTACAATCCTAAAAACAAACCTTGTGTTTTAATTGCTTTATATTCAGTTGTTTGAAAATTTTGTAGAACTTGTAGAGGATGTTTGGGCTACTGAGTGTGTCCTAATTTGAAAACCATTTTTTTGAAAACCTCAATGTGACATTGAGGAGATAGGTATTCGTTTCACTCATTCATTGTTTGCGCTCTTGGCTCTGGGTGAAGTCTAATCGCAACCGCCAGCAGGGCATGAATTGCCACTCTGCGAAAATTGATTAAACATCTTGGTCTTGGGTCGTTGACCTCAATCATCGCTTGCTTGCCTTTACGCTGCAAAGTTAATGTGCCTCCCTCACACGCAAGTACCAGGTCGGGTTGCCTCGAAAATTCTCCAACCTTGCAGGTAGTAATTTGCGGTCAATACTTGCTTTCAGTGTGGGTAGTCACACTTTGCAGGCAGTGTAAAGGCAAAGCGAAAGCGATGACAAGATCAATAATGTTTAATCTCTAAAATTTTCACAATTATGAGTTACAATTCATTCATTTCCAATCCTGCAAGCGGTGCTGACAGCACCCAAGCACAAGAGCAAGTAAAGGGCTTCTGCTCTAGCTCCCCCAATCTCAATGATGTTGAGGTCTATGACCTTGACGATTACAAGGCGGATTTCAGCACTGGCAATCCTGCCGTGTATGTTGGCACTTACGCAAAATATAATTGCGTCTATGGCTGTGAAAAAGCCCTTTTCGGCTGTTGGCTTGACCTTACTAAATTCGCTGATTATGACGAGTTTATTGCCGTGTGTCGCTATCTTCATCGTGATGAGAAGTCGCCCGAACTTATGGCGCAAGATTATGAGTCCTTTCCCCGTGAATTTTACACTGAGGGATTTATGAGCGAGCGTGAGTTTGATTTAATCAAGGCTTATAGCGAGCTTTCCGATGATGACAAAGAGGCTTTCGAGGCATATATCAGTTATCGAGGCTTTTCCAGCAGTGATGATGAGCGCATTTTTGATGATTTCCGTGAGGCTTATATGGGCGAGTGGAAAAGCGAGGAAGATTTTGCCGAGCATATTGCAGAGGAGTGCGATATGTTGCACGATGTCCCCGAAAATCTGCGTTATTACTTCGATTGGAGCAAGTACGCACGAGATTTGTTCATGTGTGATTTCCACTTCGATAGCGGTCACGTTTTCCGCTGTTACTAAGCCGTAGCGCACCGCACCGACAAGGAGAGCCGCCCTGAGCGGTTCTCTTTTTTTGTGGCGGAACGTCAGCAACTGCCACCGTCACCACAACCGCCATCCATATAGGGAGCAGGAAACACCTCGGAACTTTTTGGCGTGTAAGAGGAAGACGGCTTCACTGGTGGCATCAAGAAAAATGTTTTGCCGGTACGTTTGTCAAAGGCTTCGAAGGAAGTGTGGAACTCGGCAAATGTCATGGTCACATATTTTGGCTCCGCACCCTCGCCACGAGAGACGGTCAGCTTTTGATTATGAGAGGTAACGTCATACATGACAATGTACTCTTTGCCAACCTCAAACAAGTCCTTAAACATTCTTGGTTTTACGTATCTGCAATACATATTCAGCGGTTTCAGGTGGCAAAGATAAGGCTTTTTAGGAAATAGGAACCATGATTTGGCACCAATAATTGAACTGACCGCTCTGGTTTCCACATCTTTCTTGTTCAAGATTTGAACGCAAGTTGTTGGTATAGAGATAATTGGGTAACTTTGCGGCATATTTGAAACATATATGAGTCAATTTTTACTATACTTCAAATTTGAACCCTATCTCGCTCAATGGTTTATACACGAGATGGGCGGGACCTCGCCCGTGGAGCTGCCACGCGGCTCGGTGGAATCAGACATCCTGCAACTGTTCCTCGACAAGCAGCCAGAGGACATGCCGGATGAGAGACGTGAGGACGCGAACCTTGTCATCGCCATCCCCACATTCAAGCACAAGGATCCTCGCACCTACAACTACTTACCGCCAAAAGCGGTGCACTGCTTGCACAAGTGCTTACGCAGCCGTTTCGATGTGCAGCTGTGGAGCGACCTGCATCTGGTGCATCCGAAGGCGAAGATGCTCAAAGAGCTTATCGAGGCATGGATGGAGAGCCACGGCATAGAGTTCGATGAGACGAACTGGTGTGCCATCTCCAAAAGATACCAAAGAAAAAGGGAACTATATCGCAAAAAAAATGCGCCAAAATGATTACGACTTCGCGAGCGTTTTTGTCCGCAATGCGACAAAAGCGTTTTTTGCGACTTTTGAGTTTTTTACGATTTGTCTGACACCATAAATCATACAATATGAATTACTGCAACTCCCTGCCAGGAATTATGGCAATCTCTTATGTCCCGTGTAATCGTGTTCAACGTCACAGCGATTTGAAATGTCTAGCTTCAATCCCTGTGCAGGTATTCGCTGATGCCACTCCTATATTATTTAAAGGTGTGGCAACTTGCGAAATGACTTCTCAATACGATAAAAACGGTCGCAAGGAGACGGTAACGCTGCGCTTTGCCGCTCTCTCTGCTGTGCCAACTAATATTCCGATTGCCTTCATCGTGAAAGATGTCAACCGACGTTCGTTCCTGATCGGGCTGAACGAGCCGCCTCATCCTGTTATCAAAATCACCAAGACGACGGGCACCCCGAACAACGAGCCTTCCGTTTTGACCCATGAAATCACTTTCACAGCCCAAAAAGCATTGATTCCTCTGGCATAAACAGCCGATAAACCGTCTTTTAGCACCTTTTTATAAGGTGATACCTTTGTGGCATAATAAATTGATTTACTATGCCACAGACCGAATATAATCTTCACCTCAAAGGCTACGTCGGCGGTTACGACTTCGACCGCGACTATGTGGACTACGTGCTTGCCAAACGCAAGGACAAGCCGGTCCACGTGCTGATTGACAGCCTCGGCGGCTCACTCGCAACAGCCCTCTCCATCGCCAGTGCTTTCAAAAACCACGGCGATGTCACTGTCCACTTCGTGGGAATGAACGCCAGCGCAGCCACCATCGCTTCGCTCGGTGCCAAGCACATCTCCATCGACGCTTCGGCGATGTATCTGGTGCACAAGTGCAGCACCGAGTTCTTCGAATGGGGAAGCCTGAATGCCGACCAGCTCGCAACTGTCCGTGACAACTGCGAGGCGGCAATCCGTGATCTGAACAAACTCGACAACAATGTTGCATCGATGTATTCCGCTAAGTGCAGCAAGCCTCAAGCCGACCTGCTCGACCTCATGCGAGAGGGCGGCTGGCTCACTGCGAAAGAGGCGAAGGAATGGGGATTTGTCGATGAGGTGACCGACCTCGGAGAGTCCAAGCCGGTGCTCACCGACGCTGTGGCTTCGGCCATGGC
>CADAAI010000032.1 GCA_902785925.1 uncultured Bacteroidales bacterium
CCAGCAAACGAGAATGATATAAAGGCATTGGCAAAAGATTTAAAAGTTGATTTTAATAATAAGTCCTTTCAATTTTAATTAATGAACTATCGCTATCTTTGCCGATGGCAGAAAACAGATTGAATTATGGCAAGAAAATATTATAAATGGGCTATATTTCTTTTGATTTTAATGACTACAAGTTGTGGTGTATTGAACCGTAACAAGCAAATACAGCTTGATCAGTGGAAACGGTATGTTTCTGGGGAGTTTATTATAAAGAATATTGAATATCATAGAACATATTACATTATCACAGTTAAAAGAAATAACCTGTCTTATACAATTTTAAGTCAATATCAAGCTAAGTGTTCTAACGACATGATTTCTTTAAAAAAAGGCATGAAAGTAAAACTTGATATAAAATGTTTCTATCCGTCAACAAATGCAAACTTCAGTCATTTTCACTATTTCTTTACTGTTGAAGATGGCGTAAGTTCAGATGACATTTTTACTAAAAAAGATACTGGATATAGATTTTATCACACAAGTGATATCGTTTCTAATTATATCTACATCAATAGAATAATTGACCCATAGTTCCACAACTTAAAGAAGAAAAAATGAAAAAGAAAAATATAAGCATCATTGTGTTGTTATTGTTATTGATAATCTCATGCAATAAACCTAATGAGAAGAAATCAGAAACAGAAATTAAAAAAATAGACCTCAAAGAGTTATTAAGCAAATCAGGCAATTACTGGTATGTATATGATATGGATTCTATTTCAAATAAATATATTTTGACAATTAACTGCTGGAAATTTTTTAAGGATGGTAGCCTTGAGGCTGGATGGTTCTATGATGATAGTTTAAGCAGAGATTTTAATTCTATTGCTGGTCATAAAATATTTCCAGAGAGTTGGAATTGTAGCAAAGACAACAAAACACTATATTTGGGTGATAATTGGTGGAAATATGATATAAACAAAGTGATTGAAGATACTATTTATTGTGTGATGAATGGTAAAGAAGTATTATTAATAAATTGGGGGGAAAAACATATTAATATTGTGGACACATTAGAACTTGATAGATTTGAAAAATATTAGGAACCACCTTTTTATAATTTGCATAGGACATAAAAAAAACAAATTGAATTATGGCAAAACTAAGATTACATATAATTCCTGCAATAGCTTGTTGGGGCTTGTTGCATTCGTGCAGTTGCAATTTCTTTTTTTATAAAATATTAATCTTTAGTATTCATGATTCATTATGAAACATCTATTTTATCTGTTTTTCATCGCAATTTTCTTGACAGGATGCCATTCATCTAAAAAGATTGAATTGACTAAAGTTTCGTTTGATGTTGATTTATATGAGTTCGTCAACAGCAGTTTAGCGATGTCGTTGGATAGTATTGTTAAGAATATGCCTGATTCTGATATGAGAAACTGCAATGCCTATCTTATCAGATACACTGACATTCCTGATACTGTTTTTTATCGTTCAAATTGGCCATTGTTCGGAGAGATGCCTGACACACTTCTGGATTGTGATGAGCCCTTCTTGTCCAACTTGAGCATACAAAGTTATCATTATGAATACCATGGTTTAAATTTCAAACCAGAGAAAACTGTAGGTGCATGCAAACTTAATGACAAGCTATGCTACATTATCGAGCCCCAAACGACGCAACGTCTATTCAAGAAGACAAACCGGACTGATTCTGTAAGTTGGGAAACAGACGGCTCAACCTGCCCATGCATGGAGCAAGATTATTGGTTCAATATTGACAAGAGAGACCAATGCCGTATGCTTAATTATCAATGGGGTGAGATTCACTACAGCAATAAACAGGCTCAATAAAAGATGTGTTTTGATATTTTTGGTTTCAATTTTTCATCATGAGTTTTTACATCATAGAGTCCTAAAAATGATATATATTTAGTTTTTACCCAGTATTGGTTGATTCTAAATAAAAACCGCTATCTTCGCCGATGGCAGAAAACAGATTGAATTATGGCTAGAAAATATCAAATATGGGTTATATTGCTGCTGATGATTTGCGTGAGCAGTTGTTTTTCCGATTATAGCAAATCGGAATTAGCTGGCAGGAGTTTTTATGCCGATGATGGCGCAGTTATAAGATTAAACTCTGATGGTTCATGCCAAGTAGAAAATTTAAACTGGTCACATGTTTGGTGTGAAGACGGTGCATGTGATAAACATTTTGCCCATCTTGCAGATAGTCTTAATTCTCAAAAAGTACAAGTTGGCACATGGGATATCGATGAGTACGATAAATATCGGATTTGTATATCTATGAACACATTTGTTTTTTATCCTGTTTTGTCGAGTGGTTACAATGTGTTGCCTACGCCAGCAGATGAAGTTAAGTTGATAATTTTCATTGGAGATCCTGACGATTGGAATATCTATGAGTTTAAACAAAGAAAATGAAACCAATCCTAAATATATGATGGCAAACCTTGAAATAACCTCATTCAATAAATATCCGCTATAATAAAGGCTGAAGATATTACTCATATAGTTTGATTATTACCTCAAATACCTTATCTTTGCCGATGGCAGAAAACAGATTGAATTATGGCAAGAATATTTTATAATCTGGCGTCAGCCAGCTTTTCGACAACGATAGTTGCAGCTTTTTGAGATAAATAAAGCATCCGTGCGCAGCCCCATTATGCATTATGCATTATGCATTAACTCAAGGCGCAGCCCCATTATGCATTATGCATTATGAATTATGCATTAACTCAAGGCGCAGCCACCATTATGCATTGTGCATTATGAATTATGCATTAACTCAAGGCGCAGCCACCATTATGCATTGTGCATTATGAATTATGCATTGATTAAGGGCTTGTCAACACCGATAGGTGAAGCTTTTTGAAAATAACAAAGTGCTTTCGTGCATTAATCTACACTCATTGTTTAAACATTTTAATATTGCTCCCTCACTACAACTGTCCTATCTTTGCGCCCACACGCGTTCTTTGACATTCTGGTATCTCACATTTTGCATTAACTCTAGATGCAGTCCAAGTAAAAAAAACAGATAATTAAATGATAATTCGCGGACAATTCATGGTAATTCACGTAAAAATTATCATTAATTCGTTTGATAAATCACACCCCGGCGCAGCCCCTTCTCACCTCTTCCCTCTCACCTAAATTATACATTATTTTCTTTACATTATTCACCTGACAATCAACAGTATTCATAAAATATACAACTACAAGTGAACACAGTGAACACAGTGAACACAGTGAACACGGTGAACACGTGAATCCGTCAACCAATATCAGGACAAGAGGCGCAGCCCAAACTATACAATTTTAGCCCAAAGGGCAACAACCTTTAGCTCGATGGAGTGAGCAGCATAAGTCGTGCCACAGGCACGGTGTGCGAACAGCGAACCTCCATCAATCTTTAGCGCGCAGCGCGGCCATGAACGCGGTGAACACACCGCACAAGCTGCATTCATTAAGCATTAACCAGGCGCAGTCCAATTGTCAATTGTGCATTATGCATTGATTAAAGCGCAGCCCACTCTCACCTCTTCCCACTCCCCTCTTCCCTGAAACCAGGCGCAGCCCCCCTTGCATTCTCAAAAAACACCCGCAAACGTAGTTCTTCACTATGCAAAAAGGAGTCTTTTTGCACAAAATCTGCACAAAATTGCTCAACATTTTTGCCATTAAATAAAAAATGTATACCTTTGCGTGCTAATTTTGAAAATAATCTCTTTGCAAATAAAAAACATAAAAAATATTTATAATGGCAGCATTAGAAAAAATTAGAAAAAGAGCCGCAATTCTTACTATTGTGATAGGCGCTGGCCTACTCGCTTTTATCCTTGAAGAGGCCGTGCGTGCTTCGGGTGCTTTCACTACCGACACGCTGGCAGCCAAAGTTGGCAATGAGAAAATTGAAATGCAAGAGTTCCAAAACATCTCGCAGGCGCGTCAGCAACAGCAAGACGCCGACAACAAGGTCGACCCTGCTGTGATGCAACAGCAAATCTTGCAAGAAGTGATACAAGAAAAACTGCTCACACAGGAGTGTGACGAGGCTAATATTAAGGTTACTGGCGAGGAAGTGACCGAACTCATGGTTAACAATCCTCCCCAAGCCATTCAGCAGATTTGTCAGCAGAATGGTATCGACCCAAAGAGTCTCTTCGACTTGTTGAAGAACCCTAACGCCGACCCCAACGACCAATCGTTGCAGCAAATCCGTGCTCTCTATGAGCAGGAGTCGCAGAAGATGGCCAACCAACTCATGCAGGCCAAGCTGGGTATGCTCCTCATGGGTTGCCTCCAGGCTAACGATATCGACATCGAGCTCACTAAGGAAGAGAGCACTGTCTATAACGTTACCTATGCTAAGGTTGACTATGCTACTGTTGATGACAGCAAGGTTAAGGTTACCGACGCCGATCTTAAGGCTGCTTACGACAAGTACAAGAACCTCTTTAAGATTGACGATGAGAGCCGTCGAGTTCACTACATCAAGGTTGACGTTGATCCTTCGGCTAAGGACAAGGCCGCAGCTGCAGCTAAAATCAACAAGATTTACGCTAGCCTGCAGAACATGCCAGGCATCAGCGGCATCCGTGCCAATAGCGACGTGGTTCTCGACTCTGTTACTACTACTCAGGCCGACAAGCAAGTGTTTGGCGCTAAGGTAGAGAACAAGAACGATGTGTTCAACAATCTCGTAGCTGGTGGTCTCAACACCTGCGACAAGAAGGACCCAACTGGACGTGACCGCAACACCTTCATGTATAAGGTAACTAGCACCTACCAGAGCATCGACTCTATCGGTCTTGACATGGTACTCGTGCAGGGTCCTAAGGCACGTCAAGACTCTGTATTTGCTCTGCTCGAGGGCGGTATGGCCATCGACTCGCTCGCTGGCAATGCCAACATCCAAATCCAGAAGAGCAATCCACAGCAGTTGGCTCGCGCATTCCAGTTCCCCGACTCGTTGCGTACCAAGATCAACAGCAACGCAAGCGGTAGCTTCTTCACTTGGCAGGCCAATAACGATGGTGCTATCTTTGCTAAGGTGGCTCAATCGAAACCAGCCATTACTTTCTACAACATCGCTCGCGCTAAGTTCGTTGACTATCCTAGCGAGGCTACTGTGACTAAACTCCAGGAGGACCTCCAGGCCTACATCAACAAGAACAAGGACATCAAGGCATTTGAAAAGAACGCAAAAGCTGCTCACTACGAAATCGTTGAGGAGGTTGTTACTCCAGCTACAACTCAACTTGGTGCTCAGCAGTCGCAGTTCGGCAGAATGCCTGGTATCCCCGAGAGCCGCAAGGCTATCAAGTGGGCTTATGAGAGCAAGCCTGGTACCATCTCGCAAATCTTCAGCGATGACAACGCTCTGCTCGTTGTAGCTGTCGATGAGATTTACAAGGACTACATCCCAATGACCGACCCAACTGTTAAGCAGCAGCTCACCGAGCTCGTTAAGAGCGAGAAGAAAGCCGAGATGCTCATGAAGCAGTACAAGGGCAAGGCCAATGATGTTGCTGGATATGCAGCTCTCATGAAGTGCAATGTCGACAGCGCTAACCTCTCGATGGGTGCTCCACAACAGATGCTTGAGTCACGCGTTGCTGGCCTCGTGGCTGGTCTCGGTGCTAAGGCTCAAGGTAAGGTTCAGCTCATTGCTGGTCGCAACGCCATCTATGCCGTTCAGGTTGTTGGCACAACTCCTGCACGTGATCTGCCAAAGCAGCAGGTTGCTATGCAGTATCGCCAGCAGCACTTCCCAATTCAGCAGATGCTTAGTGCTATCCTGCAGGGAAGCCGCAAGGTGAAGAACAACCTCATCAAGTTCAGCTAATCAGTAGCACTTGAGAGGAAGATAAAGGGTGCTGGGCTTAGGCTCAGCACCTTTTTTTGAATAAAAAGTTGTGAGAAAGCAAAATTATGAGTAATTTTGACCGATTTATATACATTATTCTATAAAATGGCTGAAATAAATCAAATTCAAGACGAAATCATCGAGGAGTTCAGCGACATGGACGACTGGATGGACCGATATGCCTACATCATTGAGTTGGGCAATGGCCTTGATGCGCTCGACGAGAGCCTTAAAACACCCGACAACCTCATTGACGGATGCCAGAGCCGCCTGTGGCTCGATGCACAATATAGCGACGGAGTGGTGACCTATCGTGCCGACAGCGACGCCATCATCGTCAAGGGTATTGTGGCGATGCTCATTCGTGTGCTCTCGGGCCAGAAACCGCAAGACATCGTCGATGCCGATCTCTACTTCATCGACCGCATAGGCTTGCGTGATCATCTCTCACCCACACGCAGCAACGGTCTCCTTTCCATGCTCAAGAACATGAAAGCCTACGCCATGGCATTCACAATGAAAAAGTAATGGGACAACGGTAACATTCTAGGAGTTCACCATTAAGTGTAAAGCAATAATTTTTTAACCATTAATAAATAAACTGATTATGTTACTAGATTTATGGAACAACAATCGCATGGTATTCATGTTGCTTGCGATTTTAGTTGTGGTTCTACCTTTCCTCGTTTACTATGTGATTGAGGCAAAGAAAAAACACCCCAAGGGTCTTATCTCTGCTGCCCTTTCTAACATGGGCGAGCGATTCGGCTATTACATCATGAATGCAGTGTTACTGCTATTCTTGTGTTCTAAGTTTGGCATCAGCGATGATGCTGCAGGCTGGATTTATGCTGTGTTTTATTTCCTTATCTATGTGCTTAGCCTTCCTGGCGGTATACTTGCCGATAGATTGCAGAACTACAAAGGCATAATCATGCTGGGCCTTCTTGTTATGGCCACAGGCTATGCAATTTTGTCGGTACCTGTCTTTGGTGGCAACCCAGGCTCGGTTCCCACATGGATTCTCGTGTTAACTTGCTTTGCATTGCTGCTCATTGCTTCTGGTAATGGTCTGTTCAAGGGTAACCTGCAAGCTATTGTGGGCCAACTGTATGACAACTATGAGGCTGAGGCTGCAAAGAAAGGTCCCGAGGAACTTGCAATCGCCAAGTCGCGTCGTGACAGCGGTTTCCAAATTTTCTATGTCTTCATTAACATTGGCGGTGTGATTGCACCTTTCGTTGCTCCTTTGCTGCGCAGTGCATTGCTTAAGATGGATGGATTCATCTATAATGCCGATCTTCCTCGTCTGTGCCACGGCTTCATTGAGGGAACGCTTAAGGGCGACGACATGCAGAACCTCACCACTCTTGCTCAAAGTTCTGTATTAAACGGAGGTCAAGTGGGCGACATGGCAAACTTCTGCACCAACTATCTTGAGAGCTTTAACACAGGTGTGCACTACTCGTTTATCGCTTCGTGCTTGGCAATGTTAATATCATTATGCATCTTTGTGGCTACTCGCAAATCTCTGCCTAACCCTGTCAAGAAAATTAAAGAAGCAGCAACAGTTAGCAAGGAAGAAGTAACTGCCGATGCTAAGGAGATTAAGCAGCGCATGTATGCACTGTTTGCAGTGCTTGGCGTGGCTGTGTTCTTCTGGTTCTCATTCCACCAGAATGGTCAGTCTCTGTCGGTATTTGCCCGCGACTTCTGTAACACCAGCTCAATAGCTCCTGAAATATGGCAATGTATCAACCCATTCTTTGTGATTGTGCTCACGCCTATCATTATGATGGTATTCGCTTCCCTGGCACGTAAAGGCAAAGAAATCTCTACTCCTCGCAAGATTGCATTTGGTATGTTCCTGGCAGCATGTGCCTATCTCTTCCTCATTGCAATTGCAGCCAACAATGGTTTCCCCTCGGGTACTGAATTCAAGAGTCTGCCCGAAGCTATGAAGGAATCAATGAAGGCAGGTCCATGGGTACTGATTGTCACCTATTTCTTCCTTACCGTTTCTGAGTTGTTTATTTCTCCACTTGGTTTGTCATTCGTATCTAAGGTGGCTCCCACCCACTTGCAAGGCGTGTGCCAAGGTTGGTGGCTGACTGCTACAGCAGTAGGCAACCTTTTCATTGCCTTAGGTGTGACAATGCTCAATAAGTTCCCACATCAGTGGCAGTGCTGGGCAGTATTTGCCGCTTTCTGCCTCATCTCGATGTGCGTGATGCTCGGAATGGTTAAGTGGCTCGAACGAGTAACTAAATAATGAATTGATCAATAATCAAATATAAAGCCGGAGGCTTCTTGTAATCCCTCCGGCTTTTCTAATACTAATAAATATGTTTAAAAATCAACCTAAAGGCTTGTATGCCCTTGCGCTTGCCAACACTGGAGAACGCTTTGGCTACTACACGATGATAGCCGTTTTTGCGCTCTTTTTGCGCGAGAACTTCGGCCTGGATCCTGGTAAAGCTGGTCTCATCTACAGCAGCTTCTTGATGCTGGTTTACTTCTTGCCGGTTATTGGCGGTATTCTTGCCGATATCTTTGGCTACGGCAAGATGGTGACATCTGGTATTCTGATTATGTTCTTTGGCTACGTGGCACTTTCGGTTCCACTGGGTGGCGACACTGTGGCTCTAGTGGCTATGATGGGCGCACTCTTGCTGGTAAGCTTGGGAACGGGTCTTTTCAAGGGTAACCTCCAGGTAATGGTGGGTAACCTTTATGATGATCCCAAATACAGCGACCGCCGCGACGCAGCATTCAGTATCTTCTACATGGCAATCAACATTGGCGCTATGTTTGCTCCCACCGCTGCAGTGAAGATTATGGAGTATGCCCAAAAGAACCTGGGCGTGAGCGTTGCCGACAGCTACCACTTCGCCTTTGGCGTGGCTTGTGTTTCGCTCATCGTCTCTATTCTTATTTACTATGCGTTCCGAGGCACTTTCAAGCATGTTGAGAAAAGTGCTATCTCAAGCAAGAAGGAGAACAAGGAAGCCGCAGCTGCTGCCGATCTGCCTCCTGGCGAGACATCAAAGCGCGTGGTCGCTCTCATCCTTGTGTTCATCGTGGTTATATTCTTCTGGATGGCGTTCCATCAGAATGGTTTGACTCTCACATTCTTTGCCAACGAGTTCACAGCAAAGACATCTAGTGGCCTGCAGGCTATGTCGTTCGACGTGTGGAATCTGGTGCTGTGCATTTTCATTGTGTATGCAGGTTTTGCCATCTTCGACTCATCAAACAGCAAACGCACTCGTGGCATCGCTGGAGGTGTGATTGCAACATGCGTGGGAATTCTTATTTACCGTTATTTCAACCTTCCAGAGTCAATTGATATTGCTGCTCCCATCTTCCAGCAGTTCAACCCATGCTATGTGGTGGCTTTGACACCAGTGTCATTGGCCCTATTTGGATGGCTTGCCAAGAAAGGCAAGGAGCCTAGTGCGCCACGCAAGATTGCCTTGGGTATGCTCGTTGCTGCATCGGCATTCCTCATCATGATTGTCGGTTCAATGGGGCTACCTACACCTGATGAGCAAAAGGCTCTGGGCGATGCAGCTACTCTTGTTTCGCCCAATTGGCTTATCTCGACCTATCTAGTGCTTACTTTTGGTGAGCTCTTGCTCAGCCCAATGGGTATCTCGTTTGTAACCAAGGTGGCTCCTCCCAAGCTCAAAGGTTTAATGATGGGTGGTTGGTTCGCCAGCACTGCCCTTGGCAACTTCCTCGTTTCAGTGGGTGGTTACCTGTGGGGTGGTCTTCCCTTGTGGGTTGTGTGGATCGTGTTCATTGGCGTGTGCGTTGTCTCAGCCCTCTTCATGTTCATCATGATGAAGCGTCTCGAGAAAGTAGCCAAATAACTATCAACTAAATATAACGTGAGTCCGACGATATTCATCGGATTCACGTTAATAAATCTCATAAACCAAACTAAGATTAATAAAATTACAAATGATGAAAAGAATTATTACTCTATTTATGGCAGTGGCATTGATTGTTGCTGCATCGGCTCAAGTCCAATTCGATGGACGTAGCATCAAAAGCAAGAGAATGCTATCTAGTGGAAAAGTAAGCACTAAAGCAAAATCGGGCTTTGCTAAAAACCACATGCAACCCAAAGCCTTGGGTGAGCTCATTACCGAGCAGCCCGAGGGTGAGGCCAAGCAGTATGTGCGCAGTGGATTTGGATTTGTGGTCTATGACAACACACTCTTCACTACCGAGCAAGACGCGAAGACTACTATCGTTTATGACGAAGACGGAACTACTGTCTATATCAAGAACATCGTTAATGGCATGAGCGACAGCTTTGGTGTGTCGTGGGCAGTGGGAACACTGAGTGCCGATGGTACCACAATCACTGTGTCGCTTGAGCAGACTGTGGGATGGAGCTATCAGTACGATACTGGTATTAGGCTCGCTTGGGGCCACACAGAAGTCAACGAGGAAACTTCGATGGTTAGCTTTGTGCGTGATGAGTCGGTAACTGAGGCTGTATATGTGATTGATGGCAACACAATCGCACTGCAGGGAACATCGGGACGCACCGAGTTTGAGCAAAACATCCAGGACTTCGTAGCCGAGGGTCTTACCTGCTGCTACGAGGACGACGGCGCTTGGCCTGGCTACTTGGAGTGGAACACCGTTCTCACTGAGAAAGAGCCTGTTCCCGTGCCTGAAATCATAACTGAACAGCCCGATGGTGAACTGCGCACCTACGTTCGCTCTGGTTACAACATCTATCAAGGATGGGACGCTCCTTACATGGCTGAGCAGTCGGGTACTACCGACATCGTCTTTGCCGAAGATGGCGAGACGGTTTATCTGCGCGACGTAGTATTTGACGTGGTAAGCGATGCATGGGTGAAAGGTACACTTAGTGCCGATGGCACCAAGATTACTGTGCCAACAGGACAATATCTCTACTGGTTGGAAGAAGATGAATATGGCATGTTCATACAATGGATGAGCACTGGCGTGGAGACAACAACCGACGATGAGGGCAATGAGCAATATGCCATGACTCTCACTGTGCATCAGGGCGTGACCGAGGTAACCTACACCATCGACAACGAAGCTGGAACCATCACACTCGACAACACTACAGGCAATCCCAATGCAGAGTTCCCAAATAACTTCATCGCTACCGGTCTGGGCGTAGTCTATAACAATGACCTCACCTTCTGCGCTATGGACTTCAACACTGTTTACAAAGAGTTTAAACTGCAACCTGCTGTGCCAGCCGATCCAATAGTATTTGAGGACTCTTGGTTCGACAGCGGTGAAGAGGACGGTTATAGCTGCTTTGATTTCACTGTTAAGCCCGAAGATGTTGATGGCAACTATATCGACCCATCACATTTGGTTTATAGCATCTTTACCGACAATGACGTGCCATTTGTATTCCTTGCCGAGACTTATGTCAATGATCTCGTGGAAGACATGACCGAAATTCCTTATGACATCTACAATGGTGGCTACGACTTTGATATTTCGCGCATCTACTTCTACCGCACCAACATGAACGATAATCCAATGTTTACCGATCGCATTGGTATACAAGTTCATTATGATGTGCCTGTAGTTAATGACAAGCGCGAGACTACTATAGTGCGCAACTCGTCAAATATTGTGTACTGGCAACAGCCCACAGCTATCACAACTGTCAACAGTGACCCAGTTACTACTGGCGACAATGCCTACTATAACATGATGGGGCAGCGCTTTACTAACAGAAACAACTTACCTGCTGGAATCTATATCCACAACGGCAAGAAAGTTGTGATTAAATGAGAGAAGAACTGAGCTTGCTCATGATATTCCGAACTAGAACAACTTGGAGCGATGCTCAACGTCGTTATTAAGTAAAGTTTACAATAGGCACAGAAAATAAAATCGCAAGTTGTTGTCATGGCAACTTGCGATTTTTATTCTGTTTTGCTTGGATTATTCCGTTTCCTGTAGTTGCTCAAGCATCTGCTGGGCAGTGAGGTGTAGAATTGGATGGGTCCACTCGGGGTCGAGCTCGGCCATTGGCTTGAGGAAGAAGTCACGACGTGGAAGATGGCGGTGTGGCACCTGCAGACTTGGCAAGTTAATGACGAGGTTGTCTATTGCCATGATATCAATGTCGACAAGTCGGTCCACATAGTTGCCTTCAGCATCGCGATGGCTGTGTCCTTGGTTTAGCTCAAATTCAATGTCGTGGATGATATTGAGAGCCTCGATAGGGGAGTAGCTGCTCTTCACCGCGATTCCCATGTTCAGGAAGCCATTGTCGCTCTCAAAGCCCCAAGGCTTGCTCTCAACAATGCTGGAGCGCGACGTCACGAGTCCTAAGTCAAGCGACAGTCTCAGGTCAGCCGCCCAGAGGTTGCCCTCTCGGTCATCAAGATTGGAGCCAATGTTTAAATAGTAAATCATCATTATTGTTTCTTAAAAGAAAGGGTCTAGAACCTCTAGTATCTCTAGAATGTCTAGACCCATTGTTCACTTTGGTCGTAATCGGCAAGAAGCGTTTTACAGTGTCTTCTGTACCTCAACTTCCTCAAATGCCTCGACAATGTCGCCCACTACGAGGTCGTTGAAGCTCTGGATGCTGAAGCCGCACTCATAGCCGCTGGTAACCTCCTTGGCGTCGTCCTTGAAGCGCTTGAGCGAAGCAAGGCTACCTGTATGGCGCACAATGCCGTCGCGAATTACGCGCACCTTGCAGCCACGCTTCAGCTTGCCATCCTTGACAATGGCGCCAGCAATGGTTCCCACCTTGCTGATGTGGTATACCTCCTTAATCTCGGCGTTGCCAATGACTTCTTCCTTGATGTCGGGCGAGAGCATACCTTCCATGGCGCTCTTAATCTCCTCGATTGCATCGTAGATGATTGAGTAGATGCGAATGTCAACACCCTCTTGTGCAGCTAGGCGCTTAGCATCAACCGAAGGACGAACCTGGAAGCCAATGATGTAGGCATCGCTGGCTGCTGCTAGGGTAACGTCGCTCTCGCTGATGGCACCCACTGCCTTGTGGATAACGTTGACTTGAACCTCGGGAGTCGAGAGCTTGATGAGCGAGTCGCCCAAAGCCTCGATAGAGCCGTCCACATCACCCTTGACAATGATATTGAGCTCGTGGAACTCTCCCAATGCACGCAAGCGGCCAATGTCCTCGAGGGTGCGGCGGTGCTGAGTGCGTTGCATCTGCTCACGCTGCAACTGCTCGCGGCGGTTGGCGATTTGGCGTGCCTCTTGGTCGGTGTCCATCACGTTGAACTTGTCACCGGCGGTTGGAGCACCGTTAAGACCGAGAATCAGAGCTGGCGATGATGGTCCAGCCTCCTTGATTCGCTGGTTGCGCTCGTTGAACATCGCCTTAACCTTGCCGTAGTGTGTTCCGGCAAGCACGATGTCACCCACGCGCAGTGTGCCGTTATCGACGAGTACAGTAGCAATGTAGCCACGTCCTTTGTCGAGCGACGACTCGATAATCGAACCGGTAGCCTTGCGGTCAGGGTTGGCCTTGAGGTCAAGCATGTCGGCCTCGAGAAGCACTTTCTCCATAAGCTCTTCAACGCCAATACCCTTTTTTGCCGAGATGTCTTGGCTCTGATACTTGCCGCCCCAATCCTCTACGAGGTAGTTGAGGTTGGCAAGCTCTTCCTTGATCTTCTCGGGGTTAGCACCTTCCTTATCAATCTTGTTGATGGCGAATACGATAGGAACGCCAGCAGCTGTTGCGTGGTTGAGCGCCTCCTTGGTCTGTGGCATCACGTTGTCGTCGGCTGCCACAATCACGATAACGATATCGGTGACCTTTGCACCACGGGCACGCATGGCGGTAAATGCCTCGTGACCAGGGGTGTCGAGGAAGGTTATGCGGCGACCGTTGGGCAGTTTCACATTATAAGCACCAATGTGCTGAGTGATACCACCTGCCTCACCGGCAATCACGTTACTCTTGCGAATGTAGTCGAGCAATGAGGTCTTACCGTGGTCAACGTGACCCATCACAGTAACTACAGGTGGACGCTGCTGGAGATCTTCAGGATTGTCTTCTTCCTCGTGGATAGCCTCAACAACGTCGGCACTCTCATATTCGGTCTTGAAACCAAATTCCTCGGCTACGATGTTGATGGTCTCGGCGTCAAGACGCTGGTTGATTGAAACCATTACTCCCAGACTCATACAGGTACCAATTACCTTGTTGATGGGAACGTTCATCATCATTGCAAGGTCGTTGGCAGTAACAAACTCGGTGAGCTTTAGAATCTTCTTCTCGGCTGCCTGCAGAGCGGCCTCCTTGCTCTCCTCCTCGCGCACTGCCTCGCGCTTCTCGCGGCGCCACTTAGCACCCATGTTTTGCTTCTTGTTGGTGAGGCGGGCGAGCGTCTCTTTTACCTGACGCTGAACGTCTTCCTCATTAACTTGTGGGCGCAATGGGCGCTTGCTCTTCTTCTCTTTCTTTTTGCTGTTCTCGTTATCTTTGTTCTTTGCGTTCTTGCCACTACTAGCGTTATTCTGGATTTGCTGGGCGGCTTTCTCGATATCTATCTTCTCGCGACCTATGCGACGACGTTTTTTCTTCACTCCGTCCTCACCCTGGCGTGCTTTTTCCTTGGCGAGGCGCTCTTGACGGCGCTCCTCCTTGGTTTTCTTCTTGGGGCGAGTCGATTGGTTGATGGCCGAAAGGTCAATCTTACCCACCACGTTGATATTGGTCTTCAACACAGGGGTAGTTGAGAATATCTCGGTCTCTTCTTTGTCGCCTTCGGCAGGGACTTCGTCGCTCGCGGGCTCTTCGGCAGCTGGCTCTTCTTCGAGCTCAACAACTGGTTCGCTCACGGCAACGGGTTCTTCCTCAACGACGGGTACCTCGGGCTCTATGGGCTGTTCTGGCTCTACTTGTGGTTCGGGCACAGCGGGTGCCTCAGGCTCCTCCTTAGGGGCTGGGGCCTCTTCTTTCTTGGGAGCAGGCTTGCCGGCATTCTCGAGGTCGATTTTGCCCACCACTTTAGGTTTGCGAATCTCGGTCTTGGTTTTTACCTCTTGAGGTTGCTTGGGTTCTTCGGCTTGCTTGGCCTTCTCCTTGTCTTTCAGCCTTGAGCTGGTAAGGTATTCCGACTTGAGCTTCTGCTCCATGTCGGGCTTGAATTCCTTGATAAGGATTTCCAGAATATCCTCATCAATCTTGGTGTTGGGTGTAACATCCATTTCTATCTTCTTCTTGGCAAAGAAGTCCTGGATTGTTTGCATTCCAACATTCAAATCTTTGATAACTTTACTTAATTTTACACGCATAGATATTTGATAACGAGTTTAATTTCTTGTTTTGTGTTGTGGAGTTTGGAGATGGGGTAGAAGAGTAAGGGATTAGTCCTCAAACTCTGCCCTGAGGATTGCAAGTACCTCGTCGACGGTGTCTTCCTCAAGGTCGGCCTTGTCGATAAGATCTTGGCGTGGAGTGTTGATGACTGCCTTGGCGGTAGCACAACCAATACCCTTGAGGGCATCGATAACCCACTGGTCAATCTCGTCGTTGAAGCGGTCGAGATAAACATCGTCCTCATCGTTGTCGAGGTCGCGGTACACGTCAATGGTGTAGCCGGTGAGCATCGAGGCGAGCTTGATGTTCAAACCACCGCGGCCAATGGCGAGTGACACCTCGTCGGGGCGCAAGAACACCTCAGCGTGCTTGGTCTCGTCATCGATGCGGATGGTGGTTATCTTGGCAGGGCTAAGAGCGCGCTGGATAAACAGCACGGGGTCGCTAGTGTAGTTGATGACATCGATGTTCTCGTTGCGAAGCTCACGAACGATGCCGTGGATGCGAGAACCCTTAACACCAACACAAGCGCCAACAGGGTCGATGCGGTCATCATAGCTCTCAACGGCAATCTTAGCACGCTCACCAGGCTTGCGGGCAACGGCGCGAATCACGATGAGGCCATCGTGAATCTCGGGAACCTCAAGCTCAAAGAGGCGGCGCAAGAACAGGTCACTAGTGCGGGATACGATAATCTTTGGGTTGTTGTTCTGATTGTCAACCTTGAGGATCACGGCGCGCACGGTGTCACCCTTGTGGAAGTTGTCGGTGGGAATCTGCTGATCCTTGGGAAGAATGAGTTCGTTCTTCTCGTCGTCGAGAAGAAGGGCCTCACGTTTCCAGCTCTGGTAAATCTCGCCTACCACAAGCTCGCCCTCCAAGTCCTTGAACTTGTTATAGATGGCATCCTTCTGAAGGTCCAGAATTTTGCTTGCAAGGGTCTGACGAAGGTTAAGGATAGCGCGGCGACCAAACTTTGCGAAGTCGATTTTGCGGGTATGCTCCTCGCCTATCTCGCAATCGGGGTCGGGACTCTCCTCGTCGTTGCGGGCATCGGTCAAGCCTATCTGCTGGTTGGGATTCTGAACTTCGCCGTCGGGAACTACCTCGAGATTCTGGTAAATCTCGCAGTCACCCTTGTCGGGGTTCATGATAACGTCGAAATTCTCGTCACTGCCAAACATTTTGGCAATCACGCTGCGGAACGACTCCTCCAAGACACTAATCATAGTGGTCTTGTCGATGTTCTTCAACTCTTTAAACTCCGAAAACTGGTCGGCCATATCGACCGTTTCTACTTTCTTAGCCATAATTGTGTTTAAAACTGTAATATATTTTTAGTGTATTTTATTTCGTCATATTTGAAAGTGTGCTCCACCTCAACAATCTCGGGGCGCTTCTTGCCTTCAATCTTGGTCTTGGTGGGAACACTTATTGTGAACTCTTGCTCGGTCATGCTGCTGAGGGTGCCTTTAAGCTTCTTGCCGTCGGCGGTAAGTACTTCGACCTCTCCACCCAGGTTTTTCTCATACTGCTTGAGCACCTTGAATGGCTCGGTAAGACTATAGGAACCCACGGTGAGCTCATAGTCCTCGACGTCTTGGTCAAAGGCTGCATGCACAGCGTCGTTAACAGCAATGCAGTCATCAATGGTGATGCTTTCCATGCTGTCGAGCTGTACGTCTATCACGTTGTCTCCGCTCACTGTAATGTCAACGAGGAACATTTTGCTGCCTTCGAGGGCATTCTCTATCACGCCGGTAAGTTCTTTCTTGTCAATCATTCTTTTATTACTTTTTGTGATTGGTCAACAGTCATAAAGCCGAGCCGTTTCCCAATTTTATAAAAAATAGAGGAAGCTTCAGAGCCCCCTCCGTCCGGAATTGCGCTGCAAAGGTAGTAAATATCTTCAACAACAGCAAGTGTAACGGCCTTAATAACACCCGAAAAGCCGCTTAAGAACACTGATATTAAACATATTTAAGGAATTTTATGTATCAATAACAGTGTGTTCTACAGTTCTCGGCCTTCCATCGTGGCGAAGCAGTCGCGCCAGTGCTGGGGGAGGGGAGCAGGCGTGCGGGTCTCGGGATCAAGATATACCATCACCTGTGAGCACACACATTTTACTTCACCGGTGGCTGTGTTCTGTAGCGCCTGCAGTACGGTAAAACTTTTGTTTCCTATGTGGTCAATCTGCGTCTTTACTACTAGCGGCTCGTCAAAGCGCGTCTCATGCAGAAAATTGCAGTTGATGTTGGCTATAACTACGTTAACGTTGTTCCAGTCTTGACGCTCTCCAGCTGCGCGCTCGAAGTAGTCGCTTTTGCCCAGGTCAAAGAGGTTAAGGTACACCGAGTTGTTCACGTGACCTAGCGTGTCGAGGTCGCTGAAGCGTAGCTGAATGGGAATCTCGCAATGGAAGGGGTTGTTAATATTGAAATCCATAATAGCAATTATGTAATATGTTGTCTAACTTAAAAACACTACGGTTAATGCATTTTTGAAAAAAGCACTGGCATTGTTCCAGTGCTCTTTGTCTTGTATCAATATTCTTCTTCGTTGAAAAAGAAGTCGTCATCGCTGGTGGGGTAGTCGGGCCATATCTCCTCGATACTCTCATAGGATTCGCCCTCATCCTCTATCTCCTCCAGGTTCTCGATAACCTCCAATGGAGCTCCGCTTCTCTTTGCGTAATCAATCAATTCATCCTTGGTTGCGGGCCATGGTGCGTCTTCAAGTTTTGTTGCTAATTCCAGTGTCCAATACATAGTAGTTATTGTGTTTTATGTGTTAATATATTTCTTTTTTGAAAATTTGCGCAAAAGTAATACTATATTTCTTCTCCGCAAGCGATTAAACCGAAAAAAACATACCATTATTGCCATATGTCAGTTAAAAAATGTCAATCGACTGTCCTCTATGCACATGCAGTAAGGCTAAAGTGGCTTGTTTGTGATATTTTTTGTAACTTTGGATATTCTTAAGCACAACTTTGTCATGTGATTTTGACCGATGTGCCCTCAAAACTAATACAAATATGATTACTACCAAGGATTTTAATGAGGTTGACGACATACTAGATTGGCTTGACGAGGTTCCATTTGACGTTACTCGCAAAAGGCTTTATTGTGCCGATGACCTATATCGAGGCTATGAACCGTCGAGTGACGCCCTAGCCGACAAGGCATCTTACGACAGCTGTTATGATGGCATGACCTATCAGCACTACTTGCTGATGGGAAAGAATGCCGTGAATGTGAATGAAGCCTTGGCACGAACACTGCATGACTATGGCATTCACATGGCGCTTGATGCATTCCTTACCGACCATGCCGGTCGCCGGTGCATTGGCGTGATGGGTGGGCATGCCATGCTGAGAACCGACCCCATGTATGCCGATATCGTGCTATTGAGCAAGAGGCTTACCGAAGAAGGTTTTTATATGCTCAGTGGTGGTGGACCTGGTGCTATGGAGGCAACTCATCTGGGCGCGTGGATGGCAGGACGCACCCGTCAAGAAGTCAACGAGGCACTTGAGATGCTTGCTGTGGCGCCTTCCTTCAAGGATAACGGTTGGCTCGCATCGGCTTTCAGTGTTATACGGCGTTTTCCACAGAACAAGTATGTGAGCCTGGGTGTGCCCACATGGCTTTATGGTCAAGAGCCGTCAACTCCCTTTGCCACTCACATAGCAAAGTTCTTTGAAAACAGCATTCGAGAGGACAGTATTCTCACTATGGCGTTTGGTGGTATCATCTACACTCCAGGTAGCGCAGGCACTATGCAGGAAATATTTCAGGATGCAGTGCAAAACCATTACCTGTCATTTGGGTTCTCAAGTCCGATGATTTTCTGGGGAAAGAAGTTCTGGACTGAAGAAATGCCTGTCTATCCGCTATTGCAGAGTTTACTGCAAGCTGGTAAATACAAAAATCTTTTGCTATCACTCACCGATGACGCCGATGAAATTGAAGCAGTCCTGAAGTCGTTCCTCGCCGAAGCTCCTACGCAATAAAGCTCATTCCCAACCACAAAAAGAGTGCCGTCCAGTTATGAACGGCACCTTTTTTTTACTTAACACTTAGTTCTTGCCTTTGTTTTTCTCGGCTTCTTTGCGTTCGCGCTCGCGTTGCTTGCGTGCTTCCTCGCGCTCCTTTTGGCGCTGCTTGGCTGTTTCCTTGCGAGCTTTAGCTTCCTCTTTCTTGCGTTTAGCTTCTTCTTTCTTCTTTTGCTCACGTTCCTTGGCGCGCTGTTTGCGCTCCTGCTCACGCTGCTTGCGGGCCTCTTCCTTGGCCTTAATCTTATCTTTGCGCTCTTGCTCGGCACGCTTCGCGGCCTCTTCTTTCTCGTGCTCTTTCTGTTTCTCAAGTTCCTCACGAGCCTTTTCGGCGGCCTTAATCGAATCTTCGCGCTCTTTCTCCTCGCGCTTGAGTTGCTTCTCGCGCTCTTTCTCGGCCTTCTTTATAGAGTCTTGACGAGCCTTCTCTTCTTTCTTGAGTTGCTTCTCACGTTCTTTAGCTGCCTTCTTGGCCTCTTTCTCGGCGCGCTCACGAGCCTTGGTGTCCTCGTCTTTCTGTTTCTTGAGGTGTTGGATATTATCGTCTTGAGCCTTGCCGTTGTCGGTCTTACTGCTGGTCTCGGTTGTAGGAGTTGCTAGATTGTTCTCAGCCTTGCTACTGTTGTCGTCGATCACTGGCTCAACGTCGCTCTTCTTGCCATCTTTCTCGGCTTCGGCCTGCTTGCGGGCTTCTTCCTGCTGACGAGCTTCTTCCTCAAGGCGCTTGCGTTGTTCCTCGCGTTTTCGAGCCTCTTCTTGCTTACGTGCCTCTTCCCTCTTGCGAGCTTCCTCTTGCTTGCGCTGCTCTTCGAGTTGACGAAGTTCGGCGCGGCGACGAGCCTCCTCGAGCAGTGCTGGGTTGCCCTGCTCCTCGGGTGTGCTAACTTTAGGTTTCTCGGCAGGTTTCTCTTCGGCCTTCTCGTCAGACTTCTTCTCGGTTGCCTCGGTTTCTTTGCCTTGACCCTTCTTAACCGACTTGATCGGCTTCTCGCCCTCGTTGCCGCTTTCTTCGCCATCTTGCTTGTCATCATCGACGGCATCTTCAGGTATCTGGCCCTCGACTTGTTCCTCGTTGAGCTCGTCAAGGTAGCGGAAGTATTCCTCAAAGGTGCGACCTTCCCTCAGCAGCAGGTTGAAGTTGTCCTCACTGATGATGACATAGTGTGCCTGTTGCGGAATCTTCTTGTCTTCATTCTTCTCCCACACGCCGCGATAGTGGTCTACCTCGCGGTAATTAGCAAAGCCCTTCACAACTATCAGTCCAAGGTCGCCAAACGACATGGGCTCGAGCTCGAAGTCTTTGATTACAAACGACTCGAAGTTGTGCTTTGCAACCTCATAGAGCAGCTGGTTCGACGATACCGAGTCGGTCGAGAACACGAGCACAAAGTATTGTGGCTTGTTGCGGCCCTCGGTAAACGGTGTGAACTCTTTGCCCTCACCACCGGCGGTGGAATCGTTCGACAGACGCATCGACCAAATCATGCCGCGAGTGTTGCTCGAACCGCCGTTTATCTTGCGGCCCTGGTTCAGTTGCTTAACGATAGAAGATGCAGTGGGAGTGATGTCGGTCTCGGGATAGCGCTCGAGCATCTCTTTGATGGTGCTCTTGAACTTCTCTGGATTACGTTCGGTCACATAGGCCAGCGCGTGCAGGAACATGAACTTGGGCATGATCTTCGACAGCGGATAGGTCTTCATCATCTCTATATAGGCGGCATGAACCGTAGCATTGTCGTTGTTCAGGTATGCGGTATAAGCTTGGTCGTAGAGTTCTTCTTGAACAAGGTTCATGCGCTTGAGGTTCTCGATATAGTCGGGATCTTGCATCGCCTTACCATATTTCGAGTCGGCAAACTCGTCGACAATGAGCTGCCTATACCGTTCCGAGTTGGCGAGGTCGCCACACCGGTAGTAGAGCAGATACATATTATAATAGGTATCGAGACGATAGGTGTTATCAGGGTAGCGCTCGAGTAGTTGCTCAAACTCGTAGGCTGCTGCTGGCAGGTCTTCAAGTTTGTCTTTCAAGATTACGCCCATGTTGTACAGGCCTTCCTGTATCACATCGTTCGACGTTTGTATCTCTTCTTCGGTCTTAGGAATCTGCTTCAGGTAGTATTCCTCGTAGTGTGGGTCTTCGGCACGCTTGAGGGCTTCTTTGTCCACTTGAGTGGTGTCGCCTTCGGCCACTTTGGTCGAGTCGTTGCCGCTGTCGGCATCTTCTTCGTTGGTGTTCTCGTCGAGCGAGAAGGTGTTCTTGTTGCGGCGGCGCCAGTTATCTTCGAGCTTGCGGTTACCCCATTGCTGCTGGAACGCAGTCTTACCGGCGTTCTTGGTCATCGTGTTGTAGAAGTACCACGAGTTGTCGCTGTTGATGTTGTAGCTAGCAGGCTGTTGAGTGTTGTTCTTCAAACCGGTGCCTTGAGCTTGCTGTTGAGCCATGTAGGCTTCACGATCGGCATTTTCTTTTTCTTCTTTCTCCTTTTTCTTGAGGTCCTCGATAATCTTGGCTATC
Source organism: uncultured Bacteroidales bacterium (assembly GCA_902785925.1). Taxonomy (GTDB): domain Bacteria; phylum Bacteroidota; class Bacteroidia; order Bacteroidales; family Muribaculaceae; genus Sodaliphilus. The sequence continues at coordinate 21,809 of CADAAI010000032.1, forward strand.
ACCTTCTTCTGCTCCTCAAGGGGCATGCGCGACAGCCTCAGTAGTGAGTCCTGGAGGGTCACGTTGCCCGAGTACACGGCAAGCTCATCAAGCACGTCGCTGCGGCGCTTGAGTTCCTTGTAATTGGGATAGTTTTCGCTCAACTGAGGGATGGCCTCGCTGTAGCAGGGCTGGGCCTTGTCATATTTATGCTGAGCGAAGTAGATGCCGCCCAAAGTGAGCTGGCTGATTGCCTTATCAATGCCGTTGCGGGTACTCTTCTTGGCGGCTAGCTCATAGTTCTCGACGGCATGAGCGGTGTCGCCACGTGTTAAGTAAAGGTTACCAATGGCATAGTAAATCTGGTCGAGGTATTCCTTGTTGCGGTCGTAACGCGTCATGCGTTTCAAGGCTTTGACCTCGCTGTCGATGTTGTTGCCTTGGAAAACGGCGCTCTGCTTGATGCGAGCGTTGAACTTGGTGCGGTAGGTCGAGCTGCTGCCGCTACCGGCGCGTTTATAGGCCTCATAAGCCTTCTCCTTTTGGCCTGTCTCGTCATAGAGCTGACCCAGGAGGAAGTTCAGGCGAACTTTCTGACCTCCACTGGCGCCTTTCACGGCTTTTTCAAGGAACGGAACGGCGTCGGAGTTCATCTTGCACTTGATGTAGTAGTCGGCAAACGCTAGGTTGGCGAGTTGCTGCAGTCGTGAGTTCTCAATCTTGCTTGGGTGTACGTGTGCCAGCACGTTGTCGGCCTCGGTGGTCCAGTCCATAGCGCAGTAGCTGAGTGCCTCCCATATCTGCGACTCGAGCACCAGGTCAGGTTTCCACTGGAAGTGGCGTGCTATGTAATGGAATGTAGCTGCTGAGCTCAGGAAGTCGCCTTTCATATACTGCGACTTTGCCAGCAAGTACCAAGCATTGTGGATGAATGGGTTATACTCCTCGCGCTTGAGCCATTCCTTGTATTTAGGGTCATTGCCCTTGCCGGCTTTGCGCTTGGGTTTCTTCTTGATTGAGTGTAGCGATATGGCCTTCTGCATCTTCTCGATGGTGCGGTCAAAGTTGGTAGTCGGCTGTGTCGCTTTGGGGTCGTTATAGGCCTCGGCGGGATGGATATAGAGTTGGGTAGAGTAGTCGTCCTGGTATTCGTCCTCGAGCTTCTTGATTTGCTCGCTGTAGTGCTTCTCGCCGTTGTAGTACACGTTGTAGCGTGTGTTCATCGCATGCCAAAAGCGACTGCCGGCAGTGTTCTTCTTAGTGCTGCAAGCACCCAAGACCACTGTCGCAACAATTATTATAACGGGTATGTATCGATACAATTTCTTCATTACCCACCTGATATATCAATTTATTAAACGTAATTATAATATCTTTTATTGCATCACACATTTTTTCTTGTGGACTCATCAACTAACAACTACCAAACGAAAACCGACAAACGAAAAAATGCACCCGCATGGTGCGGATGCATTTTTAAAGTTTAACGTGCAATTAAGTCAATTACTTAATAACGACTTTCTTGTGACCGTTGATGTAGATGCCAGGAGTTGTTGGCTTGCCGTTGAGCTTCCTCAGAACTGACAAAGAAATGTTGTAAGTGCCAGCCTCCTCAATGCGGAAGTTTGCTCCGTTGTCGCCTTGCACAGTCATGATGCCTACGCCCATGAGGTCGTTGTTGAGCAGGAAGTAGCCAACGTTGTTGTCGTCTTGGCCACCAAACCAAACTGTGCCGTTCTCATCAAATGCGATAACCTTGAACTCGGCGCCAGCCTCAAACTCAACACCTTCAATCTTGTCATTTTCGTCGAATGTTAAGCGGCCACCATCGGCGGTCTGGTTCCAGCCGTTGAATGTACCCACTAGGAAGAAGCCCTCCTCAGGCTCAACAGTCTCGGCGAGAGTGGTGAAGTATACGCTCTCGGTCCAGTTGGTGGTACCCTTAGCCTCATCCTCATAGATGCCCTGAACCTGCAGCTCATACTCTGTCTCGGGAGTAAGACCCTCGATAGTGTAAGGTACTTCAACGTTCTCAATAACTGTCCATTCACTAGCTGGTTGATCGGGCTCTTCACCAACCATAGAGATGTTGCATATATTAAGAATGTACATGTCAGTCACATTGAAGTGACGGAAAGCGATGTAACCCTTTTGGCCTGCATACTCGCCCAAGCTAACGGTGTAGGTGGTCTGCTCACCAGTAGCAACCATTTCTTCAGAGATTGGTTGGAAGTCGGTAACAGCTGTGCCAGTAGTGCTTACGTATACTTGGAAGTGCTCAGCAGCATAGCTAGGATCCTGTCCCCAAGCATCGAACGATATCTCTGAGCCGAGATTAACTTGTGGAGTGATTGCCCAGTTGTCGGGAGTGAGAGCTCCTACGTAGTTAACGTAGCTGTTAGAAGAAAGGGTGGTCTGAGTAGAGCCATCTTCAAGTTGCAATACCCAAACAGCCCAGTTGTATCCGTCGCCATCGGCATCAACAACTGTCCACCCCTCGGGGATACCACCATTAGCTACCTCAGTGAAATCCTCATCAATATTATTGATTTCAGCAGGAGTACGGTAGCGAATGTTGTAGGTTTCCTGAACGCCTTCAACGTTAACATCGGCAGTGGTAGCGGTGATGTTGTCAACCTCCACATCAGTTGGCATAACTGCTTCTGGTTTAACCAACTCAAAGGTTGTTTTTGGCAAGAAGTTGCGAGCAGTACCTTCGGTAATGTTGTCAAGGCTACTATAGTCATAGTCGGTGATAGAAGCAGCATCAACTGCCTGACCAAGGAAGCTGGCGCTCTTGTAGTTGCCTGGAACGTCTTGATAAACAGCGATAAGCAGATTTCCGCCTTGGTAGGTGTATGGGTTAGAAAACTCTACTGTAAGAGTTGAGCCAGTGCCATCAAGCGTGCCATCATAGACGAGAGTTGCTCCGTCTACTCCCAGGAAGTCAGTTCCTAAAGAGGTTTCGGAAACTTCTTTTAAATAAATCTTGAAATTGCCAGTCCATGCTTCTGATGCTGGTCCAGGCAGATACCATGTCATCTTGCTGATGATTTCACCATTTATTTCAGCCAAATCAGCAGCGGGCATAATCATCTCACACTTGTTGTAGGCGTCAGCATAGAAGCCATAAACAGGAACGTAAGAATTTTGTTCGTTGCTGTCATAGACAGTAAACGTTGCTTGAGCAAAGGCTGTTAAGCCCATTACCCACATCACAAAACAAATCAGTAATTTTTTGTTCATAGTACAAAAGTTTTTAGTTAATAATATAGAAATTTACTCTCAGTAAAATATTGTGCCAAAAGTTGAGCCGTTGGTTGCAGTTTTTAGGTTATCCGCGCACAAAGATAATGATTTTTTGTTAAATTACAAAAAACATTATTAAATCGCAGAAATTATTGTAATTTTCTTTACTTTTCATTCTCTAGCACAAAAAAAGATGCGCCCCTTGAGGCGCATCTTTTAAAGTTTAACGTGCAAGTAAGTCAATTACTTAATAACGACTTTCTTGTGACCGTTGATGTAGATGCCAGGAGTTGTTGGCTTGCCGTTGAGCTTCTGGCCGTTGAGGTTGTACCAACACCAATTGTGCTGATGCCAGTTAATGTCTTGGTGATAACCATTGCGAGAGGCTCGCTGATGCCCTTATCTTCTGGATATGCCTTAACGGTGATGTCGTAGCTGCCACCTTCCTGAACTTTGAAGTTAGAGCCGTCAACGAGAGCGATGTTGCCACCCAGGAGCTCGTTAGTGATGAGGAAGAAGTCGCCATCGGCTTGTCCACCAAACCACTTCCAGCCACCAGCCAGGTTGTGGGTGATGAGCTTGAACTCGGCATCGGCCTCGAGTTCTACTGTGCCAGTGAATTCAGTGCCTTCCTCATTGAGGGTGAGCTCAACGAGACCATCAGTCTGGCTCCAACCGTTGAATGAGCCGCAAACGAAGAAGTCGTTGTACTCAACAACTTGAGGTGCTGGGAAGCCTGTTACAGTGAGAACGCCATCCTCAATGGTGAGGGTGTACTCGGCCTGCTGGTCAAGATTCAGGTTGCCACCGTCAATCAGGGTGACGCTTGGGTTCTCCTCGGTGAGGGTAACGCCGCCGCCCCACCAGTTGCCAGCCTCGTCCTTAATCTTGAACTCGCCGCCAAATTCGTAGGTCAGAGTAAATACGCCGTCTTCCTCCTCAAATGGAATCATGTTCTCTTGATCCCAACCATTGAATGTACCAATCAGGTAGTAAGCCTTCTCGGGAACTGGTGCCGCGAGAGTGGTGAAGTATACGCTCTTGGTCCAGTCGGTAGTACCCTTCTCCTCGAAGATACCCTGTACTTGAACCTCATAATCGGTCTCTGGAGTAAGACCCTCGATGTTGTAAGGATTGGTTACAGCCTCGGCAGTAATCCATTCGCCGTCCTCAACAACAGCTTCTGGATCTTGGATCAGGAAGTTGTCGAGGTTGAGACGGAACATGTCGGTGCAGTTGAAGTGACGGATGCCAATGTAGCCCATCTGGCCAGCGTAAGCACTCAGATCGGCAGTGTATTCAACATAGTGTCCTTCGGCAACGGTCTCGGGGATGAGTTCCACGAAGTCGGCGACATCGGTGTTGCCAGCTGTTGAAACATAAACAGCGAAGTGCTCGGCAGCGAAACCTGGATCTTGACCGCGAAGCCACATCCTAAGGGTGCCCTTAAGCTCAACCTGTGGAGAAATCAACCAGTCATCGGGAGTAAGTGCATCCTGCATGTAGCTTGCCGAAGTCATGCAAGCACCACCAAACACGGTAGGATTGCCATTGCCATCGGCAGTGTTGGTGGGAGCGAAGATGTACCAAGCATAGCCATCGCCATCGGCATCGATAGTGGTCCAGCCGCTCTCGGTTGGGAAGTCACCGCTTTGGAGGCCTTCATACTCGAAGCCCTCAACCTCTCCACCAGGATAGCCCACAGTGCGATAGCGCACGTTGTAGGTCTCTTGCTCGCCTACCCAATTTACAGTAGCTGTAGTGGCAGTGATATCAGTAACCTCTACATTCTTTACCATGCCTTGTCCAGGAGCTGGAAGCATGTAGGTAGTGAGAACTCCACTTGCTGTTAGTCCTGCGCCACTAACAATCTCGGCTCCGTCGGGGCCTGTGAGGACATAAGAGCATTCGCCTGGATAGCTGCCAACCTTCCAGCGGATGGTGTATTCAATGCCATGGCACAAAGCCACAGTTCCTGAGGCAGTGTTGCCCGTTGTGATGGTGAGGGTCTCAACCACAAGGCCGTTAGGCGCCACAATCTCAATGGCATTGCCGCTCCAGCCGTCGCCATAGGAGTCGTTGAGCTGATAGGTGATTTCACCCATGTCTTCAGGATCGCACAATGGAGTAGTGAAGGAGGTGTTAACCCAAGCACTGGTGTTGCCGTCACCTGCATTGGCACGCACGCGTGCATAGTACTCGGTGCCGCCAGCAAGAGCGTCGAGCTCAATAGTTGGAGCAGTGGCAGTCTCAGCAGTCCACTCCTCGTCGGCAGCTTTCTTGTACTCAACATCCCAAAGGGTCTCGGTGCCACCAGCTGTCCAGCTCAAAGTAGCGCTGTTGGGGCTCAGGTTGCTCACTTGCAGGTTAGTGGGTTTTGGCACAACCACGCCACCCGATGGAGTGTAGGTGAAGGTGGTCTTGGGGATGAAGTTGCGCTGGGTTGCGGTGACAGCGTCAAGGCTATTTGAGTTATAACCAGCAACCGAAGCACCGTCTACAGTTTGACCATAGAAGTACATAAACTTGTAACCAGCATCGGTAGTGTTTTCCATACCAATGAGCAGGTTGCCACCACTATAGATAAATGGAGTGGCAAACTCAATGGTCATCTCTCCACCATCACCAGCTTCATTGAGAACAACAGATACTGTGCCTTGATACACCATAGTTGCGTTAGCTTTGGGCTCAAAAGCGCTGATGGCAGTGTAGTCAACTTCCATCAAGTAAACATCGGCTGTTGAAACCGAGGTGTAAGGAACGTTATTATTACTGATGTTGGTGTAGAATTTTATGGCACTGATGGTGCCGCCATTCATTTCGGCCAAATCGGCAGCGGGAATAACATACTGACTTCTTGTGAAGTCGTCCCAGTAACCCATGTAGGTGGGAACATAGCCATTGGTGCCTCCCTCTCCTTCATACACGGTCAACGTCTGTTGTGCAAAAGCGGTTGTGAAAGCCGCTACCACAAGCAGTAATAGAGATAATAATTTTTTGTTCATAAAAAAACGGTTTTGGTTAATAATATAGAAAATAAACTCGGTAAATCAGTTTGGTTTGTTGTATAAATAAACACGTTAGTTTATTATTAATGTGTATTTGATTTCGCAAATATAATAAATAATTGCGAAATAACAAAAAAATATTGTATTTTATTACTGGTGTTGCATAAAAAACCACAGCTGGCATATATAACCATTTATTAGTGTCCTATAAAAATACTCAAAAGTCATGTAATTGACTAATAATAAAGCCATAATGACATTTGACTATTATGAGGGCTTGGATTTCAATGTTTAAGTTCTGGACAGTTCCCCCTCTAAGATAGAGGGGGTTGGGGGGAGTATGAATGTGCCAAATGCTTGTAAACCAACGCTTATGTCATACCCCTCAGTCACTTCGTGACAGCTCCCCTAGCTTAAGGGAGCAGCTTCTCATCCTTTTACCGGACAATAATAATAACCATTATTGTCTAGCCAGATTAGATAGCTTCTCCCCCCAAGCTCGCGGGGGCTGTCATGAAGTTGCCCTCATGGGTATGACAACCATTAACCAACCTGGCTAGCACAAAAAAAGATGCGCCCCGTGGGGACGCACCTTTTAAAATTTTACTCTGAGCAAGTCAATTATCTAACGATAACTTTCTTGTTGCCGTTGATGTAGATGCCAGGAGTTGTTGGCTTGCCATTGAGCTTCTGGCCGTTGAGGTTATACCACTCGTTGCTCTGGCCGTCAACAGTGATGTTGTCGATGCCAGTAGCGTCCTTGCTGATAACCATTACGAGAGGCTCGTTGATTGAGCGAGCAGCCTTAACTGTGATGTTGTAAGTGCCTTCCTCGTAGATGCGGAAGTTAGATCCGTCAACGAGTTCGATGTCAACGTCAAGTAGGTTCTGACCAATCCAGAAGAAGCCAGCTTGGTTCTCATCAACACCACCGAACCAGATCCAGCCACCGTCAGCAGCAGGAGTGATGATCTTGAACTCGCCATTCTTCTCGAGAGTTACCTTGCCAGTGTACTCAGTGCCGTCCTCGTTCTCTACGAGCTCGATGCGGCCACCCTCAGCAGTAGTGTTCCAGGTGTTGAACGAGCCAACTACATAGAACTCATCCATGCCAGCCACACCATCAGTAGTGGTGAAGAATACGCTTGGAGTCCACTCGGTAGTTGCCTTAGCCTCGTAGATGCCCTGTACCTGTACCTCATACTTGGTGTTAGGTGCAAGACCCTCGATAGTGTAAGGTGACTCAACATTCTCAACAGTAATCCATTCGCCAGCAGGTACGTCTGGAGTCTCACCAGCCATGTAGAAGTTGGTTACGTTAAGGATGTACATGTCGGTTACGTTGAAGTGACGGATAGCGATGTAGCCTTCCTCACCAGCGTAAGGACCAAGGTCGAATGTGTAAGTAGTCTGTTCGCCAGTTGCAACAATCTCCTCACTGATTGGCGAGAAGTCGGCAACGTCGGTGCCAGTAGTGCTTACATATACCTGGAAGTGCTCACCAGCATAGCTAGGATCCTGTCCCCAAGCATCGAATTGAACAACGCTACCGAGAGTAGATTGTGGAGTGATTGCCCAGTTGTCAGGAGTCAAAGCGCCATAGTTGTTGATGTAGCTGTTAGATGAGAAGGTAGTTTGAGTAGTACCATCATCGAGAGTGAGGTTCCATACATACCAGTTCTGACCGTCGCCATCGGCGTCGATAAGAGTCCAGCCAGTAGGACAATCGCCAGTCTCATAGCCCATGAAGTCCTCTACTACACCATTCTGGATAGCAGCAGTGCGGTAGCGGATGTTGTAGCGCTCTTGTGAGCCTACTACATTAACATCGGCAGTAGTAGCAGTGATGTTCTCAATGTTAACTGCAGCTGGCATAGCGTCGGCCGATGTAGTAGTGAAGTAAACGAGGTCGGTCCACAGTGAGTTGCCATCCTCGTAAGCACCTTGTACTTGGCACTCATAGGTAGTACCAGCAGCAAGACCTTCCATAGTTACAGGAGAAGTGGTGTTGTTCACATAAATCCACTCCTCGCCAGCTGTCTCAGAAACAATCTTGAACTCGTCGATCAAGAGGATGTAACCAGTGCTGCCATTTGGCTGGTGACGGATAGCTACATAGCCTTCCTGTCCCTCAAATGCGCTCAGGTCATACTCATACTTCTGCCATGTGTTCAAGCTACCAGGAGTATTCACTGTCTCAAGTGCAACGAAGTCATCAGGAGCGGTGCCAGTTGTAGAAACCATTACGCTGAAGCTCTCAGCATAGTCAGCACCAAGGTCAGCAGCCGAAACCTCAAGAGTTCCAGAGAGGGCAGTCTTAGAGCTGATGAGCCAGTTGTCGCCAGTTACGTAGACGTTACCGTCAGAGATTAAGCGAGACTCAGAAACGATGCAGTAGTCACCTCCGGCAGCGGTAAGTGGAGTACCACCCATGTTCCAGTCGGTAATCTTAAGAACTTGCCATGCGTTGCCGTCGCCATCAGCGTCTAGGTTGGTAAGGCCAGCAGGAATCCATCCATCGGGAAGTTCATCGTCGCCATACTCGAAGCCCTCGTCAAGACCGGTCTTTGGACGATAGCGGAAGTTGTAAGCTGGGGCATCGCCAGTCCAGTTAGCAACAGCGCTATTCATGGTGATTTCGTTAACATAGAGATTCTCGGGAATTGGGAAGCGCAATGGAGTGTCGAAGGTAACAACCTTAGTCCAGATACTTGCACCATCATCTGCACCGCAGTTAGCGCGAACGTATACGCTGTAGTGAGAATTCTCCTCAAGGTCGGTCAGAGTTACGAATGGATCGTTAGTCTGAATAGGCTCCATAGTGATATCAGCAGCAGCAACATCACCCTTAGCATAGATTACCTCAAACAGGTCTTGCTCCTCATCGCCAGGAAGCCAGCTTACAGCTGCGCTGTTGTAAGTGATGTTCTCAACAACTACGCCAGTTGGACGTGGGCAAGTAACTTGGTTGATAACGAAGGTAGTCAGAACGCCAGGAGTTGGAGTTGGACCACTACTTGAACCAGTGCCTTGGAATACGTAAATCTCGCCTCCGTCAGGACCAGTCAGAGTGAAGCCAGTCTCATAGCTGTAGCTACCAGCTACCCAAACGAGGTCGTACTCAACACCATAGCACAGATTAACAATGCCCTCGAGCAGGTTGTCGTTTGGAGTGCCGTTAACACCACCAGGGATGAAGAGGTCGGCAACCATCACGTTAGTGCCATGGAGGAAGATCTGCAGGTGGTTGTTGTTCCAACCATCGCCATAAGAGTCGGTGAGGATGTACTCAACCTCGCCCATGTCGCTTGCCTCGCATGCCAGAGTAGCGAACGAAGTAGTTGTCCAGCCGCTCTCGCCGTCGGCATAGATAGCCTTAACGCGAACGTCATACTGAACGCCAGCCTCGAGAGCATCGAGAGTGATGGTCTTCTCGGTAACAGTACCAGCCGAAATCCACTCCTCGTCAGCACTCTTCTTGTACTCTACGCCCCAAGAGGTCTCGTCGCTACCAGCCTCCCAAGTGGCAACAGCACTGTTGGTGCCAATCTCGCCAATCTGCAGGTTCTTTGGCTTGTAGTAAACTACGCCACTGCTAGGAACGAACTCGAAGGTGGTCTTGGGCAAGAAGTCACGAGCGTTAACACTTGTGATAGCCTCGAGTGAAGTGTAGCTGTAGTTGCTAATAGCTGCGCCAGGAGCTGCTACACCAGCGAAGGTAGCACTCTTGTAAGTGCCCTTCTCTACCTGATAAACGCAAACGAGCAGGTTGCCACCTTCATAAGTGTAGTCGTTGGCAAACTCAATCTCGATTGTCTCGCCTGTGCCATCAAGTGGTCCCTCAAATACAAGGGTTGCACCCTCAGTGCCCATGAATGCATCACCACATGCATTGGCGTCAACCTCTTTCAGGTAAACCTGGAAGTTGCCACCCCATACAGCCTCAGCTGGGGATGCCAAGTACCAAGTCATCTTAGTAAGAGTAGCACCTTGCATTTCGCTCAAGTCATCAGCGGGCATGATGTACTCGCACTTGTTGAATGCGTCGGCATAGAAACCGTAAACGGGAACGTAAGCATTAGTTGCGTCACCGTCATACACTGTCACTGTTTCCTGTGCAAAAGCTGGAATAGCAGCAATCACACACAAAACCAGAGAGTAAAACAATTTTTTCATAAAAAAACGGTTTTGGTTAATAATATAGAAAATAAACTCACTAAAAAATAGTCAAATTAGTAATTTTACAGATTATCAACAGATTGCCACAAAGGTAGTGATTTTTGATGAAAAAACAAAATTTTATCACAAAAAAATCATTTTTTTCTATAAATCGTTATCAATCATTGCCTCTCAAAGATAGTGTGAATGTCAGTGTCACTAAAGGTGCGCGACTATAACCTCTTTTATTTTTTTTCACTCCTTCTCACTCCTTTGTTTTGTGCTTTTATTTTTTTCACTCCTTCTTTTTATCCTTTCGCTCCCCCCGAGTCAATTGTCCTTGATCACCACAAGTCGCACGGCTATGCAACCATCATTTAACGGGAAAATCAAATTGTCAGTAATTGTCTGAAAGCAACAGCGCTTGCTAGGCGTTGATCAAAGAAATCAGTTCCTCCTTGATGACTTCGGGCATCACAATCCCGCGTTTTTTCACACTGCGTTCCCAGCCCATCAGGTCGTCATGCTGCAGCGTATACAGCACATCGCGCCACTGCTCCACCTCATCGGGGGTATATTCATTGCCAGCACGCCCTTTGAAGGCATCGAGTTCCTCGTCGTCGTAGTACACCACTGGGTCATTCATGTGCTTGAGCATCATTTCGCTCGGGCACACCTCATGAGCGCCGCAGCACTCATCGTCACACTCTTGTGATTTAGGTGAATCGCATTCTTCCACTCTCTCCACTCTCTCCACTTCACTCTTTTCTGACCTACTGGTCATGCGGTCATGAACATAGAGTATCACCCCTATCACCACCATGGCGATGAATATATATAATGCAGGTATCATTGTTGGTTGTCAATTTTTAGGATTTGTGCGAAAAAGTTGGGGTATGACTTGGTGACTACTTCGGCATTGTTTATTGTGATGCCGGGATGGAGGGTTGCGGCGAGACTCATGGCCATCGCAATGCGATGGTCGCTGTGGGGATTGATTGTGATGGGGCGTCCTGGCTCGCTGTGATTACCATTGTAGCGCATTGTGTTGTTGTCGCTTTCTATCGTGTAGCCTAGCTTGGCAAGCTCTGTCGTGAGAGCGTCGATGCGGTCGCTCTCCTTGATGCGCAGGTTGCGCACGCCCGTGAGTGTGAATGGCACCCTCAGCAGGCACAGCGTCACGGCCATTGTGGGCACCAGGTCGGGGGTGGATGACATGTCGCAGTGATAGTGCGGTGGCAACTCTACAACCTGATGTTTCAGCTCCACTCTGTTTTCCATAAAGATTGTCCTCACTCCCAATGGCTCCATCAACTCGACTATTGCGCGGTCACCTTGAAGGCTGTCATTATGTAGCGGCGACAGTTCTATTCGCGATTCTGGGAGTAACGCCTTAAGGGCCAGCCAGTAGCTTGCGGCACTCCAGTCGCCTTCTATTAAAATAGGTGAAGATGTGTAATTGCCTGCTGGAACCTTAATGCTGTTTCCTGTCCATTTCGCAGCAATGCCACAATGGCGCATCACGCCTAACGTCATGTCGATGTAGGGGCGCGACACTATCTCGCCTTCAATGGTGAGCGTTATGCCGCCTGCAAGCGGCGACACCATCAACACAGCCGAGATGAACTGGCTGCTCACGTCGCCACGCATCGTCAGCGCTACGCCATGCAATCGCCTGCCATGAATCATGAGCGGCGGGAATCCCTCACGACCCTGATAGTCAATGCTGGCACCCATCTTGCGCAACGCATCAACGAGAGGACCTATCGGGCGATGGCGCATGCGCTCGGTGCCGTCGATCGTCACCGTGCGGCCCTCCTGGCAGGCATAATAGGCGGTGAGAAAACGCATCGCCGTCCCGGCATCGGCAACATCAATGCAATCGCCGTCGCTTGCTAGCGCCCTAGCCATCACCTCGCTGTCGTCACAGTCGTGGGTCGATAAAGCGCTATCTCCAACACTGGCAAGAGCTTTTATTATCAGTGCTCGGGCGGTAATACTCTTCGACAACGGCAGTGTCACTTGCCTAGAAAGGGCGCGTGCTATTTCCACTCTGTAGTTCATAACGTGAGCGCAAAGATAATGAAAATATTTGGCTTGACAACTCTTAGCAGGTATTCCCCCTTATATAAATAAAGTGTTGTCTTCACCATCTAGGACATTTCACATGCTTAGTGAGGCTGGCAAAAAGTGTCGACCAATAAGAATTTTTATGCAATGCATGATGGATTTTTTGGCAAAACCCTATTGTTTTTAGGTAAATTGGCGAAAAAAATCTGTGAATACCACATTTTTTTTGGTTTTTCTCAAAAAAAACATCATATTCTCTTGCCATTTTGGAAAACAATTCTTACTTTTGCACCAATAATTTTTATAATTATTACCTTTTTATTAACTAATTAATTCACTTTTTATGAAGAAAATTACCTTAATGTTATTGGCAGCCCTTCTTCTGCCAATGGCTATGAACGCTGAAACAAAGAGCTATGTTCAGCAAATCAAGAAGACTTCGAAGGTTGTTGTTAACTCAACCCCAACTGCAGTTAAGGCAACAAAGACCGTTAAGTTCAATGCTGCTCCCAAGGCCGACATTCCCGAGGGCTATGCAAGTGTAACTCTTACTGCTGGCGACGTTTGGCAGGATGGCTCTGGCTACCAGATGCTTATTGATGCCGATGCAACTGCCTATGGCACTATCATTCCCGAGACTGGCGCTCTCACCGCTAGTGGCGATGCAAGTGCTGAGACTTATGCTGAGTTTGAGTACAAGATTCCTGAGAATGCCGATGGCTCTCTTGCTACTGCTAACATCGTTATGAACACCAGTGTTACCATTCTCGTTCCCGCTGGTACTTATGACTGGTGTATCACCAACCCAACTCCAGGCGACCGCATGTGGATTGCTTCGAGCAATGGTTCAATTGGTGGCCGTGCCGACGATTTCGAGTTCGTCTCGGGCGTAGGCTATGAGTTCGTAGTATCTCTCGGTGGCCAAAACGACCAGGTTGACCTCATCATCGACGACCCAACAGCTCCAGCTATTCCTACCGATCTCACCGCTACTCCAGCCGCTACCTCTGCCGAGATTGCTTGGGTTCCTGGCGAGAACAACGCTACTTGGAACCTCCGTTGGCGTCCTTGGGTAGATCCCGCTTTGATGAACAAGCTTTGGGATCTCCCAATGGATGGCTATGAGGCACAGCTCGATGAGGGCTTCATGATTTATGACGCTGATGGTGATGGCAACAATTGGGGTCTCGCTTACAGCAGCGACGCTCAAGACGACCTCTGCTTCGTTTCTTCAAGCTACATTAGTGGTGTGGGTGCTGTTACTCCCGACAACTGGCTGTTCACTCCAGCAGTAGGCATGGGTGGCACTCTCAAGTTTGATGCTTGGCAGCAAAGCGCTAGCTATCCCGACAAGATTATGGTTTACGTAGCGCCTGCTGACTATGAGAGCATGGACGAGTTCGTGGCTGTTTCTGAGTTCATCCAGCCTGCAGGAACCACCGCCGAGAGCTTTGAGATTGACCTGAGCGAGTATGAGGGCATGGGCGTTATCGCCTTCCGTCACTACGACTGCACCGACCAGTGGTCTATCTACGTTGACAACATCTCGGTTGAGATTCCTGGCGCAGTTGAGCCAGCTGAGTGGACCGTTGTTGAGAACGTTGAGAATCCTTACACTCTCGAAGGCTTGATGCCCGAGACTACTTATAGGAGCCAGCTCCTTTCTATCTCGTAGGTAGCTTCCAAGAGAATGCTTGGAACACCAACGAAGGTTTAGAGTTCGTTGACAACCTTATCGAGGGTGTAGCTCTCGAGGCTGGTGCTGAGTTCAAGGTTATTACCTTCGACGCCGATGGCAGCACTGTTTGGTACGGTGGTATTGACGAGAACAACGTTGGTTACTTCCTGATCAACAGCGACGTTCTTGGCTATCCAATCGACCTCGTTGATGGTTCAAACTTCAAGGTTGAGCAAGCTGGTACTTACAACTTCATGCTTGCTTATCCAAAGGCTGACGTTCCTCAGCTCGTAGTTGAGAAAGACATGACTGCTATCAGCACCGTTGGTGTTGACGCTAAGGCCGACAACGCTTACTACAACCTCCTCGGTGTTAAGTTCAACAGCATGCCAACTACTCCTGGCATCTACATCCACAACGGCAAGAAGGTTATCATCAAATAAGTAACCCTCATCCGTTAAAACTCTAAAAGATGCGTCCCCCTCGGGGCGCATCTTTTTTTGTTTCCCCGTTGACCATTGCAACCACTTGAGGCCGATTTGTTACATTTATTATATAGTAGTTAAGAGAACTGTCCTATTATTTTTTTCCTATTTTATTTGGTGGTTTATTTAAAAAAATGTATTTTTGCCGTCGCTAAACCTTTTGTATTAATTAATAATAAACCAAATTGTTTATGAAAAAAGTTACTCTAATGTTATTGGCAGCCCTTCTTCTGCCAATGACCATGAACGCCGAGGTTAAGACCTACGGTCAAATGAACAAGAAGGCTGACAAGGTTGTTGTTAGCTCAACTCCTACCACAGTTAAGGCCATCGGTCTTAAGTTCGTATCAGGCACCAAGGCCGACATTCCCGAGGGCTATGCAAGCGTAACTCTTACTGCTGGCGACGTATGGCAGGATGGCTCTGGCTATCAGATGCTTCTCGATGCCGATGCAACTGCCTATGGCACCATCATCCCTGAGCAAGGCGGTCTCACCGCTAGTGGCGATGCAAGTGCTGAGACTTACGCCGAGTTTGAGTACAAGATTCCTGAGAATGCCGATGGCGCTCTTGCTACTGCTAACATCGTTATGAACACCAGTGTTACCATTCTCGTTCCCGCAGGTACTTATGACTGGTGTATCACTAACCCAACTCCAGGCGACCGCATGTGGATTGCTTCGGCCAATGGTTCAATTGGTGGCCGTGCCGACGATTTCCAGTTCATCTCGGGCGTAGGCTATGAGTTTGTAGTATCTCTCGGTGGCCAAAACGACCAGGTTGACCTCATTGTCGACGACCCAACAGCTCCAACTATTCCTACCGATCTCGCTGTTACTCCAGCCGCTACCTCTGCCGATATCGCTTGGGTTCCCGGTGAGAACAACGCTTCTTGGAACCTCCGTTGGCGTCCTTGGGTAGATCCCGCTTTGATGAACAAGTTCTGGGACTTCCCATTGGATGGCTATGAGGCACAGCTCGATGAGGGTTGGATGGTTTATGACGCCGATGGCGATGGCAACGGTTGGGGTCTTGCTTACAGCAGCGATGCTCAAGACGACGTTTGCTTCTACTCTTCAAGCTACGTTAGTGGTGTGGGTGCTGTTACTCCCGACAACTGGCTGTTCACTCCAGCCGTAGGTCTGGGTGGAACCCTGAAGTTTGATGCTTGGCAGCAAAGCTCAACCTACCCCGACAAGATCATGGTTTACGTTTGCGAAAATCCCGAGTGGGAGAGCGTTGATGAGTTCGTGGCTGTTTCTGAGTTCATCCAGCCTGCTGGAACTACTGCTGAGAACTTCGAGATTGACCTGAGCGAGTATGAGGGCATGGGCGTTATCGCCTTCCGTCACTACGACTGCACCGACCAGTGGTCTATCTACGTTGACAACATCGCAGTTGAGATTCCTGGCGCAGTTGAGCCAGCTGAGTGGACCGTTGTTGAGAACGTTGAGAATCCTTACACTCTCGAAGGCTTGATGCCCGAGACTACTTAT
>CADAAI010000033.1 GCA_902785925.1 uncultured Bacteroidales bacterium
TTGGTAATCTTCTCCGTAGGCTAAACCATTGAGAATGGCATAAACCTTCTTATTTGCTTCATACATGAAAGCTATGGGGATATCCTCGTCAGTAATATTTTTGGTGTTTTTTGTGGCATACAAGTTCTTGTATTCCACACCATTAATAGTTGTTGTTCCTTGAAACTGATAATATGTCAAGTAATCTACTTTATTTGTTGGTTTCAGTTGGCACTCAACCCACACCTTGCCTTCTCTTACCAATGGGTCGTATTGGTATTCCAATGCGCTGGCGCTGGTTATCATCAGCAGGCCCAGCAAGGCAAAAATTGTTCTTTTCATAACTGTTTATTATTATGTGTTAAACTTAATCTTATCATTGTTGCTGCAAAGTTACAATCAACAGAACTATTTTGCAAGAATATCGTCCTCATCCCCACCTTTTTTACAATTCGCTATATCCCAGTCAATAACAAGTTCTATAATATGCCTTTTCATTTTTGTCATGTCATTAACAAGAAAAAGCGTGGAGATTTGTCTGATTATTATATAGGAGGCTTTCGGCATGCCCGCACTAAAAATAAACAGTATCCACCACGCCATGCCAATATATCGCCCCTTGCACAGGTAGATATAGGCTAGCGAAGACGTTCTTATACTGCTTATCCTTTTAATGCTGAAATTTTGCCGAAATTTCCTATATAGGATAAACCAAAAACGCATTCTTATATCTTCATGTGAGAGCTTGTCTCTACAAGTTCACTTGAATTGTCGCAAATTTACACTTTAATTTGATAAAAAACAAGATTTTTCTTAATTATTGAAAATATTTTTCAATATTGTCTTCATCCTCGACCAAACCATATCTTTGTAATATCCCAAGCGCTCTTTGACATTCTGCCACCCCTTCAATAATTTTTTTTCAAAACTGTCCCACCCCAAAAACTATTCAATTTTAATCTTAATTTTGAGTGAGCAAAGCGAACGGTTTAATTTCTCGCCGCAGGCGACCCCCAGCCTCAAACGCCCCCCACGCACAGCCAAGATTATGCATTGTGCATTATGCATTATGCATTGATTAAACTGAGTCAACTGAGTCAACTGAGTCAACTGAGTCAACCGAGTCAAGCGAGTCAACCGAGTCAGGTGAGTCAACCGAGTCAACCGAGTCAACCGCACTAACACGCGCAGCCAAGATTATGCATTGTGCATTATGCATTGTGCATTGATTAAACTGAGTCAACCGAGTCAAGCGAGTCAACCGCACTAACACGCGCAGCCAAGATTATGCATTGTTCAAGGCGCAGCCCGCTCTCACCCCAAAAACTATTCAATTTTATTTTTAATTTTGAGTGAGCAAAGCGAACGGTTTAATTTCTCGCCGCAGGCGATCCCCCCAGCATCTAACGCACTTTCTCGCGCAGCCAAGATTATGCATTGTGCATTATGCATTGTGCATTGATTAAACTGAGTCAGGTGAGTCAAGCGAATTGGCAACTCAACCAATTCAGAAGAAACGTGCTAGTATGTCGATGTGCTCGATGGGAGTAGCCCAACTTGTTGCAAAGCGTGTGATGAAGCGACCATCGGGAAGCCTGTCCCATACTTCGAAGGCAATCTGCCCTTCAAGAGCATCCATCTGCTCTTGAGTAAGGATTGGGAACTGCTGATTGGTGGGCGAGTCGATATAGAACTCGATGCCTTTGCTCTCAAACATGCGTTTCATTTCCATCGCCATGTCTATGGCATGCTGGGCGATGTTAAAGTAGAGGTTGTTGGTGAACAGGGTATCGAACTGGATTCCCAGCAGTCTTCCCTTAGCGAGCAAAGCTCCATGCTGCTTGATGATGGTAAAGAACTGACGAGGTGCATTGCCATTCGGGAAAACAACTGCCTCACCGCACAGAGCACCGACCTTGGTTCCACCAATGTAGAACACGTCGCACAAGCTGGCGAGTGTTTTCAGGTCAACATCGGCAGCTGGACTAGCTAGTCCGTAACCTAGGCGTGCGCCATCGACGAATAGAGGAATCTCATACTCCTCACATATTGCCTTAATCGCCCTAAACTCATCGAGGGTGTAGATTGTACCATACTCGGTTGGAAATGAGATATAGACCATTCCGGGATAGACCATGTGAGGCCAAGTGGGGTCACTGTGGAAGTGTTCGAGATACTCACGCAGCTCGACAGGGTCCATCTTGCCAAGATGATTAGGCAGAGTTATCACCTTGTGACCGCTGAACTCTACTGCCCCACTCTCATGCACAGCGATGTGACCTGTCTCGACTGCAATGACGCCCTCGTAGCGACGCAACATGGCATCTATAACAGTACTGTTGGTTTGCGTGCCTCCCACCAGGAAGAACACATCTGCGTCGGGGCAGCCAGTAGCCTGACGAATCCTGGTGCGGGCGTTCTCGCAGAATGAATCTTCGCCATAGCCCTCCACTTGAGTCATATTGGTTTCTATCAGTCGGTTTAAAATCGCAGGGTGCGCTCCCTCAATATAGTCGCATGTAAAAGAAATCATAATAATGTATTTTGTTTGGACAAAGTTACAAACTATTTTTCAATTGAAATGTTTTATAATCATAAATTCTTTGATATCGTCTGTCTTTGGTATTTTTTTAAAAAACAGTATGGATTTATGTTAATTTTGTTAATGTGGAAAACTTTTGTCTAAAAAGTTTTATTAACGATTGGTGATTATATAACTTTGCGGTAAATATAAGGAACGTATTTTTCATAAGATAAAAGTTTTAAGCATTCATGGTAAAAAGACTGAATAGCACACAAATAGAAAACGCAGGAGTTGATGCCGTTAGTGATTATTTCAACTTCACTGACACGCTAGACCCAAGCATACCCAAAAAGGACAAAGAGCCAGTTTGGGACGGCAAGCTATATCTTTATAAAAACGGTTCTGACAAACAAAGCAAAACTGGCTTAATCGGCATTATACCAGTGCAAGTTAAAGGGCGACAATTTAAAGATTTTTCAAAACCAAAAATCACATACTTAGTTAATGTAAACGATGTAAAGCTTTATCAGAACAATGGCGGAGTAGCTTTTTTCGTCGTTTATGTAAATGCTGAAACATACGAAAAAAAGATTTACTATCGCCTACTTGCGCCAATAGAACTGCGCAAAATAGCCAAAATCGCTGGCAATAAGAAAGAGATTACTGTTGAGTTTAATGAACTGCGTGAAAGAGGAAAGGACGTTGAACTTGAATTTCTGGATTTTTATAACGACTGCCTGAAACAACATAGTTTCAGCAATCAAAAGCCTATTCACTTTCAAGATGTTGAAAATGAAATTGCTTCTTTCAAAATTCAATTCACGTCACCCGCAAATAATCCACTTGAAGCTTTACAGCAATTTACATCAAGGTCACACTTTTGTTATGTGACATTGAAAAACGACCCATCTAAAACGCCCCATCCATTAGGTGAAGGCCGATTTAACTTCAAGGCTCAAAGGTCTGCCGATGTTCCAGTAACTATCAATGGTGTAAAGTATTATGACAAGATAGATTGTGAAATAATTGACGGCAAGGCTTATATCGTGATAGATAATTGCTTGCGTTTACCTTTCTCAAAATCACCAGATGAAATAGGAAAGGTAGAAAAAACAAAAGTTAATGTTGAGTTCAAATCGCTATCACAAAGAATACGAAACTTTGAGTTTATTTTGGCATTAAAAAATAATCCCATAATCAACATAAGCGATACTCAATTTAAAATCGAGGGTATTAATGTTAGCGACGAAATAGAGCGCATACTTGAAGCAGATAAAAATCTTAAAACGGTTCTTGACTTATTAAATGTTTCGGATGATTTGCGAATAGACAACCTTTCGGAACGTGAAATAAAGAACATTAACACGCTGATAGACCATTATATAAATGGGAAACGCATTACAACTGATGATGAAGTTGACCATCAGTTGGTAAGGATTGAGCTGGGCAATTTGACACTTCTGTTCCTCGCCGAAAAAGTCGATGAACCGAATTACTATAAGTTCCATTCAGTTCATGATTTGAACAATTTCGTTTTCACGACAAGAAACGAATTAGACCAGCATATTCTCATGCCGCCTTTCGTTGCATTTAATACTGAAACGTTTAGAGATGTTAGCAACATTTCTTATGAAACATTTGTTGATGAATGCAATCTCAATAAATCTAACGATAATCGCTTTTATCAGGGTATAAATTGGTCTATTCTTCGTATGCTTAATGCTTACGACCAGCAGGAAACTAAGAAACAGGTTCTTATTGATACCGCCAAGGAACTTAATCAATGGCTTATTGATAACGACCCAGATAAGAAATCTTCTCTAGTCCATTTAATAAACCGACTTCAAATCACAAAGCGTTTACAAAAACTTTCTCAACAAGAGAAAGATCTGCTTTATGATTATATCGACGTGCCATATCCTAACGATGAACTGAGGTTCGCTTGTTACACTTTGCTTGAAAACAAACAAAGTGCGACAAGATACTTAAGTAAACTCACTGAAGAAAAAAGAGAGTTCTACAAAACATTGCCAATTTACAATTTGTATATTAATCTATCGTAATAACATATATGGATAAACTTACAATGCATACGACCGACGGCGTGAATGCCAATCTTAAACGGCTTGCGGCTCTGTTCCCGAACTGCGTGACGGAAAAAACCGATAAGCAGGGCAACGTGCGGCTCGCCGTTGACTACGACAAGCTCCGTGTGGAGTTGGGCGAAGTGGTTGAGGGTAACGAGGAACGCTATCAGTTCACGTGGCCGGGTAAGCGTGAGGCAATCCGTCTCGCCAACTCGCCTATTGCTGCCGCTCTGCGCCCCATCCGTAAAGATAGCGAAAACTTCGACACTACGCAGAACCTTTACATCGAGGGCGACAACCTCGATGTGCTGAAACTCCTGCGTGAGACCTATCTCGGCAAGGTCAAGATGATTTATATTGACCCACCGTATAACACCGGCAACGATTTCGTTTATGAAGACGATTTCTCACAAACCGCTGGCGACTACCTCGCCAACAGTGGGCAGTATGATGACCAAGGCAACCGCCTTGTCGCTAACACCGAAAGCAACGGTCGTTTTCACACCGATTGGCTCAATATGATATATCCTCGCCTCAAAGTCGCACGAGATCTGCTCTCCGATGATGGTGTTATCTTCATCTCTATTGATGACAACGAGGTTGAGAACTTACGCAAAATTTGTGACGAGATATTTGGCTCTCAAAATTTTGTTTCCCAATTGACAATAATTGTAAAGCCAGAAGGAAGGCGTTATGGAGCTTTTGCTAAGACCCATGAATATGCACTTGTTTTTGCTAAATCGCTTGAAAACTCTATTTTTTATGAGATTGAAGTTGAAGGTAGTTCTTATCAATATTCTGATCAAAAAGGAGGATTTAATTTAAAAGGTTTAAGAAATAGAAACGTAAAGTCTTTTAATTCTACTAATCGTCCCAACTTGAGATACCCATTTTATGTGGATATTAATAATCCTGACAGTGATGGATTGTGTAAAGTATCGACGGAATATATTGATGGTTTCATAAAAGTTATGCCGAGTACCATAGATGGCTTAGAAAGTGTTTGGAGATGGGGTAAAGAAAAGTCTACAAATGAAATTGATATGCTTGTAGCATATAAAGGAAATGATGGAGAAATTCGTATTTTCCAAAAAGAACGAAAATTAACCCAAACTCCAAAGACTGTATGGATTGATAAACACATTATATCAAACAAAGGAACATCTGAAGTAGAAACAATTGTTGGTAAGGGCGTTTTTAGTTTCCCAAAACCATTACGTCTAATAATAAACATGTTATCTATTGGGTCTTCGTCAGATGATATAATTCTTGACTTCTTCTCTGGGAGTGCAACAACAGCTCATGCCGTTATGCAGCTTAATGCTGAGGATGGCGGCAACCGTAAGTTCATCATGGTTCAACTGCCCGAAGTAACCGATGAAAAGAGTGAAGCACGTAAGGCTGGCTATGCCAATATCTGCGAGATTGGCAAGGAACGCATCCGTCGTGCTGGAAAAAAGATAAAAGCGGAACACCCCGAAGCCAAAGACCTTGACAGTGGTTTCCGTGTGTTGCGTCTCGATAGCAGCAATATGGAAGATGTGTTCTATACACCCGATAAATTTGATCCCACAGCCATTCAAGGACTTGTTGACAACGTGAAGTCAGACCGCTCCGAAGAAGATTTGCTGTTTCAAGTCTTACTCGAACTTGATGTACCTCTATCTGCCACTATCAAGTGTGAGCAGATTGCAGGTAAGAATGTGTTCGTCGTTGCCGATGGCCACCTCATTGGCACATTCGACCGTGAAGTGAACGAAACCACTGTCACGGAGATTGCCAAGCAAAAGCCTAACTTCTTCGTTATGCGTGACGCAAGCGCAGCAAACGACAACGTGCTTGACAACTTCGAGCAAATCTTCAAGCATTATTCACCCGACACCATCTGCAAAATCCTATAAAAAGATTAGTTATGAGAACAAAACGATTATTAATATCTTTGATGATGTGCATTAGCCTTAGCGTATTTGGGGGTGAGCCTAGTTCGCCAAATGTGCAGAATCAGTCCCAACAACCAACCAATAAACAGCTGCAACAAGAGAACCAAGAACTCTTGAATAAAATAGACAATTTGGAAGAAGAGGTTATGATATGTAGAGATGATGTTAGGACAAAAACTGTCGAAATAAACGACAATCTAGACAACTGGCTCGTTATTCTAAGTATCACGATGGCTATGATTGGTATTGTTCTTGGCATACTCACACCTTTGTATATTAATTATCGAAATGATAAAAGTTTGAAAGAAGAACTAAAAAGAATGAATGAAGAATTAAGAGAACAAATTGCTTTGACAAAACGTGATGCAGAATCTGCGAAGGCTTCGTTGTCATCAATAACAGAACTTAAAGAACAAATCGAAGCAATCAAGCTGGTGATTGACAAGAGCAAAGAGGCCGCAGAAGAAGCTGCTAAAATGGCCAAAGCAAGTGAATACTTCTCACAAGCTGTATCTGAAAAAGACCATTTAAAAGCCATTGAATTATATACAAAAGCCATTAGTCTCTTTCCCAACATTACTGAAGCATATAATAACCGTGGCATACTAAAAAAAGAATTGAATGACAAAGAAGGTGCAATGAGAGATTATAATAAAGCAATTGAATTAAATCAAGACAATTCTGGTTCTTATAACAATAGAGGTATTTTAAAAAAAGAATTAAATGATTTTAATGGAGCTTTAAGCGATTATAACAAAGCAATTGAGTTAAATCCAAATAATGCACGATATTATAATAATAGAGCTGATTTGTGGATGATTTTAGAAGAGTTTGGAAAAGCGATGAACGATGTTAACGATGCTATAGAAATAGATAATAAAGCATATGTGTCATACGTAACAAGAGGTGAAATCTATTTTACCATGAATAAACCTAAAGAGGCTATTATCGATTTTAATAATGCATTGTCATTAGACTCAGATATAAAAGTTGCATATGAATACCGTGCTCAATGTTATAGAAAGTTGGCTGAAACAGAACAAGATCCAACAAAGAAAACAGATTTGATTGCTAAGGCTGAAGCTGATGAGAAGAAAGCAGAATCACTAAAAAATGATATAAAGCATGAAGTTTAAGTTCAAGATACAACAATATCAGACTTACGCAGTGGAGAATACCGTTGCGGTATTCAATGGTCAGCCAAGTTACAGTACGGCGATGAAATACCGCCGCGACTTGGGCAAGCAAGGCGGCATCCGATTTGAGGACGATGACGCAGGTTTCCGCAACCGCGACGTGGAGTTGTCAAGCAAGCAGCTTCTTGACAACATCAATGCGGTGCAGATTGCCTCACTTATTCAGCCCTCGACCCACCTTGCGCAAGGCAATGGTGCCGTGTCGCTCGACATCGAGATGGAAACCGGCACCGGCAAGACCTACGTTTATATCAAAACGATGTTTGAGCTCAACAAACGCTACGGCTGGAGCAAGTTCATCATCGTGGTGCCAAGTATCGCCATCCGCGAGGGTGTTGCCAAGAGTTTTGCCATGCTTGAAGAACACTTCATGCAGTACTACGGCAAAAAGGCTCGCTGGTTCATCTACAACAGCGGCAACCTGCAACAGCTTGACCAGTTCAGCAGCGATGCTGGCTTGAATGTTATGATCATCAACACCCAAGCCTTTGCCTCGTCGCTCAAAGAGGGCGGACGCAGCAAGGACAGCTTGATTATCTACAGCAAGCGTGATGAGTTCGCCAGCCGTCGCCCAATAGATGTGATAGCGGCTAACCGCCCAATCATCATCATGGACGAGCCGCAGAAGATGGAAGGTGCGGCAACGCAGAGCGGTTTGCGCCGCTTCAATCCGTTGTTCACCCTCAACTACTCGGCGACCCACAAGACCTCGCACGACACCATCTATGCCCTCGATGCGCTCGACGCATACCGCCAGCGGCTCGTCAAGCGTATTCATGTCAAGGGCTTCGAGGTGAAGAACCTGCGAGGCACAAGCGGCTATCTCTACCTTGACAACGTGGAGTTGTCGCCCAAGAAACCGCCATTGGCACGCATTGAACTGGAGTTAAAGACCGCCACTGGTGCTATCACCCGAAAGGTTAAGAAGTTCAACGTGGGCGATGACTTGAAAGTGGAATCGGGAGGACTGGCTGAATACGACGGCTACACCGTGAGTGAAATTTCGCCAAAAGGCTTTGTCGTGTTCACCAACGGCGTGCGCATCGACAAAGGACAGGTCGTTGGAGACACCAACGCCGAGACCATGCAGCGCGTGCAAATCCGTGAGACCATCAAATCGCACTTCGAGAAAGAACGCGAGCTTTTCAAGCGTGGCATCAAATGCCTTTCACTGTTCTTCATTGATGAGGTGGCGCACTACCGCCAATACGATGCCGATGGCAACGAAGTAAAGGGCATATTCCAAAAAATTTTCGAGGAGGAATATTCGCGGCTGGTGCAGCATGAGTTCCACATCTTCGATGAAGATTATAACGAGTATCTGCGCCGCTTCATTCCTCACGACGTTCACCGTGGCTATTTCTCCATCGACAAGAAAGGCCATTCGGTCAACAGTCATGTCGGGCGTGGCACCGACATCAGCGATGATATTAGTGCCTACGACCTCATTCTGAAAAATAAGGAACGCTTACTGAGTTTCGAGGAACCCACTCGCTTCATCTTCTCACACTCCGCACTGCGTGAGGGCTGGGACAATCCCAACGTGTTCCAGATCTGCACCCTGCGCCACAGCAATTCCGCCGTAGCAAAGCGGCAGGAAGTGGGGCGCGGTCTGCGAATTTGCGTCGACCGCACCGGCGCAAGGCAAGACCTTGAAACACTAGGAGAAGACGTTCACAAAGTGAACCGCCTCACAGTGATTGCCAACGAAAGTTACGCCAGCTTCACCGACGCTCTCCAAAAAGAGACCCGTGAAGTGCTTCGTGAACGCGCTCGCGTGGCAAGCATTGAATACTTCACTGGCAAGAAAATCAAGACTGCCGACGGCGACATTCACACCATAGATGAGCGTGAAGCTTCGCGCATCATAGTTTATCTCGAAGATAACGATTACATCGACGAGAAAGGTTTCCTCACGCCGAAGTATCATGCCGATGTCGCTGCCGGGCAACAAGCACCATACGGTGCAAAGCTGGCACCCATCGCAGAGGGCGTAACCGCCCTGATACAGTCTATCTTCGACGATAACGCACTTGCCGACATGATTGTCGAGGAGAAACCAAGTGCCGTGACCAATGCGCTCAACGACAATTTCTACCGCGACGAGTTCAAGGCGTTGTGGAAAGAAATCAACCACCAGTACGTCTATACCGTCAGTTATGACAGCGACGAGTTGATTAAGAACGCAATTCTTCACCTCAATGCTGAATTGTCGGTGAACGTGCTTCGCTATATTAAGGTTGAGGGGCAGCAGGACGATGAAGATGTGACCAAATTTGGCGACACTACATCGCAAAGCGAGCAACTGACCGAGGTTTGCACCTCAACTGTGCCATACGACCTCGTGGGCGACATCGCACGTGGCGCACGCCTCACTCGCCGCTCTGTAGTGAAGATTCTCCAGGGTTTGAACCCAGGCAAAATCGCTCTGTTCAAAAACAACCCTGAAGAATTTATCCGCAACGTTATTCGTATCATCAAGGAACAAAAAGCCTCGATGATTGTGGAGCATATCCACTATCGAATGACCGAGGGGACGTATGAGAGCGACATCTTCACGGCAAACAGCCGTGCCGACTTCACTTCGGCATACGAAGCGAAGAAACACGTCACCGACTATGTGGTGAGCGACAGCAAGGGCGAGCGTAACTTTGCCGAGGCACTTGACGAAGCAAACGAAGTTGTGGTTTACGCCAAGCTGCCACGCTCGTTCCAGATTCCTACACCAGTAGGCAACTATGCCCCCGACTGGGCTATTGCCATGCAACGAGGCGGCGTGAAGCATATCTTCTTTATTGCCGAGACCAAAGGCTCACTGCTCTCAATGGATATTACCCCCATTGAGAAAGCGAAGATTGACTGCTGTACCAAGTTGTTCAATGAGATCTCTACAAGTTCCGTTAGATATTATCAGGTGGCTAAATATGAAGACTTATTGAATAAAATGACTGAATTAGAATAATCATAAACTATAGTCAGTTTTTAATTGTGCATTTTTCACTACCTTTGTACAAAATATAGGAAAAGATGAAGATTAAGACTGCAAAATTTGAGATAAGCAACACCGACTACACCAAGTGCCCGGCTGGCAACAAGCCGGAATATGCGTTCATCGGGCGTTCTAATGTGGGCAAGTCATCACTCATCAACATGCTCACGGGGCACAAGGGCCTTGCCAAGACCTCTTCGACGCCAGGCAAGACACTGCTCATCAACCACTTCTTGATTAACGGCGAGTGGTATATCGTCGACCTGCCTGGCTACGGCTACGCACGGCGCAGCAAGGATGCCCGCGAAAAACTCAAGAAGATTATCGAAGACTATGTGCTTGAGCGCGAGCAGATGACCAACCTCTTTGTGCTTATCGACAGCCGTCTGAAACCACAACAGATTGACGTGGAGTTTATGGAGTGGCTGGGCGAGAACGGTGTGCCATTCAGCATCGTGTTCACCAAGCTCGATAAACTCGGCAAGGTAGCAGGGGCACAGGCAGTGGCAGCCTACAAGCGACACCTTCTGCACTCCTGGGAGGAGCTGCCACCAGTATTCATCACCTCGAGCGAGGACGGTCGCGGCCGTGACGAACTGCTCGACTACATCGAACAAATCAACCAATCGCTGACACAATGAAAAAGCGAGTAGTGATAATAGGCTCGGGCAACGTGGCGACTAGCCTTGCATTAGCATTAAAGGATAAATGCGAGATAGTGCAAATATATAGCCGCACTATTGCCAATGCTCAGACGCTAGCACAACAGGTAGACTGTGCGGCGACTGACAAGTGGCAAGACTTGAGTCTTGATGCCGACATCTATATCGTCTCGGTGAGCGACGATGTCATTGCCAGCGTTGCTGAATCGGTGCTTGACAACGGCGCTTTGTGGCTCCACACATCTGGCTCCACACCAATAGATGTGTTTGCCAAGAACCGCAGTCACTATGGTGTGCTCTACCCCATGCAGTCCTTTAGCAAGAGCAGACCAGTCGACATGAGCGAGGTCCACATCTTCATTGAGGGCAACGACAGCGAGAGCACAAGAGAAGTCAAAGAATTGGCATCACTCATAACCAGGAATGTGCACCAGGCCTCGAGCAAAGAACGCGAACGCTTACACGTGGCAGCTGTTTTTGCCTGCAACTTTGCCAACCACATGTTCACCCTATCGAGCGAAGTGCTCGACGAGGCGGGCATCCCCTTCGACGCCATGTTGCCGCTCATCAAAACTACCATTGCCAAACTAGACCACATGACGCCTGCCGAGTCACAGACGGGACCCGCAGCACGCGGCGACGAGAAAATCATCGAGAAGCATCTTGCATCGCTCCACGGCGACAAGCGCAAAATCTATAAGCTCCTCTCCCAAAGCATAATGAACTCTAAAAAACAATAATACACCTATGGAATGGAGAGATATTAGAGGAATAGCATTTGACGTTGATGGGGTGTTGTCACCTTGCACTATCCCAATGAGTGAGGATGGAGAGCCTTGTCGATTGCTCAATGTTAAAGATGGATATGCAATTCAATTGGCTGTTAAGAAAGGTCTGCGACTTGCAATTATCAGTGGTGGACGCTCCAGGGCTGTAGCAATTCGTTACCGAAACCTGGGTGTTCAAGACGTGTACATGGGAGCCACCTTCAAACTGCCACTCTTTGAGCAATGGCTCGATGACGCTGGCCTTGATGCTAGCGAAGCGGTTTTCGTAGGCGACGATATCCCCGACATCCATGTTATGGAGGCTGCTGGACTGAGTGCAGCACCTGCCGACGCTGCTTGGCAAGTAAAAGAGATTGCCGACTATGTCTCGCCTTGGGAGGGCGGACACGGCGTAGCCCGCGACATAATCGAAAAGATACTCACCGCACAAGGCCTGTGGATGTACGACGAACACGCCTTCGGCTGGTAAAAAAAAGTTTTTTCTATGCTATTAGATAAATTAAAACAATATAATGTAGTGCTTGCAAGCAATTCGCCACGCCGACGCGAACTGCTTGCCGATCTAGGCATCGACTTTGAGGTGCGCACTATTAAGGGCATCGATGAGAGCTATCCTCACGACCTGCCAGTGCTGGAGATTGCCGAATACATATCACGCAAAAAGGCACAGGCCTATCGTGCCGAGATGGCACCCAACGAACTTATAATCACTGCCGACACAGTGGTCATACTCGACTATGAGGTGCTTGGCAAGCCAAAGGACAACACTGATGCATGCCGAATGCTCAGCGAACTTTCGGGCAAAACCCACAAGGTGGTGACAGGAGTGACCATAGTAACGACCAATGCTACTCGCTCGTTCAGCACCGTTACCGACGTGGAGTTTGCACCACTGAGCGACCAAGATATTCATTACTACGTTGAGAAGTACCAACCTCTTGACAAGGCAGGAGCCTACGGCATCCAGGAATGGATTGGCTGCATGGGCGTGCGCCACATCAACGGAAGCTTTTACAACGTGATGGGTCTACCGCTCCACCGCCTATACAACGAACTGGACACGATGCTTAAAGGATAGACAATGAAAAGAAACATCAGCACTTGTCATGAGATGATGGCGGCAATCGAGGAACTAGGGTTTGTTCCCCTACTCGATGGAGGCATAGCGGGATTCAGCGCCGAAGAAATGGTCGACGATGAATGCCGTTACGTGGCAACTGCCGATGGCTGGGACTGGCCACTGTGGAAATGGAAAGGGCCTATAATCACCGAGGGCGACTGCGTGTATGGCAAGTTCTTCAACAGCAAAGCTGGTTTTGTGAGCATGAAGTGGTGGCCCCACTTGTGCAACTGGCGACGCAGCAAGAGCCCCACACCAGCTCCAGGGTCGATTGAAGAGACTATTCTGCTCACTTTGCAGGAACACGGCAGCCTGATTACGCGTGAACTGCGTGCGATGTGCGGCTTCACAGGAGCAAAAATGCGAAGCCGCTTCGACTCCTACATCACCCGGCTGCAGATGCAGTGTCGCATAGTAACCGAGGACTTCATCTATCCTCGCGACCGACATGGACGAGAGTATGGCTGGGGCTGGTCGCTTCTTACGACTCCCGAGCGCCTATTAGGTCGTGAGGATTGCCAGTGCGAGCAGAGTCCTGAGCAATCGCGAGAGCTCATCACCGCCCACCTGCACCGCATCCTGCCCCACGCCACCCAATCACAGCTAGCTCAGTTGATTGGATGAAAATATGACTCAATACTGATTCTAAACAAAAAAGCACCAAGTTCTCGTGGAACCTGGCGCTTTTAATTTTCAAGAGTTAACTACCGGTGAATTACTCACCCTTCTCGAGTTTCTGCTTGAGCTCGGCGAGAGCATCGATGTCGCCCAGAGTGGTCTTCTCGATGTTGCTCGACTGTGCTACAGGCTGCTCATCGGCTTGCTGCTTACCAGCAGCCTTGCGAGCCTTGCGAGCCTCGGCCTTCTGCTCATCCTCGAAGATGCGGCTGTGGCTCAAAATGATGCGCTTAGCATCCTTGTTAAACTCGATAACCTTGAACTGGAGCTTCTCGTCCTGCTTGGCAGGAGTACCGTCTTCCTTAACAAGGTGCTTAGGAGTAGCAAATCCCTCAACTCCGTAAGGCAGGCTGATAACAGCGCCCTTGTCGAGGAGCTCAGTGATAGTACCCTCGTGGATGCTGCCCACGGTGTAAACTGTCTCGAAGTTGTCCCAAGGATTGTCCTCTAGCTGCTTGTGACCAAGGCTCAGACGACGGTTGTCCTTGTCAATCTCAAGAACTACGACCTCGATGTCGGCACCAATCTGAGTGAACTCACTTGGGTGCTTAATCTTCTTGGTCCAGCTCAGGTCGCTGATGTGGATAAGACCGTCAACGCCTTCCTCAAGCTCAACAAACACACCAAAGTTGGTGAAGTTGCGAACCTTAGCATTGTGCTTCGAGCCAACGGGATAACGCTCCTCAATCTTGTCCCAAGGATTCTCCTTAAGCTGCTTGATGCCAAGCGACATCTTGCGCTCGTCGCGGTCGAGAGTGAGGATAACTGCCTCTACCTCGTCGCCCACCTTGAGGAAGTCCTGAGCGCTGCGCAGGTGCTGCGACCAGCTCATCTCGCTCACGTGGATAAGACCCTCTACGCCTGGAGCAATCTCAACGAATGCGCCGTAGTCGGTCATCACGACAACCTTACCAGTAACCTTGTCACCAACCTTGAGGTTCTCATCGAGCTTGTCCCATGGATGTGGTTGAAGCTGCTTCAGACCCAAAGCGATGCGCTTCTTCTCCTCGTCGAAATCGAGGATAACAACGTTGAGCTTCTGATCGGGCTCTACGATGTCGGCGGGGTTGTTTACGCGGCCCCAAGAGAGGTCGGTAATGTGGATAAGTCCGTCAACGCCACCCAGGTCGATGAATACGCCGTAGGTAGTGATGTTCTTAACGGTACCCTCAAGCACTTGACCCTTCTCGAGCTTAGCGATGATTTCCTTGCGCTGCTGCTCAAGCTCGGCCTCGATGAGTGCCTTGTGAGAAACAACAACGTTCTTGTACTCCTGGTTGATTTTCACAACCTTGAACTCCATTGTCTTGTCGACAAACATGTCATAGTCGCGGATGGGCTTAACGTCGATCTGGCTACCAGGCAAGAAGGCCTCGATGCCAAATACGTCAACAATCATACCACCCTTAGTGCGACACTTGATGTAACCCTTGATGATTTCATCATTCTCAAGCGCCTGATTAACGCGCTCCCAACTCTTAGCAGTGCGAGCCTTCTTGTGCGAGAGCACGAGCTGACCCTTGCGGTCCTCCTGATTCTCAACAAACACCTCAACGGTGTCGCCTACCTTCAGGTCGGGGTTGTAACGGAACTCGTTGAATGGAATAATACCGTCCGACTTGTAGCCAATGTTAACTACTACCTCGCGCTTGTTGATTGAGATAACAGTACCTTCGGTTACTTCTTTGTCCTTGATTGCGCCAAGCGACTTGTCGTAGGCGGCTTCCAGAGCCTCGTAAGACTCATTCTTTTTTACATCACCTCTCTCAAAGGCTTCCCAATCGAAGTCCTCAATAGGTGATACTGGAGAATTTTTTAATTCTTCGCTCATTTAAATGTTAGTAAAAATAGTTAATAATCACAGGTCTTCCAGATTCGTTCCCGGAAAACGCGACTGCAAAGGTACGCATATTTTTCTAATCCACAAGCGATTTAATCTATATTTTTTCAGATTATAATGGACAATTGTTTTCAGGGGAGAGAAATTCAAGTGGAGAAGGGAGAGTGGAGAGTGCAGAGTAGAGAGTGGAGAGCTCCCTACGGTCGCTAAAATCATTATGGTGCTTCGCACTAAAATTTGGTTTTAAATTGAAAGTGGGGATTCCGGGGAAGTGGGAAAAGTGGGACACTTTTGAAAAAAAATTTTTTTGAGTTTGAGGGTTTGTAGTCATAGTGGGCAAAATTTGTTTTAGATGTTAAGGAATGGAGAACGGATTGCTTAATGTTTGGTCGTGGGTGGGACAGTTTGCGCAAAAAATGCGTGGTTACGGATTGTAAGCGCGTGGGTGGTTTTTTCAGACTATTAAGGACAAAAAGAAATGTTTTCATTGGATGCTGGATACTAAGCCATGCGGCTTGTGGTTATTAATGACAATTGCTACTGGGTGCTGCGCGTGGGGGAGCGTTTGAGGCTGGATGGGCGCTTCGCTTAAAATTAAGTGAAAATTAAGTTGAAAATTGCAGAAACGCGCGTAATTATGTGGAATCAGTTGACTCACCTGACTCACCTGACTCACCTGACTCAGCTTAGTCAGGTGAGAGGGAAGTGGGGAGAGGTGAGAGGGACTGCGCATGGTGGCGTTTGAGACTGGGTGGGACACTTTTGAAAAATATTTTTGGTTTTCATGGGATGATTGGGACAAGTGGGACAAAAATGGGAAAAAATTTTGAAGGGGTGGCAGAATGTCAAAGAGCTCTTGTGTTGCAAATATAACAGATTAGATTAATAAGGACAATATTAAAACGCCGCAAGAGAAATTTCTAGCGACGTTTTAATTGTAGAGTTGTCACATTCTCCTAAATCATACTTTTCACAAAAAACTAATTATCGATTTCTACAGTATTAGGCATCCCATTACTTACATCATAGCGTTTAATGATGGTTGCCTCGCCAGTTGAGTTGACACCGATTATATACAAGGTCTCATGATTCACATTTATTGTTTTAACAAAGTAGTTAAAAGGCTTTGCTGCCAAACCTTTGTTCTTGGGAAGGAAGCCAGACATATCAACGAGGTTTATTGTGTCCTCTTGCATAACTTCAAAAGCATTTATTTTTTCTTTTTGAGAAATCAATTCTATTGCAAGCAATGTAGCTCCTTCACTGTCAATTGAAATAATCTTGTTTCGCTTAACCAAATTCTTTAACCTATTACCGATTTTAATCCAACCATCGATGCCGTCATTTATATATTTTCCTGCCTTTATGATTTCATATACCAACCTAATACCAACCAAAACGACCATACAATCAGCTCCAGCGCCAATGTTTACGAATTCAACACTTTCAACGTTACTGATGGCAATTTCATTTATGATTTTCTTTTTTTCTGTTTCATTTAGAGTAAGTTCATCTGAACTCATTTTCTCTTCATAATTGTCAATATTAAATAAAAGTTCCATAATGTAGTGAAAATTATAAAGTTATTAAAATCTTATTATACGAGAGTTAATATAAATTTATATCATACAGCATATAATGCTGCTCTACTCTTGTCCAACACACACAGCACGAACGGTTGCACCCCATTGTCGGCCATCAGCTTGGCAATCACGCGTTCCTCTTCTAGATGGGGTGATTCACTCATCGGCATAACGCTCCATCAAGAACATATACAAATCGTCTAATAGCATCACCTCTGACAATTTCTTATGAATCGTCTCACCGCTTTGATACTCATAGCCCTGCCTTTCCAGCAGTTCTCTGATGGTCATTTCCAAATTATGTTCGTTAAAGTGTGACATAAATTCTATTATTTAAAATTTTCATTAGTGCTTAGATATCTTATCGTAGTTGTTTAGTATTCATTTATTTGTTTATTCTTACAGACATAAAATTAATCATACTGCTTATAATCCTTATTGTGTTATAAAACACCTCAATAATATAGTAACAAATAAGGAATCTAACAGCAAAAACCATCATGAGTTTTATAAAAATCCATATAGAATGAAATGATATTGGTACGAAAGAATAATCAGCAAGATTAATCCCAAAGAAATCTGAATACATGACATTTAAGCAAATCAAAGCCAAAGCCCAAACGCCCACAATGACGCTTTTTCCCACCAAAACATTAAATTTCTGCACATAATATAAAGATTGTTTCTGCCACAATTTCTCTCTAGCGTTATCAAATGCAATCTCGTCAACAGAAATCTCAAAACTCTTTATTTGTTCATTTTTGCTTACATCTATTTTGTAATCTCTTTTTCTGTACCTATTGGGGGTATAGAACTTGTCTAATGCAAATACTAATGCAGTAAGGAATAAGCCTATGAGAATTGCCAAAATAGAAGCTCCCAATTGTAGAAATTCTTTGTTATATCCATTTTGAAGTGTGAGTATTGCAATAATAGTAAAAGTACAGGCAAAGAGATATCTTCCATTCCTTTGAATGAAAGATTTCTTCTTATTATTTATATCCAAAATTTCGCTTTCTCGTGCTTTGGAATAAACAAAGTGTATAAATGATTTTTCTTTTTTTTGCTTCATTGTTCTAAATAAATAAATCAGGTCTTATTTCTGGTAAGACTTCGTATTGGAATAGATTTTGACACAATTGATTTAATTCATTGAATTCAGGTGTGTCATCATCATTATAATGATTAATTCGCCCTTCAAGATACACAACAGGTATTATATTCAAATTCTCATCATCAAAATCAAAAGTTCTGTTCGATTTTGATAAGGGACTATTCAGGGTCATTTTCTTTGACTCGAAACCAGTCAGCATCTCTGTGTTTTGCCGATTGCGAGCAAACCCTAATTGGCGCAATAGGTGAATTAAACGCGATTTTTCGTTTAAAGAGATGTTCCCTTCGCGTGGAACTATTTCTATTTTTACATCATAGCGTTGGCTATAGGAGTGCATACCTTCTGCTGTATACACATCGTCAAGATATGTATTACCAAATTCAACAGACTTTATTATTGCTTCGTTCTCGAATTCACGCTGAAAAGATTCCGGACAAAACATCAACAATGCCGGCCTCCTATAATTTTCACCCTGAAAAAGACGTGAAACATAAACTTTAAACATGTCTGTTATTGTTTCTTCTTTACTATTCGAATGTATAATAAAGCATCCCTCATTATGATCTAATGGTAAATACAAAAGGAAATAATAATATCTGAGAATTGTCTTGTTCTTACCAAAGGCACTCGCATCTTCTGTGTCTGCAGAAGAGTCACTCATCATACCATCACGGCCAAATCTTCCCCCATTGATCACTCCGTATATTATGTTTCTCCGAACATCAAGAACTGGCCTGTTATTCAAATGCTTATTTGATGACGTTTTAATAAGTTTGAGCTGTTTCTTGATTCTTCTGTCTTTTGCTTTTTCAGTTACAAGTTGATTCATGAAATGTTCAAATAATTTATTCATTATTTGCGCATTAGAACTAGGACGACGCTGGTAGAGTTCTTCGATTGCAAAATCTCGAAAAGTTTTGTATTCATGATCCTTTGTAATTAATTTTAGCCTGTAAAATTCAAGTTTGGGTCTCAATGCCATAATAATCTCCTTTCTTTTATTGCCCAGTCTCTGCGTAAAGCAAAGACAGTAATTTTGTTAATATCTTTTTTTTGGTTATTTATACTATTATTGTTTCAAAATCGTTTCTTGTTTATAGTTTTGTGCTCCACTTTAGGCTCATGTGCCTCTATTCTTGTCCAACATACACAGGACGAATGTTACAACCGTTATGTCTGCCGAAAGATTTCAAGTCAATCCAGCCCAAATCACCATGACGGAAGCTAAGAACATAAGCCCAATCGGGTCTGACGGTTGGGGAATTATAGCATGACCAATAGGCACCTTCATCTTCCAAATAGTTAAGTCCACCACTGTTGTACCAACCAACTGCCGGAAAGAAAATAGCCCCATTATTTGTGTTGCTCTTGAAAATATAACCGTGCATGCCGTTTATCTTAGTCCATTCAATTGTGCAGTTTTCCAACAACTCATTAATCGTAGCCGTTCCCATCATGTGCCACTCTGGTCCCCAATTCACATAAGCAGCATCGTCTTCAGGCTGGAGACCTATAATGTTGTCAACAATGCCATAGTCACTATTTGAGCAGTACTTCGTGATGTTATGATCGTCACCACTGCTGTACCACTTATAGTTAGCCTTTGTAAAGCTAGTCTTGGGAGTGGTTTCGCCCCAGGCGAAATAGTCTCCACATTCCGAAGGGCTATTGGCTCCAATATTACAGCACGCAATTTTTCTTCCCGACGGCAAGCCCAGATCAATCGCATGAGGATGATTTCCATCGGGACAGAACTCATTAGAGAAATTCAGAGTGGAGCCATCCCAGGTGGCTTGCATATAATAGGCACTGCCACGTGCGATAGATTTATATGCTTTCAATGCGTCGGTAGAGGTGGCGGTGCTGCCATTGACAATGGCCTTGAGCCGGGCATTGTTGATTGTGGCGTCGGGTGTCTCATCAGTCACATCAAACCGCGGAATATACCATGACATTATTGTCCCCGTTTCTCCAGCGGGTATCGTGATTTCATTGCTCTGGGCATCGGTTTGTCCTGCTTCATATCCTGAAAAACTGTTTCCTGTGAGCACAATTTTGTCGCTATACTTGTACCAAGGAGTCATCACCTCGAATCCACTGTGCCTAAACGTGATACTTGACTCAGAACTGTTATACACATAGAGAACCTCGTAGGCACACAGATGACGGAATTTCGCTTGGGTGCTGCTCTTCTTGCAGGCGAACCACATTGGCAGCAACGGCGCGTCACTACTGTCAATGCCCACTCGCGTCAGGTCACATGAGGCAACCACATCAGCACCATCGATATATGCTTCCACTCCAGTCACACCAATAATGTCGTAGTCCTTATCACGATTGACCGACTTTGGCAGCGTGACCATGAATAAGCATGTCTTGCCGTCGCCGCTTATGTCAGAAACTCTGGATGGACTCTCAACCTGATACACTTTTCCGTCTTGACGGACAAAAACCTGTATCTTGTCGCCATCTTTCCACTGAGCTTTCAGATTGAAACCGTCAGCCGCTGGCACACCATTTATAATGCTGCCAAGCCGTGAGGATGACAAGTCATCGCTGGGCATTGTGGCGGTGATGGTCACCTGGCGCTTTTCAATATCATTTTCATTACATGATGTCAACAACGCCACAGTCAATGAAAGTAAAGATAATAGTACAACCTTATTCATGACGTTTTTGGTATTTCGCCTATTAATTTCTCAAAAAAATAGGCCATATTTATTATAATGTATGCATAAAGATTTTACGATAAAAAGTAGCTGTTCACTACCTGTAATCAACATTTATTCTTGAAGAAATATGCTCTCCCTGATTATGATTCATCACATGAAATATTCTCTGCGAGCACTTTTACACCTGACTGTAACGGTTATAATCATAAAGCGCAAAACCTTGTGCCTTGCAACAAAAAAACACAAAAAATGACAATCAGAGAGAGCAACTCATTCATGACTCAATTAAGAAAACGAATAAATGTCGAAACAAAAGTTTCTATTATTCACTCTGGGCAATCCTTTGTCACTGGAATGGGAATCACACAACCAGGATCATAAGAAATATCACAATCAGGTTCATATGATTCAGTACAATCTGCTGATTCAGTACAATTATCTGATACAGGACAATTAAAACATTTAGTAAGTTCACATGTCTTTCCACATGTTTCGTTATGAGAAAAGTCACAACATATTGGACCATGCGAGTCCAAAGTAGTTTGTACTGTGGGATTTGTGCAACCGTCGGTGGCATCTTTCATACCGTTAGAACCACCAAGAGCACTCACTTCTTGCTTGTCGAGCGATAAGTCTTCTTTCGATAATTTCTTCATGTCAATAAGAATTAAAAATTAATAAAATGAATTATATCTCACGAGATTTTGTTTTTGTAATCTCACTTTTTCATAACTTTCTTATCAGAGTGGATGAATTTCACAGATTGTATAACTTCATCCAAAATATTATCTACTCTTGTCCAACATACACAGCACGAACGCTTGCGCCTGAATGGCGATTGTAATAGTATCCCGTTAATCCGCCCTGATTCTGGAAAGCCAAGATATAAACAAGGTCCGGTCTAACATCGTAGTAATACATGCAAGACAAATAACGGCCGTCACTACCAACATCCTGAACCCCATTATAGGGCCAACCGGCAGCAGGGAGGAAAATAGCTTTGCCGTCAGTGTTGCTCTTGAATAGAAAACCACCCACGCCATTCACTTTTGTCCACTTAGTTGTGCAGTTGTTCTTCAGCTCGTAAAGCTGTCTCAACGAAGGTGTGCGCCACTCAGGACCCCAATTCACGTATGCCGCATCGTCTTCTGGTTCAAGCTCTATCCTGTTGTCGACAGTGCCAAAACTACTGTTACCACAATACTTTGTTATGTTATGGTCATCACCACTAAGATACCATTTGTAGTTATACTTAGCAAAGTACGGCTTCGTAGCGGTTTCGCCCCATGCGTAAAAATCTCCACCTTCTGTCGGGATATTGGCTCCCAGATTGCAGCACGCCCATTTTGTCCCCGATGGCAAGCCCAAGTCGATAATGTGCGGATGGTTTCCATTGGGGCAGAATTCATTAGAGAAATACAGAGTGGAGCCGTCCCAGTTGACCTCCATGTAATAGGCATTGCCGCGTGCTTGAATCTTATAGGATATCATTGCGTCGACGGTAGTTGCATCCTTTCCATTGACAACAGCTTTTAGCTTGGCATTGTCGATTGTCACATCAGCTACAATGGTAATTGGAATATACCATGAAACTATCGTGCCAGTGCCTCCAGCGGGAATCGTGATTTCATTGCTCTCGACATCGTTTTGCACTTCTTGACCACCTACATTGCCGTCGGGCAGCGAAACAGAGCCACTGTATCTGTACCACCGAGAAAGCGCCTTAAATCCTGAGTGCCTAAACGTGATGCTCGCATCCGACACATTTTTGACATTGAGAATCTCGTAGGCACAAAAGTGACGGAACTTCGCCTGGCTGCTGCCTTTCTTGGCGGTGAACCACATTGGCAACAATAATGATTCACTGCCGTCAATTCCCACACGCTTCATGGTGCACACACCTATAACATTCGACTCATGGATAACGGTTTCAGCTCCCATTACACCTATAATGTCGTAGTCATGGTCACGATTGACCGACTTGGGCAGCGTTATCTGGAATGAGCAGGTCTTGCCGTCACTGCTTATGTCATAGATAGTGGCTGGACTCTCTAACTGATACACTTTGCCGTCTTGACGCACAAAAATCTGTATCTTGTCGCTCTCTTTCCACTGAGCATTAAGATTGAAGCCGTCAGCAGCTGGCACGCCATTTATAATGCTGCCAAGCCGTGATGAAGACAAGTCATCGCTAGGCATCATGGCGGTGAAAGTCACCTGACGCTTTTCAATGTCTTCCTCACATGATGTCAACAGCACCACAATAATTAGAAATAAGAGTAATGGGGCGAACTTTTTCATGACGTTTTTGGTATTTAGCCTATTTATTTCTCAAAAAAATGCAGTATTTATTTTAATGAATGTATATAGCGATTAAAAAGAAGCTATTAATACCTTTATATCATTCTTTTTCTTGAAGAAGCATGCTCTCTCTGATTATAATTTATCATATGGACATGCTATAAATCTACCAGTCAAGATTCTGCTTATACTGCGCAAAACCATGCGACTTGCTCCACAAAGCATAAAATGATGGCAATCAGAGAGAGCAACTTCTTCATGATTAAACTCAATTAAGGAGCTTTAACTATCTTTTAAACGCCTATGGTTGAGAAAACTGCAAAACAGCCTGAATTTAACAGACCCTAACAATCCTTCGTCTCTGTAATTGGAGTTAAGCAGGTAGTATCTGGGTCTTCAGAAACAACACAAGTTGCCTCAACATCTGTTTCAGGACAGATACATTTAGTAAGTTCACATGTCTTTCCACATGTGTAGCAATCATCAGCCGTAGCACAACATGGTGGATTATGCGAATCCAAAGTGGTTTGTACTGTTGGATTAGGGCAACCGTCGGTGACATCTTTCGTGCCGTTAGGACCTCCAAGAGAACTTACTTCCTGCTTGTCGAGCGACAAGTCTTTTTCTTTTAAATGTTTCATAGTTGCAAATTATTAAATAGTTAATAAATTAGTTATTTGTTCTGTGATTTTGCTTTCGCAATCTCACTTTTGTAGTATCTTGTTAAATAGTTATAAACTACCATCTCATTAAGGCGGTTATTGCTTGTAAAAAGCCTGTTCATCTCCATGTGCAGATAAGATGATATGCTCAATTTGTCCATAGGAATATCTCCTATTATGCCTGCTACTTTCTTGACGTAAGTATTTACACGCTTTCTCATTAAAGAATCCATGTCGTCTTTGTCTAAGCCACTGACAAGGTCAACGACAGCCTTTCGCTTTATCCTGTAGGCATCGTTGAGACACTTACTGTTGTGAATATTGAAATTGAACTCTCTCAAGAACGAGTCGTTTATTCTCTCAATGAATTCTTTTTTCTGCTCAACATTAAGCCCTAAACTTGTAAATAGTGAGTCAACAATAAGGAACGCTGCTTTCCATCTTAATTCCGAATTGTCTTTAAAACTCTTTATTATTGTAATCACACACTCACTTCCAGCATGGAAAACCTGCTCTGAAAGCTCAATGTACTTTGCTCCATACCGCTCAATTTCCCTCTGATAAGTGTCAACCACAACTTTTGACACTTTACTATTGTTTAAATATGTAGAAAGACATCCTCTTATTTTTGTTATCACATAACCTATGTCATCGGTAGAACTCAAGAGAAATCTAACTCTGAGATGATAATTAGGATCGGAATACCTAATAAAGAACCACCTAATTATTATCTTCTCCTTCATAAGCCTGTGGGCAAGAGGCAAAATCTTTTTTACCAATAATTCATCACTGGTCTTCATGCCACAATAGACTTTGAAAAACAGCCATTCTTCACCTGGCACAAAAATGCGCTTAATATTTGAATGCCTGCTCATAACTGATGACGAATAAAAGGAAATATAAACTCGTTTTGATAACTGCCGCCATGTTCGTCAGTTACCATATTCTCACATTCGAAGAACTCCTCAAGGGTAACAGTTTGGGAATGTGTTATCTCACTAAGAAAAGCTTTGACGCTCATCAAGCTGTTGAAATCTACAAGCAGTTTGTTGTCACCAGCGACCAAAAGCACTCTATTGGGTAACTTGTTGATGTCTTTCCATGCCATCAATTCCTCGGTTGAGTAATGCATCTTGTCTTTCTTGATGTCCTTGGTGTTCAGTGTCCATCTTTCGGGCGAGAGGATTATATTACGGTATATCACCCGTGGCAGATGGTCGAAAATCTTGTCAAGACCACACCAATGGAATGACAATGCGGGTATGCTACCTTGATTTTGCAGTTCACACAGGAATCGGTATATGGGAGTCCCTTTACTGAAATTATGAGCAGTTGTCAGACGAGGAATTATCTCTTTTTTGAACCGCTTTGAACGTAATATAACTCTATTGTCGCTTATGCTCAACATTAGGTCGTTAACAGGAATCACATGGTCGTCATCAAGGGTGGAGTTTGTGAGATAAATTATTTCATGCAACCGCAAATGTGGTCGTGAAAGGATGTTTCCTGTCCTTGCTTCGGGCACATGGGCGATTTCGGCTACAATTTTGTCCTTTATTGCCCCTTGCTCACAGTCGGCGACTTGTTTGACTATTTCATGTATGTTTTTGTCGCCACTTGCGAATCTTCCAAGCAGGTTTGCCGCCGAAGACCCAGAGAAGTGCAATCCTTGAAGCTTATATTCACCCGACATGTCATCAATGCCTACAATGCTGAACATCGCCGCTATAGTGAGAGGAAGTTTAGTTATGGGCTGTGGCTCAATCTTGAAATCTTCTTTTTCTAGCTCTACGACACCTTTCCCTGACGAAGCCACCAGTTTACGGAGTAATATCTTAGACAGGGGAGTAATGGGCATGCTTGAATAAGACTTTTGTGATATGGGCGGTTGAATGCCAGCAATCAATGGATTATTGACAATGCTTGACTTCACATAATATCCAACTCCCACTTCAGGATCCAAGGCTTCAA
The DNA here is from genome assembly GCA_902785925.1 of uncultured Bacteroidales bacterium. GTDB lineage: Bacteria > Bacteroidota > Bacteroidia > Bacteroidales > Muribaculaceae > Sodaliphilus. The sequence continues at coordinate 26,107 of CADAAI010000033.1, forward strand.
TCAGTGGCACCTCTTGTTGTTCATATCTTGCGCTGAACCGCTTTTTGAAATCTGCCATTTCCATGCTCTCTCCTGCACTGCAGAAACGGAGCATGAAATCAATCGCGTCTTGCAACTGAGGAATTAAAGTGTCTTTATTCAGCCTGCCTTGTGACAGTTCTCTAAAAGAGTCCAACTGTACTATAAACTTGTCATTGGTATTGCCCACACCACAATCCCTAAGTAAAGCCTTTATTTCTTGTATGGTTTTCGTGTTCTCCTCGTAATCACGATTTACTTTAAGTTCATTAAGACATGTTTCTATTTGTTTCAGTCTGGTTTTGGTTTCACCGTTTGGCAGATGTGACATCAAGAGAGCCTGATAGTTTTCATCTGTCACAGTGGGGTCAATATTGCTTATTAACAGCTGATTCTTGATGAGGGACAGCAGGTAATCGGTCAAAGCAGATTCGTTTATTTCATATATTCTCGATATGTTATGTTCTATATCTTCGAAACTAATTCGTCTTTGACATAGTCTTAACACATCTTTAAGAATTGGTGTGCGCTTGACTGATCTTATTTGAAATTGAACTCCGTGTGGCGTATAACTGCGAGTTATATAATGGTATCTTTTACCCACACTTAGTAATGTGTCATTAGATCGGTAGTGGAGTTTTCTTAATATCTCGTTATCCGACTGGAGAATTTGTGCCAAGTTGTATAAGCAAAGCATATCAACACGGTAATTCTCCTTGATATTGTCGGATACCATGAGCTTATGCTTATCAGCCAGTTCTACGGTTGAGCATGATGCAAAATAACCAAAAGGCGTGCAGCGGGTCGACATCCTCTCAACATATTTTGTGAGTCCAGCTCTGAGTCTCTCAATTTTGGATCCCTTATTCATATTCCCGCTCAAGAATCGGTCAAGTTCCTGTGCCAAGGCTGGAGAAGACAGAAAAACCGCATTCCTAAAGGTGCGGTCACTAATCATTCTCTCAAACTCTTCGTCCGAGAAAAGCACATTGTTGAGAACGTTGCAAGGCATTAATGGCAATCGCAACACACCCCGACTAGAGGGAAGATATTGTATTTTATATTTCCTCATTGACATGGCATAAGAAGCAATTTGTTTAAATGAGTTTGCTCTCCTAAGAGATATAGTCCTGCACCAGCAATGCCATCAAGAACACCACCTCTCTCTACATAGCCTCCATTTTCAGGATCATAATACAATAAAGTGTGACGACCTTGACCATCCATAACCACCCTACTTAATGTGTTCTTTTCCCAATAGTCGGCAGCATCAAGCAACTCTTCCTGTTCAAGAGTAATTCCATGGCTACGGAAGATTTGAGCTATGCCTACTGAGCCGTGGCACACGCAGAAGTCATTCACATAGTTGGCTTTAATGTCACGTCGTTTTGCGGAATAGAGCAGTACTTGTATTGCTATGTCACGAACCGATGAATCATGAAGTGTGTTTCCTGCCTCAAGTAATGCTGTCGCAACGCCCAAATCACCATAGCACCAAGCCAGACGGCTACGATGAGGGCGGTCGTCACATTCAATTGAGGAAGATGCAAACCAGCATCCCAGTTTATCAACATCAACCCTGTTGCTCAGAATGTAGCGTGCCGCGCCCTCAAGCATTTGTTTAATTATTGCATTGAATTTCTCACCAAGTATCCCAGATTTCAATAATCTGCAAATAAAAACCACAATACTGGAAACACCATGAGAGAGTGATATGTTGTACGGTTTTGAAAGTCTATTCGCGTTATATCTCCATTTCACTATTGCATCATCAGTAATCTTTGATTTGTCAAGATAATCAATAATCTTACTGAGATTGGACACTGAGTATTCCTTGCTTGAATTGCTTCTCTCAAGCAGGTAGAACCCAATACCAATCAGGCCATGCAGGAAATCTATGTTGTTGTTACTGATAAAAAGGTCTAATGATTTCGCAATAGTGGGATCAATAGCGTCAAGAGCAGTCTCTGTTCCATCTATAAATCCCTCATGTTGCAGACCTAGAAGCCCCACTCCTAAACCGGCAAGCCCACTGCAATAGGTGGCGATGCGAGGTTGCAGGCTCAATGACTGCAGCATCTTCTCCAACAGACCATCTGCTATGGATTCGTAGCAACTATCTATCCTTGAGTAGTGATAAAGAAAAATTATATCGCCCAAATCGCCACCCAACAAGCCATAATTAAGCAATGGCCTTGAGCGCAACCTGTTAACCACCTCTAAAGCGATGTCGGAAAGTATGTCAATTTTTATTGTCATTAAAAATCAGTTGACTGTGAAGTTTCCTGTGTAAGTTATGCCATACACGCTGTGTATTGTGATGGTGTAATAGCCGGATGGGAGGTTAGAGTAGGTGGCGGTTTCACATGCAACATGGTACTCACCATATATATAATAATAGGGGGTGCCTGTGCCGTCATCACACTCCAAGTCGATTGTCCCTGAAGAACCAAAATAGACATAGAGCTCGTTGAGAGCGTCGTCATAGGTCACCCGAGGGTTCTCGATGTAGATTTGGTTGAGGCCTTGATTGCTTCCTCCTGAATGCACAATAACGACATCACGATGTGCAGAGGCATTGTTACAAATAGCAAGTAAAATTCCGATAATTAAAACGAATTTCATTCTCATTGTTTTGTTGTTTTTAAAATTTTCTGCAAAAATAAATTGAAATTTTCTGACCAAAAAATTTATTTTTTTAACAGCAAAACAATATAATCCACTGTTGTTCAGCGATTTCCGTAACACTTATTTTTTAACACATTCAAAAAACTTGCAGGAAATCTTATTAAGATTCATTGATACATTCCATTTTCAACTTTTCAACAAACTTTTTTAGTGATAAATCGGTGCCTAATCGGTCGGCAATTCTAGTGCACATCACTCCCATTGAGCTTGCCGAGGTTCCTAATATTACAGCACAATTCACATAATCAAAACCTAAGCAATGCAAAGTTATGATTTTCCTTTGCTTGTCACTTAGCTTGGGGCACAACGTGTCCACTCGGTCAAAGAAGCCCTTGTAATTGTCATTTACATAGGCTGTGGCAGCCTCCCAGAAACTGGAAGCCTCGCGATATTCACCCACAATTTTGATGAAATCGCTCTTGAAATTAGAATCACTTCCTTTAGCGTAGGTTGATGCCAGCTTTTCCATCACAACAATGTGCCTTGCAACCATATCCCTCAGAATTTTTGAATAAGAATCCTTGATAGACATTTCATGCCCCAATTCTTTTGATTTCATTTCAAGACTTCTGAATAGTTGTTGCAGTTGCGACTTCTCAAGTTCGTGCTTCTCGCTAATTGTTTTCAAGGTGTCGAGAAACTCTATTTTTTCTTGTTTCCTTTTACTGTGAATTCGAAGGAATAGATACCCAACAATTATTATAGCCAGTGCGATTGCGACGATCAGGCATGCAACAAGCCTCCTTGACTTGTCTCTTTCTATCCTAGTGTTATTACTGGATTGATTTTGGAATGAATTCTCATTATCAAAAATAGCAGTAACATTCTGGTTATTGCTTAAAGAGTCACGCAGGGCGCAATACAATTCCTCATATTTCTTAAAACTGGCTAAATCACCTGTTTTGCTGAAGATGTCGGTCATGGTCAGGTAACGCATGGCAAGGATATGTTTGTTATCGGGATTAGCACTGGCTTTACTTAAGAACAGTTGCGCTGAATCAACCATGCCAAGAGCGCAATAGGCTCTGGCTGCATTATAAAAAGTGTTGTCGTCAACATATTTTGAGCCATTAAGTGCACTCATTATGGCACATTCCTTGGCTTTATTGAATTGCCCATCAAAGAGTAAAGAAAGAGACTTGGAGGTGAGGCAGTTAAAATACTCAGCACTGTCACCAGTTTCGACCGCAAGCTTTATTGCAATATCTAGATGCTGTATTGCACTGTCTTGATTAGTGAGCCTGAAAATGTCGCCTATGTGATGGTGGCAGAAGATGATTTTAGATTTGTCGTTAAGGTAAGAATAGTAGTAAAGGGCTTTCTCGAATTTCTCGAGGTCGAGGTTGTTGCTGGCGAAGTTGTCGTAGTAAAGCTTGCCCATTCGGAGGTTTATCTGTGCAAGGTTTCGATAGTCGGTGGTGTCGGCATTGTCCTCGGCCATCTTGTAGTAGCGCATGGCCTCAACTGGTTGATTGGTGTTGAACTCGTAGTAGGCACCTTTATATAATAGGGCGCGGGTGTAGTGCTCGCGGTTGTGGTTGTCGCTGTAGTGGTTGATGGCAGTGTTGATTAATGAGTCACTGGCACAATGGCCATTGCAGCGGAACTGCGCTTGGGTGAGGAGGAGTGCGTGGTAGGCCTGGTTCTCGTCGCCTTGGAGGGAATCGCGGTTGATGGCGTTGAGGATGGCGAGTGAACTGTCGGGATTTACCCACATCAGTGTGTCAGCAAGGACGAGTCTCTTGTCCAAACTGCGACTGCAACCAACTGCTGCCGAGAACAGAATAGCCAAGAGCGATAGATATAATAGTTTCTTCATAATGATGCATTAATACGTGCAAATATAGCACGTTTTCTGTTAACCACCAAACAATTTTCCCGTGCCCTTACTTTTTGTGAACAGCAACAAATCAATTAGTTATGGAAACCTTTGATTTTTTTGCACAAAGTGCTACGAATTAGAGGGGGCTGCGCGTGTTTTTCTCAGACTATTACGGACAAAAAGAAATGTTTTCATTGGATACTGGATACTAAGCCATGCGGCTTGTGGTTATTAAGGACAATTGTTTATTTAGGGAAGTGGGGAGAGGTGAGAAAGGAGAGAGGCTGCGCGTGGTTCTTTTACACAAATTACCGTAAATTGACCATAAATTATCAAAATCGGTGGAATCGGGTGACTAGGGGCGGTTATACTCCCCCTCCCTCTTATAGATAGGGGGGAGCTAAGGAGGTAACGCAACAGCCTCTTTTCTAAAAAAGCAGAGACTTGAAACGTTATTTACTCTTTTGTAAGGATAGAGATTAGTTCGCGGACGCCCTCGGTGGCTGTTTTGGGAATTACGTGGACGTAGTCGGGCACGGCGCTTGGGCGTGGGTCAATGTAGTAGACCTCGGCATTGCGTGGGGCGTAGTGCAGCAGCGATGCTGCTGGATATACCACTAGCGATGTGCCGATGACAACGAAGATGTCGGCCTGCTGAGCGAGCATGCAAGCACGGTCGAAGTTTGGCACTGCTTCCTCGAAGAAAACAATGTGTGGACGCACTGGATCGCCATAGGGGTCACGCGTGTCAACACTAGTCTCAAGTCCCTTGTCGGTAAGTTGGTCACACGGAAGCTGATACACACGGCTCTCATCCCTAAGCGAGCGCACTTTCATAAGTTCGCCGTGAAGGTGCAGCACATTCTTCGAGCCTGCGCGTTCGTGGAGGTCGTCGACATTCTGGGTGATAACTCTCACGTCGAAGTACTTCTCAAGCTCTACAAGGCCCTCATGGCCGAAATTAGGCTTGGAATCAACAAGTTTAGACCTAAGCCCATTATAAAACTTGTGGATGAGCGCCGGATTGCGCAAGAATCCAGTGTGGCTCGCTACATCCATTACGGGATAGTTCTCCCACAAACCGTCGGCATCGCGGAAGGTTTTAATTCCACTCTCGGCGCTGATGCCGGCTCCTGATGATACTACTAATTTCTTCATAATTTGTTGGTCGTTATTCGTTAGGGGTTATTAGTTAAAATTCGAGTCGAAAGCCTTTGTGCTTGAGCTCGGTATACTTTTCAGGGTTGAACTCAAAAAAGAAAGGCTGCCGTGGTGTGTTGGGATCGTCATTGACGACTTGAGTGAGAAGTTCGAGGTGCTGCATCTTTTTGTAGAAATTGCGACGATCGAACCTGACGTCGAGAATTGCCTCGTAAAGCGACTGCAGTTCCTTCATTGTGAACTGCTTTGGAAGCAGCTCAAAACCCACTGGCTCGAAATGGATTTGCTGTCGCAGCTCGCGTGTAGCAATGCGCAAAATCTGGTCATGGTCGAAAGCCAGTGCTGGCACCTCGTCGAGGGCAAACCACTCGGCCCGTGCGGCATCGTCGCCACCGGTCACATCCTGCAACCGCACGAGGGCATAATAGGCGATGGTGATAACTCGCTCGCGAGGGTCACGATTAGGCTCGGTGAAAGTGTGGAACTGCTTGATGTAGGCTGTCTCGAGCCCTGTCTCTTCCTTAAGCTCTCGCAACGCACCCTCTTCGGCACTCTCGTCCATGCGCAGAAATCCACCAGGCAGAGCCCATTTTCCCTTATAAGGATTGATACCACGCTCGATGAGCAGCACTTTGAGCTTTGTACCATCAAATCCAAAGATCACGCAGTCGGTTGTCACCGCCGGATGCGGATATTGGTAACAATATTTCTTCTCTTCCATAAAGCGTATTTTTTACACAAAGGTAGTGTCTGTTTTTCAATCGTGCAAGTTTTACTAGTGTTTTTTTTTCAAAAAATGAGAATTGATGTAGCTCAATTCTCATTTTCTATATTGATTGAATATGATTAGCGGGTCATATCGCTGATGCCAGGAGCGGTTACTGGGTGGCCAGCGTCGTCGTGGCGCGGCACATATCGCGTGAGGTTGCCACTGTTGTCAATGATGGTGATTTCCATGTCGGGCTCGCCATTCTCGTTGCAGCGCACCACAAGGGGGCGGCTGTCGCTGTTGTAGAGCCGCTCACCTGTCTTAGTATTCTTGACGGTAATCTTGGCATCTTCATGCGCAGCAAGAATCAAGTAAACCTCCTTACCGCCGGTCTGCGCTTCCCAGGCATTAACATCTTTAAATTCAGGATATTTTTTGTAAGGGTCTTCATATCTCATTGTTGAGAATGTGTTCCACTCGCCTACATATGCCACCTGTGCCACTGCGTTAGGGTCGACTTTCTTGGGCTGTGCCTCAACTGGTGGAGCACCAGCGATGAGTGACTCGCCAAGCTCGGCTCCCAAACTTGAATATATGGCCTCAGGGTCGATGTCGTCGCGCTCCTCGGCGCTAAACTCATAGAGCATGGTTGCGCTCTTGCCATTATGGATAAGCGTGCGCTGATAGAAGTGCTTGTCGCCCTTTTCGCCCTCGATGACAAAAGAATCATCCTCGAGGTCGGTGCTGCTCACTTGAGCTCCGTCGTTGTTGAATTGTTTCAACATGCTCGACATCAAGTCCTCGACTTGCAAATTGCAGTTCTCGCCCCAAGCCTTGAGTGTGGCCACGCCGTCCTTGCTGTGGCAAGAGAATCCTCGGTCGCCGTCCTCTTTGAAATCGACAAAGGAGTTAGGATATTGCACCGAATAGTCCATCGAAGCGCTGTGGAAATAGGTGACACCTTGTCGTAGCGGGTTGTTCTGGTTCATTATCTCTTCTTTTTCCTCGTCGGTGTAGCCCGAGTTGGAGCGTGGCATCCTGCCGCCAATGCCTCCACCCCCAAATTGGCAACCACTCAGGACAATCGCCAGTGAAAGTATTACGAATATCTGTTTCATAATCATGGATATTATTGATACAAAAATAGTGTGCACAAATTTACACAAAGTGCCGTGTTTTTACAAGTGAAATTGCTGCGATAATTCATTTTTCTAGCATAATTTTATGTGATGTGGCACAAAAACGTTATCTTTGTAGCATTGAAAACATCATTGACTTATATACATTAACAAAAACAACTATGAACGAGATTGAAAAACTTCAACCAACGTGCATCTGGCGCAATTTCTATGCGCTGACACAAGTTCCCCGTCCATCAGGACATGTAGAGAAAATTCAACAATACTTGCTCGACTTCGCCAAGAAGGTTGGCGTTGAGGCATTCCAGGACCCCGCCGGCAACATCGTGATGCGCAAACCTGCAACTCCAGGCATGGAGAACCGCAAGTGCATCACAATGCAAGCCCACATGGACATGGTTCCACAGAAGACTCCAGAGAGCAAGCACAACTTTGAGACTGACCCCATTGAGCCATACATCGACGGTGACTGGATCAAGGCTCGCGGCACCACACTGGGCGCCGACGACGGTCTAGGCATCGCCGCCATCATGGCAGTGATGGAGGACAACACCCTCAAGCACGGTCCTATCGAAGGTCTTATCACCAAGGACGAAGAGACTGGCATGTTTGGCGCTAATGATTTGCCCAAGGGCCAGATGAAGGGCGACATCCTCTTCAACCTCGATAGCGAGACTTGGGGCAAATTTGTAATTGGTAGCGCTGGTGGCATCGACGTTACTGCTACCCGCAAATATAATGAGGTGAAGACAACAGCTGGTGAAATCGCCGTACGCATTACCCTCAAGGGCTTAAAGGGCGGACACAGCGGTCTCGAGATTCATGAGGGCCGCGCCAATGCCAACAAGCTGATGGTTCGCCTTGTGCAATTCGCTATCAAAGACCACAAGGCTCGCCTCGTGAGCTGGCATGGTGGCAACATGCGCAACGCCATCCCATTCAAGGCCGAGACAGTAATGACCCTTCCTGAGGATAACCTCAAGGGCATGAAGAAGCTCGTCAAGACCCTTAAGGCTGAGTTTGAGAGCCAATTCAAGCTCATCGAGGACAATATTGACCTCACTCTCAAGAAGGTTGACCGCCCCAAGATGAAGATGGCGCTCGACGACCAGACCACAATCTTGCGTGCCCTCTACGCTTGTCATGACGGTGTTGTTCGTTTCATTCCCGCTTATCCTAACGTGGTTGAGACTTCTAGCAACCTCGCCATCATCGACATCGAAGACGGCAAGGCTGCTGTTAAGATTCTTGCCCGCTCGGCGCGTGAGGACATGAAGGACTACATCGTGAAGATGCTCATGACCTGCTTCCACCTCGCCGACTTCAAGGTTGAGACAGGCGGTGACTACATCGGCTGGGATCCCAACCCCGATAGCGAGGCGCTTCACATGCTTCTCGACATCTACAAGAAGCTGTTCAACGAGGAAGGTATCGTGCAAGTTGACCACGCCGGTCTGGAGTGCTCAATCATCTTGGGCAAGTACCCACACATGGATGTTGTGAGCTTCGGCCCAACACTGAAGAGCCCACACACTACCATCGAGCGCGCCTACATCCCCGCAGCCGAGCCATTCTGGAAGTTGCTGGTTAAGGCTCTCGAGGAAGTGCCCGTGAAATAAGAATCTAGAAATTCTAGAAGGAAACGATTTTAGGGAGGATTTTGTGAAAAGCGAAATTCTCCCTAACTTTGTAGCATAAAAACAACCTATAAAATCATGAATGACTATCATTACAACGAGAACGACTACCTGTCGGCGCTGGTGACTGCACAACCAGAGCTGCTGCTCACTTTGTCGCACTTCGGCATACCGATGGGCTTTGGCGACAAGACGATATCGCAAGTGTGCCATGAGCATGGTGTTGACCCTAAGTTCTTCCTGCTCATTTGCCAAGTCTACAGCAACGATAACTATTCCCCAACGGCCACAACGCTTCGCAGCACACCAATGGAGGGTCTGATTCCCTACCTGCTGCGCTCGCACGACTACTACCTCAACCGGCGTCTGCCCCACATCGGACATCACCTCGAGAAGATTGCCGCCCTGCTGCCCGAGCGTGCCGGCAAGGCGATAATAAAATTCTTCAATGCCTACATTGAGGATGTGCGCGAGCACTTCGGCCACGAGGAGACTACCGTTTATCCTCACATCAGCCATCTGCTTGGCGGTGAAGCTAAAGACAATTTCAAAATAAAGGATTTCCTGGAGTCGCACGGCAACCTTGAGGACAAACTTAGCGACCTGGTACAGATTATTTTCAAGTATCTGCCAGCTTCGCCTAACCTTGAGGATTGTCATACTCCCCCTGTATCCCCCTCTAGCTTAGAGGGGGAGCTGATAACGGCACCATCTAGGTCTTACTTAGAGGGGGAGCTGCACGACGATGACTCAATCGACATGATTTTCGACATCCTGCAGCTCTCACGCGACCTGCGCAAGCACGCCATCATTGAGGATAAGATACTGGGTCCCTATGTGAAACAACTCGAAAAATCCTCACGCCTATGAAAAGGAAAGTATTGATAGTGGAGCCGTCGGAGGTAATTGTCGAGGGGCTTATCTCAACCCTCACTAATGCCGAGCTCCGATTGTTGCAGCCTGAATACAACATCGATGACCTCGACAACAGGCTCGATGTGCTAAAACCCGACATACTAATCATCAACCCGACGCTGACCGACAACGTGACGGCGCTGCGTAACGGACGCAATATCGCGGTCGCTGCCCTTGTCTACCAATATGTGAAGCAGTCGCGACTCAGGCACTTCGACGCGGTCATCGACATACGCGACTCGAAGCTGTCGATAAAGCAGACCGTTATCGACCTTATGGCTAAAACGGCCAGCAATGACAATACCGTCACCAACCACGAACTCACTAAGCGCGAGACTGCTGTCTTAATCGAGGTGGCACGAGGTCTATCCAACAAGGAGATAGCAGCACGGCTTAACGTGAGTATCTTCACGGTGACGACCCACCGCAAGAACATCGTGCGCAAGACTGGCATCAAATCGGTTGCTGGTCTCACTGTCTACGCCCTGCTCAACAACCTCATTGACGAGGATAACGTAAT
>CADAAI010000034.1 GCA_902785925.1 uncultured Bacteroidales bacterium
TCGAGGTCTACTGGATAAAGAGTGATGCCTGTGGCTGGAGTGGTAACGTTCTTAGGTCCATAATTATCCTTATCTGAACGTTGAACGATGGCTTTAAACTTGTAAATATGCTCATCCTGCAAACTAGAGGTGAAGTTTTGACTTTGAATAACATTGTATCCCGTTCCTATATAGAATGCTCCGTCAAAGCCGCTGGAAGTGGGAACTGTGAAGCACCCATGTGTCGCATCCCATTGGGCATATGTAACCTCGCATATCTCCTGAATCTTAGGATTCATGAAGAAGTAGTTTTGGTCGCTACCTTCGGTGTAGCCACCATCCTCATCGTTGCCCCAAATGTTCAAGTTGGTAGGCATGAAGTTAGCTGGACAATATACGTTAGGAATGTAATCAGGGTTAATGTCGGGATCGTCGGCTTGAGTTACAAGTTCAATCTGGTCAAGATCCATCCTCAATGCGTAGTTCACATCATCAATCAACTTTCCTTTCACAGTGCCAGGCTTGATATAGCGGTTTACAGCCCCATTCACCAATTGGTCAATATTATTGGTGGCGGTAGGAGTTGAGAAGTGAAGTGCTATCCAGTTGCTCTGGTCCCAATCACGACCATTCTGTGCCTGTGGGTCATCCTTCAAGAAGTCCACCTGACCATCTTTGATAGAGGTAGAGAAAACAGAGGCGTTGCCCTGGTCTTTACACCAAAGGATGCCCTTTGTAGCGTCAGCATAGACAGCAATGAGTTTGTCGGCTATGACGTACTCGTTCTGGCCTTCAGTTATCACACCATTCTGGCAAATCTCAGCAAGAGTAGACCGCTTCTCGAGAGTGGTGAAATAAGTTGGTGCGGTCCAGTCGGTAGTGACATCATCAAGAATACCCTGTACCTGTACCTCATAATCAGTCTTCGGATCAAGATTCTCAATATCGGCAGGATTAGTCACGTTATTAACAGTAACCCACTCGCCACCTATGCCGAAGTTGTCAATAAGGAGATAATTGCAGTCAGAGCTAACGTGATGAATAGCGATATAACCTGTTTGGCCTTCGTATGCGCTCAGGTCGATGCTAACCTCATTCCATGCGGCAACAGTAGGTGCTGGCGCCATAGCCTGAAGGGTAACTGTGAAGTCTTCTTCTGCATTACCAGTTGTTGAGAGCAGCACTTCATAGCTATCAGGGAAACTTTTGTTAGTACGTACCCAGAATGTAAGTTGTTTGCCAAAGGTCACTTGAGGTGTGATAAGCCAGTTGTCGGCATTATATGCAGAACTGTTCCAACTCCATGAACTTGCCGCATAGCTTCCGCTTAAAGCATTAAAACCTAAACCATTCAATGGATTAGCTGCGTACCAGCCATTAGTTTGTGGAGCAGTGCCATCAGTGTAAATTGTCCAATCTTCAAGACCATTTTCAAAGTCATTAAAGAAATCAATACTGCGATAGCGCAGGTTATAGCTATCCTGAGAGCCGTTCCAGTTTGCAACAGCTGTTTTATCGGTGATTTCAGTTACTGTCAAATCATAAGGCATAGCATCAGCTGGAAGGGTGGTGAAGCTCACAATCTCGGTCCAACTGGAAGTTGCCCCACCATAAACGCCTTGTACTTGTACTTCGTATTCAGTCTCTGGTTCAAGACCTGTAATGTTGTATGGTGAAGTGACATCATTCACTGTTATCCATTCACCAGCCTCATATGGATCACCTTCAATAGAAATAGCATCAATAAACATAAAGTTTCTATCCTCACAATTATAGTGACGGAAGGCAATATAACCTTGCTGACCTGCATAGGAGCTTAAATCTACTGTTCGTTCTGTCCATGTAGCACTGGCTGGACTTAGAAGATCATCAGTTATTGGAGAGAAATCAGAAATATTGTTGCCTGTAGTTGACACATATATGCGATAAGTTTCTGTCCAATATCCATTATCCATAATAAAGTATTTTAGGGTGCCATCAAGTGTAACCTTAGGACTAATAAGCCACTGGTCTGGTGTAAGAGCATCGCCATTATAACTATATGTTAATGCAACATAATCGCCATCATAAGGATTATAACTTGTTGTATAATAGGACGTTGGGTCTATTACTTCCCAATTGTTTCCGTCTCCATCGCTATCAATAGCCAACCAACCAGCTACATCACCTTCAAAACTCTCAAAAAGATATTGAGTAATTCCAGCAGCCTTACGATATCGTACGTTATAGCTCTCGGCAGAGCCCTCCCACGATGCTTTAGCTGTGTGAGCGGTTATGTCGCTAACCGCGAGCTCGGTAGGAATTGGGAACTGCAATGGAGTAGTGAAGTTCACTGGATCACTCCAGTTGCTCTTGTCATTCTCGCCGCAGTTACCGCGTACGTAAGCTTGATAAGCCGTATTTTCAGTCAGACCAGTGATTGTGTAAGTTGGTTGGCCAGAAACAGCTACTGGAGTGGCTTCATCGGGGTTGAAACCAGTTGCACCATAAACAACTTCCCAAGCATCCTGCTCAGCATCGCCAGGAGTCCAAGAAAGAGTTGCTCCGTTATAAACAACGTTGTTTACTGCAAGAGCGGTAGGACGTGGGCAAGTAATCAACTGATAGGTGTAAGAAGCAAATTGACCTGCTGCAGGCGCTTCACCTTTCTGACATTCAAATATCACCTCACCAAATGGGTCGGTAAGGGTAAACGAGCACTCGCCAGGATAATTTCCTGCAACCCAAACGAAGTTGTAAGTCTCACCTAAGCACAAACCCACAGTACCAGTAATTGGTTCATCCTTACCACCACTTATAATGGTAAGCGTCTCAATCACTTCGCCAGTAGTGGCATTAACAACATTAATGGCAGCACCGTTCCAACCATCACCGTAAGAGTCTGAGAGACTATAGGACATTTGACCAATTTCCTCTGCATCGCAATAGAGGGTTTTGAACGATGTATAAACCCAACCGCTAACATTGCCCTCTCCATAGTCAGCATTCACGCGAACATCGTAGGTAGTACCATTAGTAAGAGCGTCAAGGGTGAGCTCTTTCACGCTAACTGAGCCTGCTGAAGTCCATGCCTCATCGGCAGCCTTCTTGTACTCTACGTTCCAGGCTGACTCATCACTACCAGCTTCCCAAGTGAGCTTAGCGCTGTTAGGAGTAATGTTGCCCACCTGCAAGTTTTGTGGCCTAGTGTAAACCACTCCGCCTGCGGGAATGTAGGTGAAGGTGGTCTTGGGCACGAAGTTGCGAGCATTGGCAGAAACGCCATCCAATGATGAGGCGTAGCCACCTATCGATGCGCCCGTAACAGTCACGCCTTTGAAACTTGCACTTTTGTAAGTGCCTTTTTCATACTCATAAACACCAATGAGCAGATTACCGCCCTGGTAGGTGTAATTGGCATCAAACTCAACGACCATCTCATCTGCCGTAGGATCAAGATCGCCATCATAGACAATTGTAGCACCATCCATTCCATAAAAGTCACTCAGAGTGGTTGCGTCCACCTCTTTCATGAAAATTTTGAATTTGGCATTGCCCCAATTGGCAGAGGCTTTTGACTTCAGATACCAGGTCAGTCCAGTGATGGTGGAACCGGTAGGCAAGTTGCCCAGCTGGTCGGCGGCCATGATGATCTCACACTTTTGACAGTTTTCAGCATAGAGACCATAAACAGGCACATAGTTATTGCCGTCCGTACCGTCATAAACTGTGACCGTCTCTTGTGCGAAAGCGGTTGTGAAAGCCGCCAACACAAAGAGTAACAAAGATAATAGTTTTTTGTTCATAAAAAAACGGTTTTGGTTAATAAATATATTATTAAAAAAAATAGACAAATTTGTATCTAAACACCAGTCGTAATGTGACAGAAACAATAAACATACTAATTTATCTGCAAATATAAATATTTTCCTATAAACTGGGCATTATTTACAATGAAAATAATCATTTATAAGCTAAAAATCAGTTGCAAGATTGCGTTAGCCGCAACTATTATCTCAAAAATTGCATACTGAGTACATCAAAAAACCAGATAAAGCAGGATGTGTTATATCTGTTCCGCGACGCAAAAAAGGGCGCACTTCGTGCTTATAATTATTTGAAAATTTAAAAAAAAATGTGGTGATGCCTTTTCTTCTAATAGATATAATTTTGATATAATTTTAAGCGAAGCGCCCCCATTGCAGAAAACCACAAAACATAAACTTTCAACTATGAACTAAAAAGGGCCGCCCCACTTGGGGGCGACCCTTTTGTTGATTAATGTTGCAAGCGAAGCCCGTTCCTCGTTTCACGATTCACGTTCCTCGCGCCGAAGGGCTTACTTAAACACTTTCTTCACGGTTGTTGCCGAGCCATCGCTGTAGCGAGTAACAACGATATTAATGCCACTGAATGGACGCTTGCTAACAACACCCAAGCTGTTGACATACTCAACGCCAACTACCTCACCGTTTACATCACTAAAGACACCGTTGATAGCAGTAGGCACATCGCCATTAAGGTTCAATGGATAAACCTTGTAGCTGTCGCCACTTGCCTTGGCACCACTTACCACCTTGCGGATAATAGCCTCGAAGTTATAAGCCTTACCAACTTGTAACGTACTGAAGTCCTTAGAGTTTAACGCGGGATCAATAGTGAATGAGCCTGTGAAACCGTAAGTATTCTCGGGATTATTCATCTTTTCACCATCCCAAACTGCCCAAAGAATCTTGGCATACTCCTGAGCCTTAGGCATTGAGAAGAAATAGGTGCTAGAATTGTAAACCTGGCTACCAATGAAGTTGGCTCCAATGTAAGGATTTGGAGTATAAGCATCGCTTGGGTTGGTGAGCGCTGTTACATTGGCCTCTTCCACAGCTTTAGTGAGAACGAGCTTGGGATTCCCATTCTCCTTAGAGAATATACCTGTTAAATTCTTCACGTAAGCTTCGGTATAATCGGTGGCAGCGTCGGGTAACACAACCTCAATCCAGTTGCTTTGGTCAAAGTCTGCCTCGCTCTTGTTGATACCCAAATCTTTTTCTACAACAACATAGAACTTATCATTAGCTCCAGGAGTCTGCTTATCGACAGCCTCGCCATTCTCGTCCTTGAACCAAATTGATGTACCCTGCTTGTAAACGCCCAGCAAGCCATTCGTGTTGCTGATAGTATACTCCTTACCATCTTTGCCGCTTGCACATAGCTCAGCAAGCGTCTTCTCCTCGAGTCCAATAGTAGTAAACAAAGTAGATGGGGTCCAAGCACTAGTAGAAATGTCATTCAAGCCTTGAACTTGAACCTCATAAGTAGTCTCAGGTGTCAAGCCTGTTATAGTGTAAGGACTTTCAACGTCATTGACATAAATCCACTCAAAAATTGGTGTTGGATTGGGCACAACAACCTCAATATCGTCCAAGTAGACTGTCATCATGTCGTCACTGTCATGATGACGGAAAACAATTTGACCAATTCCAGAATAGTTACTCAAACTAAAAGTATACTCTTGAGGGGTTGTTCCTGGGGAGATTCCTGTTTGCAGAGCCACAAGATGGTCCTCTCCATCATTATACATCACATAAACCGAAAACTTATCTTTGTAACGACTGCTTTCGTTCCAAGCTTTAAATTTGAGAGTGCCGCCAAGTGTTACATTAGGCGTTATCAAATAATTATCGGGGGTGAGAGAACCGTCAGAACTGGTCCAACTATCAGAATAGAAGCATGCATCAGTGTTGCTGTCATTAGTATAAGTAAGACCCCAGTTTTTGCCATCGCCGTCAGCATCATTTATAACAAATCCTTCGGCAAGTTGATCTTCATATCCCGGAACTGGGAAATCCCATAAACGATTTGTATTAACAATATCTACATATGGACGATAACGCAAGTTCCATGAGTCATTGAATTGACCAGGAGTCCATGTTACTTCTGATGTAGTTGCTGTTGGCTCGGCATTTACGATAGCAGGAATGCCCGCGGGATTTACATCTACTCTATCATTCGAACCATCTAAGGATACAATGAACTCATAAGATTTACCTGACTCAAATTCAAAATCATCTTGACGTCCGCCAACGTTACCATTTGTTGAAGCAATCCAAATACGATCGCCTGGAGTTGGGTTGGTGATACACCAATCATAAGTGCCAGCAGGAATCAAGATTGTAACACTAGCGTTGATAACAATGTTTTGGGTTGTAAGAGTGCCATCAGCATTCTCAGGAATCTTGTACTCAAACTCTGCATAAGTAGCAGCTGTTGCGTTTCCACTGGAAGTTAAGCCACCAGTTGTAGGAATTGTAGTGCCATAAGCATTATGATCTGCATCAAGAAGCATTTGATAACCAGACCCATCACCCCAAACATCACCAACTGTCAGTGTCACTTGAGCATATCCATCAGGTACATTGCCATCGTTCACAGTAGCTTTAAGAGAAATGGTTTTAGTCTCGGCTCCATCGCTGGCAATAGTTAAAGTTGCGTTAGACGTTCCTTCATCAGCACCCTTAAAGGTCACATTCACGTTGACAGGAGAAGTCGTGCTGATACTTGATACAGGTATAGTTACAGAACCAGTGCCCTTGAGATTCACATTACCTTTAGAGTTTGTAGTAGCATTAATGCCATCTACACTTACTGAGAACTTATCATTAGGATCATTGAGTGAGACAGTAACATCACTGGTAAGATTACTACCTGTAATTGCTATTGTTTTTGTTTGGCTATTTCCTGCACTTGCAGAGAATGACAACGAACTTGGATTTACGTTGATATTTGGGCCAAGTGCTCCTGCAGGAGGTGCAATACCAATAATCATAGCCTCGCCATAATTGAAAACAAAAGTGCCCGACTGACCGGTAGCACCAGTGGCGGTGGTGAAGTTGTGCAGGGTGCAGTAGCCGTTGCTGTCGCCACTCCAGCCCCAGTTCACGTAGTACTGTCCACTCGTGTTACAGCCAAATACGTTAAAAGCATGACCCGAAAGTTGACCTCCAGTGTAGTCATAAGCAAGATATTCAATGGGGCGACCATTCTGCAGCTCGGTCATCATATAGTTATTCCACTGAGCATCGGTGTATTGCTGTGGACCATTACTGTAACCCGACCATGATGAACCTTGAAGTTCCGTGAGCAATAGGTATTGCGCATCGGTGTAACCCATATTTAGAACTCCTTGATAGATCTCTGGATCGTTGGCTCCACTGGCACTGGTCCCATAACTATAATCAGGAATAGCCTGACCAGCATAACGCATCAGCCAAGCCACGGCATCTTTCTGTGCAGTGGTGGCACTGTAGTTGGAAGGACCGGTATATTCATCTATGATGTTGCCCCAGTCGGCAGCACGTTCAGGTAGAGCCGCAGCGGCGATTCCGTTAGAACTTGATATAGCAGCTACAACAGGGAATGTTGTAGGCCATTTCCACTTGTAGTAACACATAGCCAACGAGGTTGCAGGACAGCCAGTAAGGGCATGACTACTACCTTTGGTGGGGCATTGGTTATTGTAAGGTGCACTCTGGTCCCAATTGGCGTTTACCAATGGAGCAACTGCTGTTGTTGCCTTGGGAGTATAATTGTTAGGCACCAAAGTGCCAGCCTTGAGGCCGTCAATCTGATACTTGTACTTGTTGAGCATCCACTGCATAGCAGATGGAACGTTGTTAATGTCGATAGTTCCTTCCTCGCCATACATCAGAATCTCTGGTGCCTGGTCATCACCTGCAACAACGACATATGCTTTGTCGGCGTTGAAAATGTAATAGTCCACTGCCGTAGGTTTTGCCACCGAAGTTTCGGCTTTGACTAGTTTTAGATTGTTGGCAGCAGAGGCTTTAAGTCGCCCATTGGCTACCTGTTTTGACATGAACGACTTAGCTGCACTTTGTGCTTTAGTCAAGTCAATGTCAGCTGCCAGTACTGTAGAGCATGCCACAATAAAGGCTAATGTAAATAGTATTAACTTTCTCATAAATATAATATAATGGTTTATTAATATAATCTCGTTTTATGGTTTAAAAGGAACTGCAAAAATAATACTCATACTTTATTTTTGCAAATAAACAAACAATTTTTCAACTAGCAACCCTCATTTTCACCACAACAACTATAAAAAATCAAAGTCGAGGTGATGGTATGAAGCGCAGTATTTGCTTGTAGAGCCAGGCCAATATTAGGGTCAAAACAATGTATGCCACTAACCATGCATAGTCGGTGAGCATAAGCTGCGGCTGTCGCCATAAAAAGAACTTGAACATTGGCATACGAGGCACTGAGTGAACAACAAAGATAAAAGATGACATCATGCCCATCCATGCTAATGGACGCATCACCAATCCTGTAGCATTAGCGCTATGACCTTCAAATAGCTTCACAAAAGCTACAGCACCAGCAACCACCAGTACTGGAGCCCAAAGCCATGCATGGAAATTCAAGTTAGCCACTGCCATCAATGGAAGAGCCACAAATGCAATGAGCACCAACAACCACTTTTTCAGCTCAGGCAAACCGTATCGTGCCACTATCACACCTAAGGAAAACGGCAGCATTGCCACAGCAGCATTATATCGCAAGTAATTAAGATTCTTGGCATTAGAATCATTCATAACCATTATAAGCCAAGCAATAATAATTAGCAATACTGGCATGAGCCAACTACAATAAGAGTGATGTCGTGTAGAATAGATTAGTAAACGATAGATGACATAAACCTCTACCATGAGCCCAAAAAACCAGTAGGGTCCCGGCACTATTGCTGCCCCAGGACTTTGGAACAGGAAATTGCTTACCATAGCTAATTGAGCTACAGTTTCGTTCCATGGGAGAAAGTCAAAACCACACCACACATCATAGACTAGCACACAAGCTAAGAATCCAAGCACCATCAACTTGAAAAGCTTTAGCCACTGGTAACCAAAAAATCTTATAGCACCAACTCTGTTGGATTGTGGCTGTTCATATTTCATTACAAGACCGAAACCACTCAAGAAAAGGAACAAAGGCACTCCATAATGACCAAAGAAAGAAAAAAACTGTATCGGCGCAAAAACATCGATTCCACTTGTCCAATAGTTCCACATGGTCTGGCCATGTTCCTTATAAAACAAGTATTCGTTCTCATGATGCCCACCACGCAACCAATGGCAGAAGTTATGCAGGAAAATGCCGATTATGGCCAACCCTCGCAACACGTCACACTGTCGTCGAGTGAGAACATTTTCACCTTTCAGTATAGTCATGATTAATATATGTTTAGTGAACAAAACACCACACATCCCATTCTGGAGGAGTGTGGTGTGAGAGTAGTTTTTCAGAAAAAAGAAGTTTTATGACAGATCGGTTTTATCGCCATTATCTTTTTTTGACTTCTCCTGTTTCTTCTTTTTGCGTCTTGCCTTTTTATCGGCTTCGCTTTCATAATATCCATAGTGTTCACCACCACCGTAGCCATAACCATAACCGTAGCCATAGCCATAGCCATAGCCATAGCCATAGTTCTTCTTATCAATCTTAATATCATTAATAAGCACGGTGAGGTTCTTAATTTTCTTCTCCTCGCTTGCCTTCTCAAGATCTAATAACATAGCCTTGTCAACCATGCTATCCCTAATAACATAGACAGTGAGGTCAACATAACGGTTGATAAGCGAAGCATCGGCAATTATACCAAATGGCACGGTATCAAGAATCACATAGTCGTAGCGCTTCCTTAGCTCATCAATAAGTTCCTTAATATGTTCTCCCATAAGTAAGCCTGTTGGGTTTGGAGGTATAGCGCCGATAGGAACCACGTCAAGATTATGATGTATCACACCTTTCCTAATGATATTGTCAATATCGGTAACCTTACCAGAGAGGAATGCACTAACACCAACAGCCTCTTGAACATCAGCATAGTCGGAGAAACGTCCCTTGCGCAAGTCAAGATCGACCACTGCAATCTTCTTATCTACATGAGCATAAGTCAATGCTAAGTTCAATGCTACAAAGCTCTTACCTTCGCCAGGACGGGTCGACGTGAACTGCATAACCACTCCAGTACCATCTTTATGCTCGGTAACGAAGTCAAGATTGGCACGAATGATACGTAGAGCCTCCGAGACACGATCGACAGAGTCTTCGCTAACTACAACTTCCTTATTCTTGAAGCTACTGCGCTTGCTTGGTATCTCTCCCAAGATAGGCAAGTTGCAGTTCTCCTCAACATCGCGGCGACTATGTATCTTAGTATCGAGCGAAAGCATCCAATAAATCAAGTAAAGAATAGCTGCCGGAATAAGTAGTCCTATAAGCAAACCTATAGCCAGAGCCCTAGACGTCTTAGGAGAGAATGGAACCGAACTTCCTGTTGCAGCCTCAATTATCTTTGCATTTGGTTCGGTAATAGCAATTTGTAATGCATTCTCTTCACGTTTATTAAGCAAGTAAAGATACAATTGCTCTTTCACATTCTGCTGACGTCCCACTTCAGTTATAGCCTTCTCATGAGCAGGCATCTGCTGACGCCCAGCCTGTGCTGTCGAAACCTGTGATTGAGCTTGCGACTGTTTCGCACTGAGCTGAGATATATAATTATTGATTGCACGTTGTATTCCTGCCTTTTTGTTATTGAGTTCACTCTTGAGTTCTACCATGACAGGGTTCTCATCGGTTGAGGTTGCGGCAATCTTCTGATAATTCACCATGGCCTCGTTATATTCCTTGATTTGCCCTTCAATACCTGCATTTGCAATTCCTGTATTACTTGGAATCAAGTCATGGTCACTGGTTGAATTCAAGAAATCACGCACGCTACTGGCAAGACTCAATTGCAAACTAGCATCTTGTGCATTCTCCTGATAGCGTGCACCAGAAGACGCATCAGCATAGATGGCATCATTGGAACTTGCCGTCTTGAGTTGAGCAATTCGACTATCAACTCCACTCAGGTCTCTAGAAATAGCATCGATGCGTTCGGCGATAAAGTTCTCTGTGTTGCGAGCCACGCGGTTCTTGTCGTCGATACCATCTTGATTGTAAGCGACAATTAGCGCATTTAGTATATCAATGCCCAACTCATGATTGTCTGTAACAATAGAAAGCTTCAAACAGTCACTATTTTTATCCGCAGGCTCCACATTCAGGTTTCCTATGAGACTCCTTGCCACAGTGCGTGTTGTGTTAACCTTGGCAATAACAGTGTAACCTACATATTGAAGGTTGAATATGCGAGTCTTGGTTACTGCTACGGGACCATAAGGTGTGCTCACCTTATTTCCAAAGTGGGCTTTCTTCCAATTCTTGCTGCCATTGACTGTATACTCAAAATCATTATCTCCCTTGATAAGAATAGAAATCGAATAGTTGGAGTTTATGTCTTTCAGCGGAGTAATCTGAACAGGAGAATGCTTATAAGTATTTACATCCCTCAAGTATACTCGACCATAGTATTGAATGTTGAGTCCAAGATGGCTCACAACATCCTCCATTAGCTTAGTCGACTTTATCTTGTGAGTCTCATTCGACAAGTCGGTTGTCACCACATTCATACCCAAGTCTCCAAACACCTGTGCCTGGCTACCTTGTTGCTTACTAGTCTCGGTGGTGAGCATGATAAGGGCCGACGAGTTGTAGAGTTTGGGCTCCGACTTCGTTTTCAGAAGTGCTATGCAGGTGCATATAATTGCCGAGATGATAAACCAGTACCAGTTGTGAAGACATGCCCTGAAAAACGCCTTGATAGGTATTGAGGCAGTGAAGTTTTTCTTGCGATTTCCACTAGTGGTGGTTGGAGTTGATTCTTGAATAATTTCTTGCATATCGCCGATATGATTTAGTTGTCAATTAATTCTATTAAAACGTGCAAAGTTATATATATTTTTCCGTTCTACAATTATATAAAGGAGAAAAAGTTCTCATTTTTGGTAAAAGTGAGCACACATGTTGCTACTTTGGAAAAAAATCACGATATTTGCACCTTGCAAATAGCTCGATACGGCTTTTGATACACGATTACTCAAACATACACATAACATTAACAATGAAAAAACTATTCTTTACACTTCTAACAGCGATGGCTTGCTTTGTGGCAAGCGCTGTTCCTGCAATCCCCACTCCACAAAAGGTTACTCAGCCCAATGGTGAGGAGCTTACCGTGAGAATCAAGGGTGATGAGTTCCACCACTACATGACAACTGTCGATGGCTACACCATCGTTAAGAACGATCAGGGTTATTATGCCTACGGAACTCTGATAAACGACGAAGTTGTGCCTAGCAAGATTATTGCACGAGATGCTGAGAGACGTTCGGCTGCCGACCAAGCATGGCTCGAGGCAACTGGCAAGAACCTACGCTCGGCAAGCAAGATTGCAGCCGGCATCAGGGCACGTGCTCAGCGCGACGCTCTTCCTTCGCTCAAATACATCAACTACAACAATTTCCATGGCTTGGTGATTCTTGTTGAGTTCAACGACTCGCACTTCACTCGCAGCGATGTCCTGGACTTCTACAGCAACATGATTAACCAAGAGAACTACACTGGCTACACCAACGAGGACGGTTCTTACAACCCCTATGGAAGTTGCACCGGAAGTGTGCGCGACTACTTCTGCGACAACTCCAACGGAATTTTCGTGCCACAGTTCGACATCGCTGGTCCCTTCGAGGTTCCTTACTCGGTTAACCAAGGCGAGCAGTATGCTTACAACATCTTCCTGAGCGCATTGCAGAAAGCCAACCCAACTGTCGATTTCAGCCAGTATGACCTCGACAACAACGGAATCGTCGACCTCGTTTACTTCATCTATGCCGACACCCCCTCGAGTAGCGACCCCAGCAGTCCTAACCACATCTGGCCACACCGCTCAAGCATGTATTCCTACACCAAATACGACGGCAAATATGTGCGCGACTACGCCTGCTCGGCCGAGTACATCTACAGCAAGAGCAGTGGCATTTTCGACGGCATCGGCACCATCTGTCACGAGTTTAGCCACGTGCTAGGCTTGCCCGACCTCTACGACACCAACGAGGACAACGACGCCTCAACTGGTGGCGAGGCACAACACCCAGGCGAATGGGACCTCATGGCCGGTGGCAACTACCAGAACAATGCCCGCACCCCAGTGGCCTACAGCCTCTACGACCGCTATTCCACTGGCTTTGCCAACTACCAGATAATCACTGCTGAGGGCGAATATACTCTCAACCCCACAAGCACAACTGGTCAAGGCTACATCCTCAAGACTCCAACCAACAAGGAAGTCTTCCTCATCGACAACCGTCAGAATACTACCAAATGGGACAAATATGCTCCCGGTCATGGTATGACAGTTGCACGCATGGACTCGACCAATGCCAGCGTGTGGAACAACAATGCTCCTAACGGCAATGGCCAACGACTCTACTACGAACTGTTGCGTGCCGGTGGCTCAACATCATTCCAGTCGCCAACCGATGCATTCCCTGGCACTCGTGGCGTGACAATGCTCACTAACGACACTCAGGCCAACCTCATGGCATGGGGCAACAAGCGCAATCAATTCATTATTTACAACATCCATGAGGAAGGCGACGTGGTGAAGTTCACCGTTAAGAAAGACGGCACCTTCGTGACCGCTGTCGAAGACTTCGAGCCAATACCTGCGTCAACCAGTCAAACCACAACCGACGCGCAAGGTACTCTCGCAACATGGACACTTGCCCAGTGTAAACCCACAACGCCCCCCAACAGCGATGCTGGCAACGGCAACATCTCGGTGTCAATGAAAAAGCCCAGCACCGCGACCATGACAAACGACGTTGACTACAACACCTACATGATTTCGTTCGACTTCTACAACACTACTAACGTCAACGCCACCCTGCAGCTCTTTATGTCGCGTGATGGTGGTCACACCTGGACAGCTCAGCCCAACGTGCTTGGCAACACCTCAGTTATTGCTGGTCCCAAGATGAAGAGCACCCTGTGCTTCCCCATCGATGTTAATGGCCCAGTTCGCTACCGTGTGGGTTGCTCTGGTGGTTCTACCAGTGTAGCTGGCTATCTCGACGACTTCACCATCTACATCAAGGATTCTATTCCTGGCGACGTGAATGGTGACGGCAGCGTCAACTCGGCCGACGTGACAGCCCTCTACAACTGGCTGCTCAACAGCGATGACTCTTCGCTCGTCAACGGTGACCAGGATGGCGATGGCAGCATCACATCGGGTGACATTACAACCGTTTACAGCATAATTCTAGGCAACTAAGAATCTATCGCAAAGCTTATATTAATAGGTATGGGTGGCGCTCCTGGCGAGTGTCACCCTGTTTTTTGGTAGATTTTTAACGCCCATTGGTCGAGAGAAACGGCTCAATAGGCATCAAATGGGACTTTTGGGCCAAAAACAGGTTTAAACCCACACCTTTATTTATTGTCAAAAAGGCAAACAAACGAACACATTTTATTCACTATTTAAAATTTGAGCATTATGAAAAGGACAGTTTACAACACGATGATTGGCTTGATGCTCGCGTGCGGGCTCGCCATGACTTCGACTGGAGCAATGGCCCAAGGCCGTCGCCCATCAACCACCACCAACGCGGCAGCAGCAGGCAACCGCAGTGTTGCCACTGCCTTACCAAAGAGTAATGCCGTAGTGACTAACAACAATTCGACTTCCCGCTCATCGATGGGAAGCGCAGTGACTAACCGATCAACAAGCACAGTGGTGAACAAGCCAAGCACAAGCGTCACCACCAGCACCTCGAATAGCAGCCGTCCACTGGCTGGCAACCGCTCGAGCGTGAGCACAAGCATCAGCACAAGTAGCAACACTCGCTCGGCAACCAGCAGCAGCGTAGTTCGTTCAACCAGCAACAAGAGCGGCAACAGTGGCAGCACAGTTCGTCCTAACGTTGGCGGCAACCACGGCACCAGCACTGGCAGCAACAGCGGCAACAACGTTCGCCCAAACACTGGCAGCAACAATGGCAAGGGCCACAGCACGGTACCTACCAGCCGTCCCACCACCAACAATCCTCGCCCCAAAGTGGGTGGCACCGTGATGGCAGGCGGAGGTCCCAACATCGACTACAACACCTTCCGCTGGAACAGTACACACCGTCCCCGTTTCGCCGGCGATCGCTTCTTCGATAGCTTCCGTTACAACAGTTGGAGTTGGACAAGGCCCATCCGTCCCTCGGTACGTCTGTGGCGTCCTAGCACAATTTGGGTATACCGTCCTATCGTGACAATCAACATCAACCGTTATTCGAGCTATCCCACCATTGCAGGAGTGCTTGGACTCAGATGGGGAACTTCATTTGGCAACGCCTTGAACTACCTGTACTACAATGGCTACTACATCGATGGCTTTGAGAACAGCATCGTTTACCTGACCGACGTGGAGCTTATGGACTACGATTGGGATGATGTAATGCTCCAGTTCGACGGTAACGACAACCTCGACTACGTTGAGTTTGCCTACTGGACTCCTAGCTACGACACATCAAGATTCTTCGGTCTCTACAACTACCTGTGCAGCATCTACGGCTCACCCGTGAGCTTCAACAACTCGATGTACTCCTGGTATGGAGGCGATGGAATCGGATTCGTGAACCTTGGCTACCAAAATGGCGGCGACATCTTCTACACCGTTCTTGCCTTCGGAGTATAAGGCCAAGCAACGACTATCATAATTACCAAACTATTTTTTAAAACCGGGCGTGGCTCACAAGAGGTGGGTCGCGCCTTTTTATTTTATAGTGGAGAGGGGGCTGCGCGTGACTGTTTCTCAGACAATTAAGGACAATATTTATGCTTAGTAGCCTATTGGCTTTGGGTTATTAAGGACAATTAGCTTACAGGAGAGGAAGATAGTGGGACAGTTTTGAAAAAAAATTTTGGTTTTCATGGGATGATTGGGACAAGTGGGACAAAAATGGAAATATTTTATTTAATCTCGCAAAGTTGCACCTGACGGTGTCGAAAAGCCTGCTTACGCAGGAATTTTGAAACATGGAATCGATTGAAACATGGAATCAGTTGACTCAGCTGAGTCATGGGAGAGGAGAGAGGTGTGGCTAGTGGGACGTTTTTAGGCGTTTTCGTTTTTGGGACAGTTTCATTAATTTTTTTATTGAGGAGTTGCTGGGAGGTTTTTTGTCGGCGACTTTGTCGCCGAGTACATGGACTTTCTACCCTTTCTTCACACAGCTCTCCGTCAATTGTTCGTTGACTACTTCGTTAGAGTTAGGACAGGAGTTGTTGCACTGCTCGGGGTCGTTTAATTCGGTTGGACATACTCCCCCGCCCCTTTGGGGCACCCCCTCTATCTTAGAGGGGGAGTTAGTAACGGTATCATCCAGGTCTATCTTAGAGGG
>CADAAI010000035.1 GCA_902785925.1 uncultured Bacteroidales bacterium
GTCAATCTCATACCATGCGACAAAGAGAGCTTCGAACTGTGACTTGCCTTCCTTAGCCGCAAGGTATTCGGAGTGGAACAGATTGCCAGTGCCGTTGGCCGTTGACTCATAGACCACGAGAGTGTAAGGTTCATAGACCATACCCGACAGTGCCGAGCGCACAATTTGTGCTGGAGTCATTTTCTCGGTAGTCTTCCACAGCCCCACCTCAGTGAGATGCACACAGTTGTAGTCACCACCACGAGCCGAGTTGGGTTTCTCGGCTGTGCCGATTTTTATCTTACACTTGCGTTGGGGAATGCGCTGTATGTTTCCAGTCTTGCCGACACCAACCAGTTTAGGTTCATCTTCCTTGTAGGCTTCTCCAAGTGGGTAAAGGAGACGGACAGGGTATTTCTCTATCATCTGGTCAAACATGTCCTTAACCTCGGTAGAAGCGTCCTTGACATGTCCAACAATGAGCGAGTTGAGACCTACCTTGTGCACCAGTTGCAGCCATGCGATATAAAGCTGTGTTGCTGTTGAACCGCCCCACTGCCTGGCTTTGAGGAGCACCAGCCGAATAGGTTTATTGGCAAGCCTCATATTTTCCAGGCGAGTTATGAGACGGCGTTGTGGGCGGTTGAGGCGAAAAAGTATATCTTCGCCACCACCTTTAGGCTTTATATAGACATAGGAGGCTGCCCAGAATGGGAAGTCGTGCTCGTTGCGCAGGCGCACAAACTGCTCGATCACTTTAAGACGGTCTTCTTCGTCGTAGTCACCAGCGATGTCGTAAAGGAATTTCTCAATGGAGCCAGCTTTTTTCAGTTGCTTGATGAGTGGCACCTTGCGCATTGATACAGGCAGGTATTGAGTCTTGATAGGAAAATCTTTCAGTTCAAAGGCAAATCTTTCGCCCACCGAGTTCTCTCCAGTGATTGGATTAAACTTAGCGTTGATGCGAGCGATGCGTGACTCGTTTTCTTTTAATATTGACAAAACGGCGGTGGTCATAATATTAGAACATGTGCCGCAGTCGACGCTTAGTGCGCTTGAAATACCACTGCTTGCGAATTTTACATATTATCACTTTAGCCGAGCCAGGCGTGAGGTAGAACTTGGGTGCTGGCTGCTCGATTACTTGAGTCACAAGCTGCGAGATAGGCATTGCTGGGTGCTTATCTCGCAGCTTCATTGCACGGGTGTATATCTCATTATACATCTCACGTTTTAGTGGTCTCATGTTTTTCAGCTTGTCGCCTCTCATCATAGAGGACACCACTATTGCTGCCCTTTCTTCGGATACCCAGAAGCGTCGTGATGGAGAGTTTGCCACCTTCTCATAAATATCAGGCATGCGCACATAGTTGGCCTCGACGATAATCTTGTGATACACTGCCATGAGATTATCGTTTCGTTGATCTTCATATTCATAGTGGCTGCCGTGAGGTTTCATAAGAGTTGTCAGTTCTCAGTAATCAGTTTTCAGTCTTTACAAAATTAATGAATGCTTGTTAAAAGATAAAGATGCAGTGGAGTTTGGGTTGGGTATTTTTGCCAATAAGAAATTTTAATCAAGCAAGACAAATATGGCAAAAGAAGATAATCAAGCAGTTAAGAGTAGGCGTGACAGCTTCTCGGAGCGTCTTAAATCGAAATATCCCGACCGTGAGTTTGCCGACGACGAGGCGTTATTCGGCCAAATCTCCGATGATTACGACGATTACGATAGCCAAATTAACGGCTATCAGGAGCGTGAGCAGAAGATTGCCGACATGTTTACAAGCGACCCACGTTCTGCCCACTTTGTAACCACCTGGCGTGACGGTGGCGACCCAGTGGTAGAGTTTGTGCGCCGATTTGGAAGCGACATCAAAGACCGTCTCGATGATCCAGAGTGGCAGGAGCAGCTTGCAGCAGCTAATGCCGACTTCGTGAAACGAGTCGCCAAAGAAAAAGAGCTTGAAGAGATGTACGAGCAGAACATAGCCGAGACCAAGAAAGTTATGGCACAGTTCCAGCAAGACAACGGCCTTGACGACACGCAGCTCGACGAGGTTATAGACTTCCTCAACAAAGTGTACACCGACGCTGTTGTAGGCAAGTACGACCGTGCGAGCATGGAAATGGCGTTGAATGCCATTAACCATGACACGGACGTAGAAGATGCACTTGCTGAGGGCGAGGTTGCAGGCCGCAACGCCAAGATAAACGAGAAGCTTCGCAGCCGCCAGAAAGGTGACGGCGTGAGCGCACTGAACGGCAAGAACATGCCAGCAGGCCAGCAGCGGAAACGTCCGATGAACATTTTCGATTATGCGGATGCAGCGAAGTAAAGGCATAAGCGTAGAGTTTTCGACTCCCAAAACAGTTGAGCCATCGAAAGGCACGGCAGGGTTGAAGACTCGTTTAGGCGGGAGCTGCACAACGGTCAGCATTCTCAAGGAGGCGGGCAAGGCCACAGGCAACGCAGGCCTCGTCAAGAAACACATAGGTTAAACTAGAAAATAGAAAATAAATAATAACTTTTAAAGAAGAAAAAATGGCTGAACAAGTAACACCAACCCAATCACAGGGCACCAGCAGCTTGGAACCTGTGGACGTAAAGCCCACTATGGGCACAGGAACCGCTGGTCTTGAGACCCATGTAGGCGGTGCACCAACCACCGTTTCAGGCGTTCAGAATGCCAGTGGCGGCATGGGCGAATTAGTATTGCCCGAAGTTGACAAACGAATTTTCATGTTTGAGCGTGACCAGAACGCATTGATGCAGTTAATGCTGATGGCCAAGCGAGTAAACGTTAAGTCGATGGAGGTAAAACATTATGCCATCGACCAGGGCACACCCATTGTAACTGTCGCATCGATTAGCGGCAACGTTATCACCCTCGTCAATGCCGACAAGGGCAAGGTTAGAGCCTACGACACCCTTATGGTTAAGGGCGTGAAAGGCTACAACTATGTCACAGGCACTGGCAACGTGCTTAGCCGCCGTCCCCTTCAGCTCTTTGTCAAGAGCGTGAACAGCGACGACACTATCACTTGTGTTGCTCTCAACGGCGTGAAGCAAGCTGCCACCGACCAGTATGGCAACATTCCAACAAGCACCAGTCCTGTTAGCTCCAACACTAACGTGATTGTTGCAGGCACCAAGCTAGTTCGCATGGCTAATGCTCTTTATGAAACCCAGAAATGGGTTGACCCCAACACCATCATTCCAGTACCCGACGAGCTGTACTTACAGAAGCGTGGCATGACCAGCATCGTATCGAAGTACCTTGCCGACCAGGCAATGGAGATTCCTTACGACGAGGCAGTAAAGGCCGAGGCACAGCTGCGTGAGTTCAAGGCAGCAGGCAACCGCACTCTGCTTATTTCTCAGCAGAACAAGATGATGGTACGCTCCAGCATGGGCGACGACCAGTGGTGCTATACCACCAATGGCGTTCGTTGGCAGGTTAAGCGTGAGGTCAAGCACACTGGCGCATGGACTTATGAGGACGTAATTGCCCTTATCAAGACCTACTACAACGGAGCCGACAAGCCCAAGAGCGGCATTTGGTTGGTAGGCGACAACCTTGCATTGTCACTCCAGCTTATTGATTGGAGCGAACATCCTGAGGTTAAGATGGAGCCTTACACCAACGAGACTCTTGGTTGGAAGGTTACCCGACTGACTAGTATCTTCGGCGAGTTGCAGATCAAGCTTGAGGAGACTCTGAACGACTGCGGCTACCACAACAGTGGTATCATCATTGGCGAGGATCGTCTCGTGCACTATGTGCGTCGTGGCGAGTCGAGCTATACTGAGGACGTAGAGGGCGAGGAAGCTACTCGTAACGGCGTTCTCGTGAGCGATGCCCTGGGCTTGAAGGGCAACTGCCACATTTGGGTTGACGGTGACGATGATGATGATGACACCGCACCAGGCGCAGACGTATTCCGTCTGTGGAGCAGCGTTACCCCACCAACAAGCGACGATCTTGAGGACGGCGTGATTTATGTCTTCGCCAATGCATTGACATTGACAGTCACTCACACTTCAGGTGGCAGCACCGTCACAGACCAGACCGTTACCGTTGAGGCTGGCGAGGCTTACAAGTACTCGGCAAGTGCCAACAGCAACGCTGGCGGCTGGAGCAAGTTCTACGGACCAATTTCGGCTGAGTAATCTCATTGAATCATCAAAACCGCAAGGACGGACGCAACATAATGCCGTCCGTCCTTGTTTCATTTTAAAAAAATACAAACTATGAAAGTAAAAACATACGGAATCCCTGGCCTATCGGAATGGCATGGGAAAGTTAAAGCAGGAAGCATAGCGATAAACGTCTCGTTCACTGGTGGCACAGCGTCGCCCAGTGGTGCACAGCCAGCCTACTTCATGACAAAAGACCCCATCACTCAGTTTGTTATAGAAAACTCAAAAGAGTTCAAGCAAGGTTTCATTATCTTGGTAATGCAGCAAGAAGCTCCAGGCGAGCACCCACGCATGGCCGTGCCCAAGCCTAAGAAGCTTTCTATGGACCAACAGGGAAACAAGCCGACAAGTGAACAGACTGACGAGAGGGATGTCAACGAAGAAGTCTCGACCGTGTCGCCAGAGAGTGCAACTGTCCAAAAGATTGAGGTCCCTAGCCTAGAAGATGCCAAGGCTTATCTTGTAGAGAACTTTGGTATAAGCCGCACCAAGCTCCGCAGTCGAAAACAGATTGAGGAAGCAGGTGCCGCTAATGGTGTGGAGTTTGTTTTTGAGTAATTATTCTAGATAATCACGAACATGATAAAAACAGTATACTACAAAGTGAGACACAACATTGTTGAGTTTATCAAAGACGGCACAAGCTGGCTTCGCTATAAAGACAACAACAATAAGTTTCACTATGTTAAGGCTTATGACTCGCCAGATGGCGATGATATTCAGCTTAAGACGATCAATAACGAGTCGTTAAAGGGCACAGGCAATATATCCATCACTACTGATGTCCCAGTAGTTGCCGTTGCAGGAACCACGCCTACGCAGCAACTTGCGCCTAATACTTTTTATAAGTTTGGCACTGTTACATCGCTGACGCTTACTCAGCAACAGCCTGTGTATGGAATTGTAAATATCTACGCATATTCATTTACAGCAGGTGAGAATTTTGATGCGACCACAGCAATTCCAACTGGTGTGACTCTTGATAGAGAACTGGAAATAGAAGAAGGACAATTCTGTGAAGTGAGCATCCAAGACGGTCATGCCACATATAAGGTGTGGCCAGCTCCTGAAGTTGAATCTCCTGACGCCCCAGGTGAGCCTGTGGTTGATGGATAATAAATAGGATAAAATGGAATATAACGTAAGTGATATAGTACAGGAGGCTAAGGTTGCTCTTGACGAGAATGTGGACAGCAGTGCCCTTAGTGGGCTTGGGGATGTTGACACGCTGAAGCTCAACGAGATTATCGAGAGCAAGGTGGTGGATGCCGCCATGGTGATAGAGCAGAATGCTCCATTGTTCCTGCTTGACAGTGGGCGTGCCTTTGGCGAGGTTATCGGCTGGGACAGCCAGCCTGGTTACGGCTCAGGGCACATTCACTTGCCTGATGATTTCCTGCGACTGGTAACGTTTCAGATGAGCGATTGGGATTACCCTGTACCAGTCGCCATTACAGAAACAGACCCAGCATATCAACAGCAGCGGAGCCGCTTTGCTGGTGTTCGTGGCACACCACAGAAGCCAGTAGTCGCCATTGTGCAACAGCCGATAGGTCTTGTGCTGGAGTTCTACTCTTGCTACACAGGCGATGAAGCCTATATCAAATTTGCTCGTTATATTCCTGTGCCACGCATCAGGAACAACAAGATTGACCTGTGCGAAAAGCTAAAGCCAGCGATAGTGTATTACACCGCTTACCTTACAGCGTTGAGTATGGGCGAGGGCGATGTTGCCAGTGCCATGCTTGCGACAGCGAAAGAGCTTGCCGAGATTACTGATAATACTTAACCAGTTGCGGTAACATCGCAACATACTGAACAGATATATGTCAACAGATAGAAATTATTTAGGTAAATATACCAGTGTGGCAAAAGTATGGGAGGCCTATCCCAGCGGCGGCATTGAGGGCAATTATGTGCTTATCGGTGCTGCCGACGAGGAAGGCGTGCGCTACAACTGGAACAAGTATAAACGCCAGTGGCTGAATGCTGCTGGTATTCCTGAGACTTCGGCCAGGGAAATGTTGGAAGCCGACGGCGATGTTTTTATTCAGAACAATCTCACTGTGGCTGGGACGCTGCGTGCGAAGCGCATCAAGCAGCCGTGCATGGGATTGTTCCTTAGCAGCGATGCGCTGAATGCCGCATGGCCTAAGCCTGAGGTTGGCATGTGGGCACTTGTGGGGACGAGTTTTCCTGCTACGGTGTGGGTGTGCTCAACCGCAGGCACATGGAGCCCAACCGAAGCGACTGTGACTATTGATGATGTGGATCTATCGAGCCTTACCACATACGGAATTAAAAACTATGTCGCCATAAGCAGCACAGACGAACTGCCTGAAAACCCTACTGAAGCGGAAAAAGCAACTGGATATTTATTGGGAAGTACGCTGTATGTTTACAGCCCAACACTTGGGGAGTTTGTGGGTGCGGATTTGAAAGGCGCAAAAGGAGACACAGGTTTAGGATATTCTTCCATAACTACTCCATCAACACCTGATGGCACTGTGTTGATAACGCTTACGAATAACGACACTATCACGCTGAATTTTAATCATACTCATTTCTACTTGTGTGAGGACGAAACGGAGTATGAAGAACTCGAAGATAAGGACAGTGCAACTTTGTATTTAATTCCTGAAAGTTCGTCATGATAAAGTTAGGAGAAACAAGCATAGTGAAAGTTTACTTGGGTGAGACAGAGATTGCTAAAGCGTATCTTGGCGAGGAACTTGTGTACGACAACTCAAACGATACAAGCTCAGAAGAAACGCAAGAATAAATGTTATAAAATAATATGTGACTATGACAACATTATTGATGAAAAGGAGGATGTCGGCAATGGCGCATGGTGGTAACACCCCTGTCGAGACGAATTATGCCTACAAAAATGTGCGCTATGATGGGGAATCGGCAGGCGTTGCCTATTTGTCTGTTGGTGGCAATGTGCCTTACGCAATCACGAAGTTATATGATTTGGGCGAAGGCAGGACAAGTACCGCTGATTTAACCTTCTCGGTTGGCACTTACACCGCAGCGAAGAAGGCATATCAACTCCACCTCTTCGATGACGACA
This sequence comes from uncultured Bacteroidales bacterium, assembly GCA_902785925.1. GTDB lineage: Bacteria > Bacteroidota > Bacteroidia > Bacteroidales > Muribaculaceae > Sodaliphilus. The sequence goes on from CADAAI010000035.1 coordinate 7,260, forward strand.
AAAATTGGGTGAGCTACTACTCGATAAATGCAGATTCAAAAGATATTAATGTAGCAACCAACAGACGTTATATTGCTTTAAGTATGCCATTAAATGACATTGCAAGTTGCTACATCAAGTACACGGCAAGCGGAGAATATATCTTCAATGGTGCGACATTTGACACCAACGATTTGCATCCACACACCGAATTTATGCAGACGCAATGGTGGCCACAGCCAAACAGCAATGGGGATTATTTAGACGCTATGCTTGTCAAATCTGATTACGACTATACCTACACATTCGCATACACGTTCTACTATGGGTTCAATACACCAAAGAACTACGCTCTTTGCCAAGCAATAGGGCCAAGTGCTACGCCTATTGGCTTTGGCGTAAGTAGGTTGTTTACATTTCCCGCTGGCTCAAGCATAGAGTTCTCGGCAGGTGGGACAGGCTCACCAAGCGCATCCGCACAGGGGCCATACATTAATTTGAGCAGTGATGAAAATGCGCCCCACAGTAGCGGAACTGCTTCATACGGAGATTATTTTGGCGCCAGCACAGACCCGAGGACAGTATCAAAGGCAAATACCAAGTCAGGGCGAGTCGTGTTCAGAACATCAGAGTATAGCGGTGCTTATGCGAAAATTTCAGGAGCGACAGAGAATTTGTGGACAGCTTTAACAACGACATAAAATGTAGATTATGGCAAATACAACAATATTACCTTTCGGTGAAGGTCAGATGCCAAGTGGTATTGGTATAGTTAACGACCTTAAAACAGGTGGTTCAAACAAGGCCCTCAGCGCAGAGCAGGGCAAGGTGCTCGGCAAAGCATTATATGATGAAGTTACAGAGGTCTATGATAACATGGGCTATAAAAGCACAGGAGCAATGGCGGCTTTGTCAGGATATGTGGCAAGCGGCAAAATACCTGTTGCTGCTGGTGTTAGTGTCGTATGGAAAGGAGGTTCTTCTTCCCCAGGCAACAGGGGATGTCTTGTAGAGTACAACAGCAGCGATGTGGTAGTCAACTACTGGTCAATGAACGCATCCGAGAGGACGATTACTATGGGTGCCAACACCGCTTATGTAAAAGGCACTTTCTTAAAAAGCGACGCAACATGTGGCGTAAAGCAGAACAATGTCACCTTGTGGTCTGTCGGCGGCATTGTTGAGAACCCTGGTGTAATTGAGCGACTTGACATTATTGAAGGAGAACTGCCAACTATATCCGCATTAGCGGAGACCGCTGTTCCCACAAAGTTGGGGAAGAACCTTGCTGACCCTTCTAAATTCATTAACGGTCGAACTATAAGCGATGTTTCCCCCCACAGTATCACTTCATCAGGTGCAACGTACGGTGGCGTAGCACATAAACTAACTGGTTACATACCTATCAAGAATGGTCAGACCTTAAAGTGCAATGTTAGCGCAGTGGGAGCTGCAAGAAAAGGTTGCGCCTTGTTTGCAAACATTGGAGACATAACGCCGATAGCGGACACATATTCCACCGCCAGCGGCGGCACTGTCATAACAAACAATTTAGGTTACGACGCATTTGCAGTATTCTGCTTCTATCCACCAAATGTAACAGATGGTGTGCAAGTAGAAATAGGCAGTGCAAGTACCAATTACGTTGATTATAGTCCTATTGGTGGATATGTGGAGAAAAACACGGGCATCAACTATGGGAATTTTGGCGATATAGGACGATTTTACCCTGAGTCAGTTGAAGACATAGTGAATGTTCTTGACAAGAACGGCGCACACTGTAGGTTTGTCCATGTCAGCGACAACCACCAAGACGGAGCCTGCCAATTCGCAATGACTCTTGCAGATGCATCATCCGCAAATTTCTACATTAACACTGGTGATGTTGTTACTGACAAATTCAGCGACAGTTATTCATCAAGTCTCACAAAGATGCTTGCGATGACAAAGCCAGCATATCTCACTCTTGGAAATCACGACTGCGTCGGTTCGGCTTCATTGCAGGCAAGATATGAGAAATATATTGAGCCGCTCAACACTCACAATGGGCTGACAAGCAACACGAAAACATACTACAGCGCAGTATATAACAATGTGCGGTGCATATTTTTGGATATGTGCGACGCAGTAGAGGGCAGCACTCTTACCATGCCTTATTATCTGCGTTACGCTAAAATGACATCAGACCAAATAAATTGGTTTATCAACGAGTTGCACACGGCAAAGACCACGCCGCAGACTGTAGTTTGCTTTATTCACGTTGTTCCAGGTTATTATGACCACTTGCGAGAGGATTGGAGCGACGAGGTATATGATGTGCTTGAGGGCAACGCTAATGGGCAAGAGTCAGAAGGTGTGCATTTTCTTGCTGATATTGTTGATGCTTTCATAAACGGCACAACTTTTAGCGTTACACACAATGACGACACATACAGCGGCTCTTTTGATGAGGGCACAACGAGAGGGATGTTTGCTGGTTGGTTCGCAGGTCACACGCATGCTGATTGTGTGGGAAGAGTAAAAGACCATCCAAAGCAACACTTTGTCATAATGACGAGGCCAAACAACGCCAATACCAGGGAATCAATAATCAAGACTCCGACTTTGGATATGGCGAATTATGTAACAATAGCGCATGGCGCTGGTACAAGTAGGGTCTGCGTATATCGTGTAGGCAGCCATATTACTAAAGCAGGTGGAGAACGAAAGTGCTTCACATATAGGTTTTGAACAAACAGAGGCGGCCTGATGGTCGCCTCTCCCACAAGGGGGAATAAAAAGTCCCCTGCACATTCAAATCTATCTACCACAACAGACATGAAATCCCAGCTCGCAGGAGTGCAGGGGACGTAAGCCCTTCGCTCTGCGAACTGGGTTCATTGTATAATAATGGCATATCTGTTGTGGTATGCAAAGGTAATAAAAAAATATTATGCTTGCAATAGATTTAGTGAGATTTTGTGGTGAGATGCTAAAACGTCTTTCAGATTGTGACATATTGCTCGACGACTATAAACGAGTGGGAATGTGTGATGAGTACTGCAAACTGATTGACGAAGGACATAAAAAGGAATATGCCATTGCAATAGTCACGGAGAAGTACAAGGTTAGTGAAAGCACTTTGAGGCGTGCGTTGAAGCGGCTGTGCCGACCTGTCACGACGTGAAAGATTAATAAGCCAGGAAAAGTTGCAAAGCCATTTTTATGTGCCTAACTTTGTAACACCTTAAATTGCGCAACTAAAAGGTATAATTCAATCTTTTATTAACTCTTAAATCTACTATCACAATGGACAATGACATGATGATGAGGGGACTTTCTCCCTACGAGACTTTCATGATTAGCGAGAAGCAGGGCCGCCGCACCAATGGTGTTGGTATTACTGGCCTTGTGCTTGGTGGCGTTGCTACCGCACTTGCTATTGGTGGTTGGATTTTTCCAAGCATTTATGCCAACAGCCGTGCTAAGGCTGCACAAGATGTCGCTGACGCAAAGAACGCTGGTACTGCTGCTTTGCTCAACAACGTGGCAGGCCTTCTCGCCGCCGAGCGTCAGGAGCGTGTTGCAGGTGATCTGAACATCACTACCACCATCAACGACAGCGTGAGCGGTTCACAGCAAGGTACCATCGCCAACCAGATTGAGAACAGCGCAATGGCACAGGCAACTACCCAGCTGCTCACCCAATCGCTGCTCGGCAACCTCAGTGAGAATGCACAGAAAGTGCAGATTTACTCTGCTCCACAACCTTGCGGCTGCCCATGCGGTTCTTAATTCAGTATAGAGGGAAGAGGTGAGAGGGGAGAGTTTTGCCCTGCCCTCTCCCACCCTTAAACAAATAAATTACACTTGCACATGTTTTTCCATAACCGAAAGAGAGAGCAACAAATTGCGATGCTACAAAGAATATCACCGATAAGTAAGGCGAGCCTTAAACGGCAGTGCCTGTTGATTGCTGAGGGCGACTTGAAGAAAGCCAAAGAGTATTATGACTTTTGGGTTGACGGCATGGGTGAAGACCTGCCGACGTTTGACCCGAAGCAGCCGAGCTGGGTTGACAGCTTTGGCACAAGAGTGAACAGCGTGCTTGACTGGGCACAGGAGCACAAAGACGTGCTTAGTCAGGGTGTGGATTTGATTAGTAACCTTATTGGGCGACGTGGCCCTGCCATAGCAGAAGCAGCGCAGTCGCTTGAAGAAATCAATGAGTGATGAAAGGCTACGAGGTTAAGTTCAATATCTATGCCAACAGCCAAGAGGAAGCCGACATGGCGACCCAGGCAATAAAGGCATTTATCAGCGAGCATGCCAAGCAAGGCCGTGCTGTGACAGCGACAAAAGTTGCCCAGGCTATCGGCAACTGGAAAAACAATGTGCTTGTGAGAAACCGCATAATAAACTACTTCAATGGCTGAACAGATAACTTGTAAAGGCGACTGCATAACGTGTAGTGCGGCCCAGCGAATATACTGCGCCGCTCAACGCACAGTGGCGATATTGCAGAACCAACAGGCGATCCTCGACCAGCTTGCAGATCTACGTGAGGCTATCAGCCAGGCGAGAGCTGTCGCACCGATAGATGAGACAGGCACAGAGGACGATGCCGGTGCAGACAATAGGGCATCGAAAAAAAGTCGAACATCTAAAAAAGTAAAAGAAAATGAGCTGTAATAACAACAACGGATTGACGTATGTAAACACATGCATCCCTGCGCCTGGAGCGACAGCCACCGACGCAACCTATGTACTTGACCTGACGCACTACCTTTGCGGCAACCGTAAGGTGTGCACCAATGCGGCCTTTCCTATCACCGCCAATTTAAACTATCAGGTTCGTGACGTGGAGAGTGAGGGCAACGACATTTATAATTGTGAGATTTTGGTTTACGGCACTTGCACCTACATGCCTTACAAGGCTGGCTGCAATTCATGCTGCACACCTTGCCCACAGACTGACAACATTTGGGTTGTTCTTTCGGTGCCAGTAACTGCATCAACCGAGCCCACCATCACCGCAGGCACCTGTTCGTGCAGCCCTGCCAACGTGCGTGACTGTTGTAATGTAAGCAACGCTGTAAGTATAAGAACCAGCTTCAATGTAAGTCAAGGCGCATGACGACAGCGTTAATGCTCATGGTGGTAGTGGTGCTCATCAACCACTTGGGATTGATTGAGGCCGTAGAGAAGGTGATACATTACAAGTTTAAGATATTGGGCTGTAGTAAATGTGGGACCTTTTGGCTGGCGTTGATCGTCCTGTTGGTTGAGGGCATGCCCATCATCGAGGGCGTAACGATGTCGATAGTGGCTGCTTATGTTGCATTATGGTTAGAATTGTTTTTAGCGATAATGGCGAAGTGGTATGAAACCTGTTACGATAAAATACAGGCCGCCTCGTACAGTGAAGACGAGACCTGTGCCGAAAGTTAAGTGCCCACGATGTGGGAGATGAATGTTTCTTGAACGCCGCTCTTGCGGCGCAATACAGGACAACACGAATAACACATTTAAAAAATTAGAGAAATGATTTACGACATTATTAAGCAATATGGTGAGGGCAAAGGTGAGAGCACAATGTGGCGCAGCGTGCGTGCCATTGACGATGAATTGAAAGACATGCTCACGCCAGAGGATTACTGCCACATGGAGCGAGTGGTTTATGCTTCTATTGCTGGTTCTCATTACAATGAGGAATTTGCCAAGCAAGACGTGAAGAAGATGTACTACAACCGCAACGGCATGAAGATGAGTGCCCCATACTGGAGTGACGAGCAAGTTGCCGAAGTCTATAACAAAGTGAAGGGAGAGATACCGAGTGCCTACAACATGTGGGACTGGTATGTTGCCCTGAACATGACAAAGGCTGACAACTGCGTGCTGTTCAGAAAGTGGTGGCAGGGAGCCAGCGACGAGGAAGTTGAGAAGCGCATCATCGAAGCTGCTGTAAACTATCTCAACGACACCGACAACCCTTATGGGACTGAAAAGATATGGTGCTACCTGAACGGTTGACCATATATCTATTGCAAGTGTGATGAGGGAGCTTTAGGGCTCCCTTTTTTATGTGTTAAGAAATAAAAGGATGATGGGGAAAGTGGGGATTAACTTTGTTAGATAAAATGACAAACGAAGATGGAAATGGACATGACATGGCTTGCGGGGTTGTCGCTTATTACCGCTGTGGTGAGCATCGTTGTGCTGCTTGCCATGGCCATCGATCTCGCCAGTGGACTTTATAAGGCAAGCATCAGAGGCGAAGCAAAGACGAGCTTCGGCTTGCAGCGCACAACATTGAAATGTATAACTTACTTAGGCAGCATCCTGATCTGCTACGGAATCGACGTTCTGCTTCACATGGGTAAGCTGTGGGAAGCAATCGGTTGGCAATGGATGGTGGGCATACCTGCCTTTGCAATCATCATAGGCGTTTTCAATTGCGTCGTTGAACTGTTCAGCGTGCGTGAGAAGGCCAACAGCAAAGCCGACAAGAAGGCGCTGAAGAGCATCTACACATTGATTCAAGGGTTGCGCCAGAGCGAGGCCACCGAACTTCTAAAGGCGCTACAGGATATCACCGACAAAAAAGAAGACTGAAAATGAAATATTTTACAATTGAAGAACTTGTTAAGTCGCCTACCGCAAAACGCAAAGGCATAGACAACCGCCCTAACGAAAAGGTTAAAAAGAACCTTACCCTGCTTGTTGAGAAAATTTTAGATCCTTTGCGAGAAGCTTGGGGTGCTCCGATTATTGTGACATCAGGTTATAGGTGCGGCAAGCTGAACCGTGCCGTGGGAGGAGCGTCAGGTAGCCAGCATATGCTAGGCCAGGCAGCCGACATCAGGACGGTGTCGGACAGCCCCTTTGCCAACAAGCTACTGTTTGACAAGATACGAGAATTGAAGCTGCCATTTGACCAGCTGATAGACGAATATGGATATAACTGGGTTCATGTGAGCTACGGCCCAAAGAACCGCCGCCAAATACTGCACATCAAATGAAAATATTAATTGACAACGGCCACGCCAAGACAACGGCAGGCAAGCGCAGCCCTGACAGGAGTTTCTATGAGTGGAGATTCAACCGTGAAATTGCCATTCCACTTGTGGCAAGGCTTAAAGAGTTGGGATATAATGCCGAGCGTATTGTGACAGAAGATTACAATGATGTGACACTCACCGAGCGTTGCAACCGTGTTAATACATGGTGTAAGAAACTTGGCACAAAGAACGTCATTTTTATCTCCATTCACGCCAACGCAGCACGCATAAACAAGGATTCTATTTGGAGCGATGCAAGAGGCCTCTCTGTTCATGTTGCAAAGAACGCAAGTGATGCAAGCAAGAAATTGGCGCAGTTTATATATTCAGAGGCAATTAAACGAGAATTGCAAGGTAATCGCTCAGTGCCTAAATGCCACTAT
>CADAAI010000036.1 GCA_902785925.1 uncultured Bacteroidales bacterium
ACAGTAAATCGGTCTTGTTCATTGCTCTGCTTTTTTAAGTGTTTGACGTAATTGGTCAAGTGCGTTGCGCAAGTGCTTGTAGATGGTGGTTTCGCTCACGCCCATTCGCTTAGCTATTTCACGGAAAGACAAACCATCGGTGAAATGCAGGCGTATTACCTCATGACAGATAGGAGGAAATAGCTCTTTTATGCCCGCTTTGAGCATGTCAATTTTGCGCTCAAGTTCTTCGGGTGAAGCCTGTTCCACCTCATCGACAGGTAGCAAATATTGGTGTACTTGCTCATGAATTTTTCGATTGCGAATCACATTCAGGCACCTATTGCGCACGCTTAATAAAAGATAGGATTGCGCAGTGTCTTCATTTAGCTCCACTTGCTGTGCAAGTAGCCTGGCAAAGACATCGTGCACAATGTCTTTGCTCTCGTCATCATCGTGCAGCAGTATGCTGGCCAGCCTATACATCGCACGATAATGCAGCTTAAAGAGCTGCTCAACTTGTCGTTCTCGTTGTGTCATACACTATATATACACATAGGAACCGATTTACTAAACCACAAAAGTACACTTTTTTTCAAAGATTCTGATTTAGGTCAAGGTTTTGGCACATAAAAAACCACGGCTAGCCGTGGTTTTTAGAGCTTTATTGAGGATGTTTTCTGCTTTCAAGAGAGTAATGAATTTCATTTTATCCCGCTTAAAGAACCATCGAAGTTAGTCCTGAGGTGTCGACGTTTCCAGTGCCGAGAACGTTCTCGGAGTGGTGTGAAGCTTTGCCTTTCATGATTATGTTGCCCGAACCGGCAATCTCGCTAGATACGTTTGTGACCTCCATATTATTATAGGATACATCGCCCGAACCGGCAATCGACGTTCTCAGGCGATTGGCTTTGAGCTGGTCAAAACTTACGTTTCCCGACCCTGCCACTTCAACGACGAGCGAGTTGCAAGTGAAGTCATTTGAGATATTGATGTCACCCGAACCAGCTATTTCAACATTGACATTGTCGGCAGTAATGGATTTTTCTGCAGTAATATTTCCTGAGCCGGCCAGCTCGATTGATTCGATATTGGGCGTTGTTACATAAATCGTGATATCTTCCCAATTAATGGAATCGTAAAAGCCCAAAAACTTCTTCTTGCTTTCAATGTTCAAAGTGTTGTTTTTGACATAGATTACAATTTTGTCGAGTATATCCTTGTTATTGCTTTTAATGAGAACACTTGGTTTGTCGCCTTGTTTCAGAACAACATTCATTGCTCCTGCCACACAGATGCCGCTAAAGTCTTTCACCGATGCCTCGGTGTTCAACTCGCTCACTTCGGTTTTGTGTTGTGAAATTTTGCCTGGAATTACCACGCATGAACTTAATAGAATTGACGCGAATAAAGCGATTGCAATAGTCTTGAAATTTTTCATAGCTGTTGTTGTTTTTGTTCGTTTTGTCGTTAGACGCAACAAGCAGAAAAAATGTTGCACAAAAAACGAAAAAAAATAACAGAAAATCGAATTTCGAACAAAGTGATCGGTTCTTTTTGTTCGATTTTTAGCAAAAACGATTAAAATTAGAAGGATGTCCTCACGGGGGCGCCAGCCTGAATCGAAATTAATTTCGCAAAGTAAACGACAATACTTTACTCTGTAAAAAACAAAAAATGACGTTAGAAATAGGTAATAATTTCTAATTATGTATAATAATATCACATTTAGTAATATTTAATGAGTTGGGTAAAATATTGACGTTCAAAATGAATAGCGTATGTGATGTCTTGTTGTTTCCACATATTATACCTATCAGTTTAGGTTAAAACTTGTAAATCATTTTTTCTTGTGATTGATTTTTATTTATATATTTGCGCACAAATTACTAATATAGAACTAAAACCATTTTAATCATGAAGAAATTAACAATAGCATTTCTATGTATGATTCTCGCCACTGGCGCAGCTATAGCGCAAAAAACTTTCACTTTTGGTCCCAAGATTGGTGTTGACTACACCCATTATTGGGGAAAGTACCATATGCACGGTGGTCAATTGAACTATCAAGCTGGTTTGTTCATGGAGTATCGCTTTAACAACAAGTTCTCAATCGCTCCCGAGGTTGTTTTTGCTGCTCAGGGCGCAAAGAGAGATGGAGTAGAGCTTATTTCGCCCACAGAATATTTTGATGTAGTTTACGCCGACAACTTGAACTACATCAATGTTCCTGTTATGTTGAAGTTCTATGTATGTCCATCATTAAGCATTGATTTTGGTCCACAATTGGGCATAAACGTTTATCACAAATGCACAGTCAAGGGTAAAGATGGTCACAAAGATTATAAGAAGACCTATGACACCGATGCGCAAAGTGTTGATTTCGGTATTGGCCTTGGTTTGACTTATAATATAACAAAAGATGTGTTCGTGCAAGGTCGTTACACAATGGGGTTGACAGATGCCTATAAAAAGTTTTTAGGAGCTACCTATCCTATTAATTCAAAGAACGGCAACGCTCAAATTGCTATCGGCTACCGCTTCTAATCAGGCATCAAGTTAAAGAACATTGCGCTCGGGCACAAGCTCGGGCGCTTATTGTATGTTGAAGCTGCCATCTCTCCACTCTGACCTCTCTTCCCCATGCGCACGTCATGCGAGTAGAAATGCTGCTCAATCTATTGAGTCTGAGTACATAAAAAGAATACTTGTCCTTACTTGTCTGAAAGAACACCCTCTTACCGCAGGATTCTCTCAATCTCACGCTGTTGGTATTTGTTGGAGATAACTCCCTCCTCTATCAAGATTCTCTCTATCTCAAGCTGTAGGGTCCAGCGGTCGACGGTGCTTTGGTTCTCGAGCATGATTACGTTCACGCGGCTGCGCTCATATTTTGCGGCATAGGCTTGGAAACCGCCGTTGTCGCCAGTGTGGTAGATTTTAACTTCTCGGCCGGGAGCCTTGTCGATGAACCAGCCGTAGCCATACCACGTGTTTTCGCGGTTCTGATATCCGCTCCACTTGCTGCCAGTGACTAGGGTGTGTGATGTGTAGGCTTGGCGCTTCGATGATTTTTTCACAAGGATGTTGCGGCTTAGTGCGTTCTCCCATTTCAGGAAGTCGTGGGTGGTGGTGTAGATGCCGCCGTCGGCCTTGGTGGCAAAGAATGTCTCCTCACCGTAGTCGCACTCGGCCCAGTGCACACCCTTGCCATCAACGTAGTCATTTTCAACTTTTTCGCGCTTTTTGGCGTAGTCGCTGTCGCTGCCGCTCACCTCGGCATCCTCATTAACAATATAGCCATGGGCCATGTGCGCTATCTTGGCTTCAGGAGTGAAATACTGCACATTATCCATTCCTGCGCGGTCAAAGAGATACTTCTTTTGGAAATCTACAAACTTCATTCCTGTCTTCATCTCCACGAGGAAATAGAACAAGTCGAAAGTGGGGTTGATATACTCGTAGTTGCTTCCTGGCTCGAAGTGCAATTCAGTGAGGTCTTTCATGTACACGACGCTCTGCTCGTCGGTGGCGGTAAGCATGAAGTTGCGGTCGCCGCGTGGACGGGCATCGGGCACTCCCGAGCTGTGGCTGAGCAGGTGCTTGAGTTTGATTTTGTGCCATATGTCGCGCTGTAGTTCGGGAAAGTAGCTTGCCACGCTATTGTTGAGGTTAATCAGTCCCATTTCTTGCATTTTGAGTGCTCCAATGGCAGTGAACTGCTTGCTGATACTTGCGATGTTGAAGGCAGTGTTGCCGTCGATTTTCTCACCAGTTGCCATGTCGGCGATGCCGATGCCTTTGTCATATATCGCTTTGCCGTTCTTGGCAATTAGCAACGCAGCGCCCGGCGACTGTGGGTCGTAATGCGACTGCATCACCGAGTCGAGTCGAGCCTCCAGACGCTTGAGGTTCACGTTGTTGACACCGCTTTTCTTCACTCTCTTGGCACTTGTGCCCATTATGCATCCAAGTGTCATCGCTATAATCATAATAATCTTTATTTTTGTTCTCATTGTTTGTGGGTATTTTATGTTGCAAATATACTTAAAAAATCTGATGTTCGCGTTTTCTCTCTTTTTTAGTTCATTAGAATTGTGTATCTTTGTGACATAAAACCAAAAAACTATGAGCAAAGAATTAATTTTATGGGCCGACGATGAGATAGATCTCCTGAAGCCGCACATCCTTTTTCTAAAGAATAAGGGCTATGAGGTCGACACGGTGACCAATGGGCGCGATGCGCTCGACGCTTTGGCGACCCAGAACTATAATCTCATCATCCTTGATGAGAACATGCCGGGTATCAGTGGTCTGGAAGCGTTGCAGCAGATAAAAATCTCGCAGCCCAACGTTCCTGTAATCATGATTACCAAGAGCGAGGAGGAGAACATTATGAATCAGGCCATTGGTAGTCAAATTGCCGACTACCTCATTAAGCCAGTGAACCCCATGCAGATATTGTTGTCAATCAAGAAAAACCTTCACAGCGATGCCCTTGTGGCGCAGAAGGCTACCAGCGACTATCAGCAGGAGTTCATGAAAATTAGTCAGATGATATCGCAGGCTCGTACTATCGACGATTGGTATGCGCTCTACTCTACGCTTGTGCGCTGGGAACTGACGCTCACCACGGCCGACAACAGCATGGTTGAGATGCTCAAGATGCAGAAGACCGAGGCCAACGGCATGTTTTCGAAGTTTGTGAAGCGTAACTACGAGGACTGGTTTGCCAGCGACAATCATCCACTGCGCAGCAACGAGGTGTTCAAGACTCGCGTGTTCCCATTGCTCGACAATGGCGAGAAGGTGTTCTTCATCGTTATAGACAACTTTAGACTCGACCAGTGGAGGACCATCAGTCCGTTGCTTAGCGACTATTTCAATATCGACGAGGACGGTCTGTACACATCGATTCTTCCTACCGCAACTCAGTATGCCCGCAACGCTATCTTCTCAGGTCTACTGCCTGTCGACATCGAGAAGATGTTTCCCGACTTGTGGGTCGACGAGGACGAAGAGGAAGGAAAGAACGTTAACGAGGAGCCACTGGTGAGAACCATCCTCGAGCGTTATCGCAAGCCCTATAAGTTCTCTTACAACAAGCTTAACGACTCGGCTGCAGGCGAACGCTTGTTGCAGAATTTCTCGAGTCTTGCCAAGAACGACCTCAATGTGATTGTATTCAACTTTGTCGACATGATGTCACATTCACGCACCGAGTCGAAGATGATTCGCGAACTCGCCAACACCGATGAGGCTTATCGCTCGCTCACAGTGTCGTGGTTCAAAAACTCTTATGCTTTTGAAATCTTCAAGCAGATATCGCAGCGTGGTGCTAAGGTTGTCATCACAACTGATCACGGCACCATCAAGGTGGACAATGCCGTGAAGGTGATAGGCGATCGCAACACTAACACTAACCTTCGCTATAAGGTTAGCAAGAATTTGAGCTACAACCCCAAACAGGTGTATGAAATCAAGAATCCGCGCAAGGTAGGACTGCCAAGCCCCAATGTGGCATCGACCTATATCTTTGCCAACAACCGCGACTTCTTTGCCTATCCCAACAACTACAATTACTATGTGCAGTACTTCCGCGACACCTTCCAGCACGGAGGAATCTCGATGGAGGAAATGCTCATCCCTCTCGTCACCCTCTCAAGCAAGTAGCGCTTTTTTAAAAAAACAATAAAATAGATGCCGAACATTGTTTTTGAATGTTCGGCATTTTTCTTTCAAAAAAGTTATTTACACGGCTGGGAGTGCGGCGATAGTGCGCAGGATGTCGAGCGCCTGAACTACGGTCGTGACATCGGCAATGAGCATTGAGCGCTTGCCGTTCTTCTCACGCAGCTTGCATCGCAGCGGGTTTTGCTGCAGGTAGTTGAGCATGCGTCCAAAGGCTGGCGACTGGTAGTAGGCCTTGTTTTCGTCGCCCACAAAGTAGGCGTACATTTGTCCCTTCATCAGTGCAATCTTTTCTATTCCCAGGCGGCGTGCTGTGCGTCGCAGCGGCACGATGCGTATCAATTCTTTTCCCACGTCGGGGATGGTGCCGAAGCGGTCTTGCAGACGTGCCTCGAAATCGTCGACGTCGCGCTGGCTCTCCATGTTGTCGAGTTCGCGGTAAAGCGAGATGCGCTCATTCTCCTGCGGTACGTAGTCAGATGGGAACATGAGAGTGAGGTCGGTGTCGATGACGCAATCGGCGGCAAATTCAGTCGCGGTGTCGCCTACCACAGCCGCTTCTTCCTCCATCTGTTCCATGTAGGTGTCGGCAAATTCCTCGGTCTTCAGCTCGAGCACGGCCTCCTTGAGAATCTTCTGGTAGGTCTCAAAGCCGAGGTCGGCGATAAAGCCACTCTGTTCAGCCCCCAAGAGGTTGCCGGCGCCACGGATGTCGAGGTCCTGCATGGCGATGTGGATGCCTGCTCCCAGGTCGCTGAAGCTCTCGATAGCCTGGAGGCGACGTCTTGCAACCGAGGTGAGTGGAACACCTGGTGGAACGAGCAGATAGCAGAACGCTTTGCGGCTACTGCGCCCCACGCGTCCACGCAGCTGGTGCAGGTCGCTCAGACCATAGTTCTGCGCGTTATTGATTATAATGGTGTTGACGTTGGGCATGTCGATGCCGCTCTCGATGATGGTCGTCGCCAGCAACACGTCGTAGTCGTGATTGGTGAAGTCGATGATGCGTTGCTCGAGTTGCTCGGGTGGCATTTGGCCGTGGGCAATCACCACGCGTGCGTCGGGCACGAGGCGGTTAATCATCGCCTTGAGGTTGAATAGTGGTTCGATGCGGTTGTTCACGAAGAACACTTGCCCGTTGCGCGATAGTTCGAAATTTATCGCCTCCTTCACCACATCATCCTCAAGTGCGTTGATACTGGTGAGGATAGGGTAGCGGTTGGCGGGTGGCGTGTTGATGGTGCTCAAGTCGCGTGCTCCCATGAGTGAGAACTGCAGGGTGCGAGGTATTGGTGTGGCACTCATCGTTAAGGTGTCGACATTGACCTTGAGTTGCTTGAGTTTGTCCTTTACAGCAACACCAAACTTTTGCTCCTCATCGACCACTAGCAGGCCCAAATCTTTGAACTTAACAGTCTTACCAATAAGTTTGTGGGTGCCGATGATGATGTCGATTTTTCCTTCGGCAAGGTCGGCTATTATTTGTTTCACGTCCTTGGGGCGACGAGCGCGGCTCAGGTAGTCAATGCGCACTGGAAAGTCCTTGAGGCGTTCGGTGAACGTGTTGTAGTGTTGAAAGGCGAGCACAGTGGTGGGAACGAGTACGGCAGTTTGTTTGCCGTCGATGGCGGCCTTGAAGGCGGCTCGAATCGCCACCTCGGTCTTACCAAATCCCACGTCGCCGCACACCAGTCGGTCCATAGGCTTGTCGCGTTCCATGTCGGCTTTCACAGCTTGCGAAGCCAGCAGTTGGTCGGGTGTGTCCTCATAGATGAACGAAGCTTCTAGCTCTTGCTGCAGGTAACCATCGGGACTAAAGGCGAAGCCTTTCTCCTCGCGGCGCTGGGCATAAAGCTTGATAAGGTCGCGCGCAATGTCTTTGAGTCGCCCCTTGGTGCGGCTCTTGATGCGCTCCCACTTGCCGGTGCCCAGTTTGCTGAGCTTTGGTGGAACGCCTTCTTTGCCACGATATTTCGAGAGTTTATGCAGTGCGTGAATTGATACAAATATCACGTCGCCGTTCAAGTAGGAGAGTTTAATCATCTCCTGCATTGTGCCATTGATGTTGGTGCGTAGCAGACCCTCAAACCTTCCAATGCCGTGGTCTTCATGCACTATGTAATCGCCAGTCTCAATCTGGTTCAACTCTTTGAGCGACAATGCGAGTTTGCCCGAACGTGCCCGCTCGCTCTTTAGGTTATACTTGTGGAATCGGTCAAAGATTTGATGATCGGTGAAGACACACATTTTGCGGTCGTCGTCGACAAAACCCTCATGCAGGGTTTTGGTCACTGGCGTAAAGGCGATATCATCGTGGCGGTCGTCGAAGATGACGCGCAGACGCTGAATCTGCTTCTCGCTGTCACTCAAAATATACAATGTGTAGCCGTTTTCCAGGAAATGGGTGAACGACTTGCTAATGAGGTCGAAATTCTTGTGGTAGATGCCCTGAGGAGTGCAATGCAGCGACAGACGGGCATCACCTTGGGCTATGCTTTCGCCGTAGTAGAACTCTAGGCGACGCATCGCCTCGAGCGAAGCCATGAACTGTTGTATGTCGACAACCTTGCGCATTGCTTCGTGGTCACACTCTTGTGCCTCGAGGGCACTCTGGCTCATAGTTTCTTTGCCTATTGCTTCGATGCGCTGCCTGAGCCATGCCACGTCGCGAATAACCAGTAGCACCTCGCTTCCCACGTAGTCGAGCAACGACACGCCGGCATTAGCTGCCTGCGACGAAGTGTTGTTGATGATGCTCACGCTATCAAGGCGCTCGAGCGAGAGTTGAGTCTCAACGTTGAAGGTGCGCACGCTGTCAATTTCGTCACCGAAGAAGTCAATGCGGTAAGGATACTCGTTGCTGAAGGAATACACATCGAGGATTGAGCCGCGCAGCGAGAACTGCCCAGGCTCATAGACATAGTCAATCTCTTCAAACCCCAGTTCACGCAGCTTTACAGCTACTGCAGTGAGGTCCATTTCTTTGCCCACCTCTAGGGTGATAGTGTCGTGCTCGATGCTCGTGCGTGGTGCTACCTTCTCGGCAAGAGCTTCGGGATAAGTAACAACCCACCGCAGGTCACGGTCGGTGTGCCAACGGTTAAGCACCTCGGTGCGCAGTATTTCCTGCGGAGCATCCACCTGGCCGTATTTTATATCGCGCTTGTAGCCCGAGGGAAATATGAGCACATTGCTCTCGCTTGTTAGTTGGCACAAGTCATGATAGATGTATCCTGCCTCGTCAAGGTCGTTGGCGATGATGAGGTAGGGCGACTTCCCTTTTGGTAGCGCAGTGAAGAGCATTGCCGACGCCGAACCAGCAAGACCGTCGACTACCATGATGCGGTTGCGCTTACTGCGCAGCATGGCAGCGAGGGCGTCGATGCGCGCCTTCGGTGTCACCTGCTTGGCGAGGGAGCTTAGGGAAATGGGCTCGGGCATATAACGATGTTATTTCCTGGATTTTTTCTTCTTGCTCGGAGTTGTGGCTTTAGCTGGCTTGGCAGTTTTGGCGGGAGTAATATTGAGGATTTTCTCCAGTTCGCCTGGCTTGTTGAAGATATCGCTTGCAGCTTGAGTCATTTTGTCCTGCTTGAGGGCATATATCATCTGGCCACGCTGATAGTAATATCCCTTGATGATTTCCTTGGCGAGAATCTTCTCTAGGTCACTGCGGTGCAGGTCAAGGTCCTTGTCAAGGTCGTGCTTTAGTAGTTTCTCAAGGCGGTCAAACTCGGCGCGTGTCTCGTCATTGAGATAGCCCTCGGCTTCGGCAGTCTTCTTTAGCGATGCAAAGCTTGTCTCGCACACCTTGTCATATTGGAATTTCTCGGGATCGATAAATGCTTTGAAATCGTTGAAAATCTCATCGGTGATTGTGAACTCCTCGGGACTGGGGATAGTTGGGTGTTCCGAAGCGTATTTCACAGCGTAGTCAAATGCCCAACCGTCGCGCACGATATTGTAAACCAAGCGGCTGGTCTGTGAAGTTTCGATCTTAACGTCAGGGGTGATACCGCCGCCACCGGTGACGATGCGGCCGTGAGCAGTGGTGAACTGTTGTGCAGTGCTGTCGGTGGTGTGCTTGGGTGTGCCGTCATCGTTGCGCTTTGAGTAATCAATTTCCTGAATTAGACGTCCACTGGGAATGTAGTATTTCGATACTGTTACCTTGAATAGGGCGTCGAATGGCAACTGGCGTGTAGCTTGAACTAAGCCTTTGCCAAATGAGCGGTGGCCTATCACTACTGCACGGTCAAGATCTTGGAGTGCACCAGCAGTAATCTCGGCTGCCGAGGCAGTGCCGCCGTCGATGAGCACAGCGAGGGGAATTTCGGTGTCAACTGGTTCCTCAGTTGTTTTGTAGGTGCGTTCTTGTTGCTTGGTCTTGCCACGAGTTTGCAGCACCTGAGTGCCTTTTGGCACAAAGAACCCCACAAGCTGGATTGCACTATCAAGCAATCCGCCACCGTTGCCACGCAGGTCAAGCACAATGTTCTTGACTGCAGGGTTAGCTTTGAGGGCAAGCAACGCACTCTTCACGTTGGCTGCTGAATGCTCGTTGAATGTCTCGAGGGCTATATAACCAATGTTGTCGTGGGTGACACCGTAGTAGCTCACGGGGTCCACCTTAATCTTTTCGCGCGTGATGGTGAAGGTCTTGATGCTGTCGGGGTCATATTTGCGTGATATTACCAGTGTGAGTGGGGTGCTCGCCTGACCCTTGAGGCGTTCGCTCACCTTGTCGCTATGCAATCCTTGCACCGAGTCGCCGTCAATCATCACGATGCGGTCGCCAGGTTTGAGGCCAGCCTTGGCGGCTGGACTGTCCTGATAGGGCTCACTGATGTAGACGTTGCCGTCACGCTCATAGATGTAAGAGCCTATGCCGCCATATTCTCCGGTGGAAATCACCATGAAGTCGGCGCGAGCCGATGCCGGGATATACTCGGTGTAGGGGTCTACGTCGTCGAGCATCGCGTTGATGGCTGTTTCCATCGACTTGTCGATGTCGAGTGTGTCGACATAAAACGCATTCAACTCCTTGAATAAGTTGTTGAAAATGTCGAGGTTGCGGGCTATGCGGGTGTCGCGGCTGCTGCTGTCATTGTTGTCGCTTGCCTGTGCTGCCATTTTGGGAAGCGCAGCCACGATAATTGTCGCCAGAGCAGCTATTGTGATGAATGTTTTCTTCATATTCAATGTTATGTGTGTTGTATGTTTTGATTTCCGACTGCTAAAGTACTATTTATAGTTGACATAGGGGGCGAAAAAGTACTTAAAAAACCCTTAAACAAGATTTTTTTTAAATATTTTGGCAAAAAGTGTTGCACAATTCAAAAATTGACTGTAATTTTGCACCGCAATTCTCGAAAACGAGAAAATACTGCTTCAATAGCTCAGTTGGTTAGAGCACCTGACTGTTAATCAGGGGGTCGTTGGTTCAAGTCCATCTTGAAGCGCAATTTTTTCATAATTGGATAATTTTAGGGTTAAACGAAGCTTCAATAGCTCAGTTGGTTAGAGCACCTGACTGTTAATCAGGGGGTCGTTGGTTCAAGTCCATCTTGAAGCGCATTAGGGCAGTGGTCGCACGAGACCGCTGCCCTAATTGTTTCTGTATCGGTAATGTTGGTTAAGAGCGTGGAAAATAAGTCTTATCCATTGAAAACTGTGTGATTTTGTATAGCCTAATTAATCTTGTGTCTTTCCTGACATTTTTGACACCCAAACATTAAAAAAGCTGACATTTTGCTTGATTATAGTTAAAATCAGTTAAATGTGTGACATTTACGCAGGAAAATTTTGTTGTGTAATATTTACGCACTAAATTTGCAGTGTAAAAATTACGCAAAACTTCAATCTCACATTTAATGATATGATTGCAGCAAACTATTTCAAAAAAATGCTTGGTTTCCATGCAGCCGATTTTGCCGCCGAAGATAGCGGTGAGATTACCGAGAGAACTAACAACAGTAATGAACCACACAAAAGTCAGCAAGAGATGAACCACACCGAGAGTATTAACCCTAAAAATGAAGAAAAAATGAATGCAGAAGAAAACATTATCAAGAAAGCCCGCATCTATAACCTCATCATCGTCGATGAGAGTGGCTCGATGCACGGATTGGAACATGCCACTATTACAGGCGTTAATGAAACAATAAACAGCATACGCGAGGCGCAGCGCGAGTTTGCCGACACACAGGATCACTTTCTCACGCTCGTGACTTTCGACTCTGGAGCTAGAGCCTCAATACGCACAATAATCGATTGCAAGCCCATCGCTCAAGTTGACGACTTCAAGGACTATCAACCAGGAGGTTGCACACCACTCTACGATGCTATGGGTCAGTCAATCACAGCCCTGCACAACCACATAAAGGACGATGACGATGCCAGTGCAGTGGTGACGGTGCTAACCGATGGCTATGAGAACGCATCGCGCGAGTGGACTGGCGCCTCACTCAAGGCCCTAATCGAGCAACTTACCAACGAAGGCTGGTCGTTCTCTTACATGGGCAGCGAACATGATGTGAAGCAGGTAAGCTTCAATCTATCAATCAATAATGTAATAGAGTTTAGCCACGACGTGCAGGGAACTAGCAGCACTTGGGCGCGAGAGAGCTCGGCAAAGCGCAATTACTTTAGGAAGATGGATGAGGAATACCGAAGCGGACGCCGACACAGCAAAGAGGAATGGATTAAGCGCAAGCGTGAGATGGCCAATAAGTACTACGAGAACCGTGTTACTCCTAGTCATATTGCCAATTTACAAGAGGGCGAAATCTTCGTTTTCGGCAGCAACCCTCAGGGTTTCCACAGCGGTGGCGCTGCCAAGGTGGCAATGGAACGTTTTGGAGCCATTTGGGGCCAAGGCGAGGGATTGCAAGGACAGAGTTACGCTCTTCCCACCACGTGTCCCATAGAGCAGATAGCTGAGGCTGTGCAGCGTTTCACTCAGTTTGCCGGCCAGCATCCCGAGCTTCGCTTCCTCGTGACACGCGTGGGATGTGGCATCGCAAGACGCAACGTCAATGACGTGGCACCACTATTCAAGGATTGCATATGCCTCGAGAATGTGACTCTGCCAGCCGAGTTCTGGAAAATCCTCGGCCTCACAATGTAAAATTCCTCAACTCTCTCCACGTCTCTTAGTAATTAACAACTAATAATAAATAACTATCAATGACTTACACAGTAAATAATCTGATGGGTGGCGCACAAGCCATGGCCAAGAGCGTGTTTGGCCGCAAGAAAGAGTATCATCTCAAGTTTAACCATGAGGCCGACGGACTTTGGTACGTTGACTTCCCCAATTGGCCTTTTGACCACCACAACCTGCTCATGGTGGCAGGTGCCGACAAACTCTGCGCATTCTTGAGCGAAGACGATGTGACCGCAAATGTGGACGTCATCCCCAGCAATAAGCGCGAGAATCATCCCGGCTATGCTTGCCTTGTGCAGGGCGAACACTCGCTCATTGGCGGCTCATTCTACACCGTCACCGAGTTGCCAGGCTTTGAGCGTGACATCTGGCTGTGCCCTGTCACCCTCTTCGTCCTGGGTCGCTACCCCAAGTACCTCTACATCAAGAAATCGCAATCAGCCTCATAGCACTTTGCTACTCAACAAACAAACCGTCGCAAGAAAATCCCTTGCGGCGGTTTTTTATTGCGTTTTTTAATGTTGCTGTTAAGATGCGCCTGTCACTATTTTTGCAACGGGTATAATTCCTAAGCGATCATTGACATACTGCCACCTCATCCATCATCTTAGCGCAACGCGGCCAGCTGAGTCAGGTGAGTCAAGTGAGTCAGGTGAGTCAGGTGAGTCAAGTGAGTCAAGTGAGTCGGGTGAGTCAAGTGGCCCACTGATTCCAAATAAACATGAACTCTGCACTCTCCACGATTAACTATTATCGTATGCGTCGGCGGCTTGGCGCAGGTGGTCGCGCATATATGCGACCACATTGCGTGGCGAAAGCACGCGCAACCCCTCTCCGTAGCTCATCAGCACCGAATAAAGTTCGAAGTTTAGCACCACCTCAATCTGGAAGATGCAGCTGCCATCCTCGGTGTTGCGTTCCAGCAACTGCTGTGATGGGTGCAATGGTTTTGTCATCACATATTTGCTCTGTTCGCGATTTGTCCAAAACTTTACTTTCCGTGGTTTGTTGTTGATATTCTTGCTCACCCCTATCACGTCGTCAAAGAAATGCTCAGTGTCGAAATCCTGGTTGTCTTGATAAGGAATGTCAGCGACAGGCTCCACACTGATAATTCGGTCGAGGGCAAGGTTGTAAAGCACCATGTCCTTGGCGCGACTGCCAAAGAGGAACCAGCGGTTACGGAATTCCTTTAACAGATATGGAAATAAGATAAACACTTGCGAACGCCGTGCATTGAACGACTGGTACTCAATGCGCAGTGTCTGCCGATGGGCAATGTGGTTATAGAGTGGATTGAGCAGCTTCAGCCCCTTGAGGTCGGGTACATTGTCGAAGTGTACGATTGGTTTGCGACCATTGCGCGTGATAGCGAGTTTGTCCTGAAGGCGGCTCACCACATCGGCCATTTCGCTAAACTGGTCAAACTCCTCGAGCTGTCTCAGCATGTCGACAGCCTCTTGCAGCGCCTCGTAGTCGGTCGCCGAGAGCGGCATATTGTAGATTGAATAGTCGCGGTCGGCGTAGCGGTAGTACTTGTGGTCATACACCTCAATGGGAGCATTGTAGCCCAGTTTGTCACTGCGCATCATCTGGATATCGGATTGCACAGTACGCACCGACACACCTTTAGTTATCCCCTCCATCTCCCCCTGAATGCCATCGCCTCGTTCCTCTGCGTCACTCCCCAACAGTTGTCACGCATCCGCAAGGCCGTCACGTTTTCGGAGAAATAATTCCACTTTCACCTCGACAGACACTTTTTCGGTCTTGCCAAGGGCTTTTTCGTGGGACTTTTTGTAACTTTGTGGCTCGGAATGACAAATAAAACGAAAATGAATATGAACAAAATGAAACACTACAGACGATTTCTGCTCCTGCTGGCCATGCTGCCAGTTGGGACATTTGCCAAAGACAATTTTAAGATGACGGGTAAGATTGACGGTGTGGGGAACGATACTCTCTGCATTGAGTATGTCATACTACAGCCCCAAAAACAGATCGTCAATCGCAAAGTGGCGGTAGAGAATGGCGAGTTCTCGTTCTCTACGAAACTTCGTGAGGCTTATTATGGCTCCATGTTTCTCAAGTCGAATCCGACAGAGACGATCAATACATATTTTATACCTCACGAGGAGGCTGTTTTCAGTGGCAGATTGAATGAGGAGGAAGAGCATTGGAGTGGCACGGCTTTCTATCAGCAATACGGAAGAATTATTGATATCCGGCGTCCTTTTACCATTGAATTTGCCGCTGCAAGAATGGATAATGACAGCATAAGAAAACTAAAGAATCGCGACATCAATAGCCGTAAGGAGCCTACATATATGAAATATATCGAAGAACACCCCGACGAGGACGCTACAGCAACTTTGGTAGTCTATGTAGGATACGACAATGTGCTCACAGCAATAAGTAAGCTGACTCCCGAAGTTAGAAACGGCAGAATGAAAACAGAATTAGACAGAACAGAAAACACGTTTACGCAGGTAATGAAAGGTGTTGCAGCACGTAAGGCTGTTAAAAACGACACTATAACAATAGGAGGTCAAGTACCTGAACCCGGTCTGAAAGACTTGAATGGCAATGTGATGGAGTTGAAATCCCTGCGAGGGAAATACGTTGTGCTTGACTTCTGGGGTTCGTGGTGTACTTGGTGCATCAAGGGATTCCCCAAACTGAAGGAATATTATAAGAAATACAAGGACCGTCTGGAAATTGTGGGCATCGATTGTAACGACACAGCCGAGAAATGGGCTGCTGCTGTTAAGAAGCACAATGTTCCCTGGCTACACGTTAGGAGTGAGGATGGCATCGCTGAACAGAAGTTCAGAGTACAGGGCTATCCTTATAAAGTCCTGATTTCGCCAGAGGGCACAGTACTGAATGCATATCTTGGAGAAACAGAAGAATTCTATCAATACTTAGACTCAACTCTCGAACAATGAACAAACAAACCATCATCACCGCACTGCTCACCATCATCACCACGACTTCTATTGTGGCACAAAACTTGATAAAGAGCGCAACGTCTCCAATTAGTTTCTCGAAGAAGGATTTTGCTGATACCATCAAGAAGACGGGGCGGTCATTGTACCTGTGGAGATAAAAGGGCAAACAAGAAACCTGCTGTTTGATACTGGCTCGCCACTTGGACTATGGCATGGACAGAAGGAAGACTGGATGAAAAAGATCACAACAGACAGCCTGATGTTTGGAGATATCAACAAGAGAAGCCGCAATCAAATCATCTACCAGTTTCCTACCATCAAGATGGGAAATCTTCAGATAGACAATTATCCGATGATAGTAGAGAATGCGATGAGCGAGTTTATTTGCAACAGGTTTGACGGTGTCATTGGTTTCAATCTGGTCGGAAAGGGTCTCTCATTTAAGTTGGACACGAAGGACAGTCTGCTGATTGTGACCGATAGGAAGAAATTCTTTGCTGAGGAAGAGAAAGGGCAACCTACAGCCAAATACAAAATGAAGCGGACATATTGTCCGTTGGTTTATGTCGAGACGCCAGTCGGATGGATAGAAACGGTATTTGATACTGGTGCCATGAATAGATGGTTTGATCTGCCACAGGAACTGTTGGACTATTGGTTTCAGAAGAACCCCAAGAAGAGAAAACTTCTTGATGACCTAACGATACAGACAGACACAACCATTAATACGGGTGTGGGAATATACGGTCTGTCCACCGATACAGTCGTGGGCAGATTCCTCCATTTCCCAACGATAAAGATAGACAAACTACCCGTCAACGACTTATATATCACTACGGCACACCCAACTATGCGAGTGGGAAGCGCAGTATTGAAACATGCCTCATTGATCATTGATGCACCAAGAAAACAGTTTGTGTTCGTGCCTCATAACGGACAGGACATCACGGTTGGCAACAGTGAGGCTGGCAGTGTCTCGCTCATCCCATCAGAGGTAGGCGACACACTTGGAGTCCTCAAAGCCGTTATCCGCAAGGAGTCAACAGCCTATCAGAAAGGCATCCGTACAGGCGATTACCTGGTAGAAGTAAATGGAATCCCCATAAAGGATATTTGTACATACATGCTGATGGAGCGTAAAGACGAGGAATCTCTATTCAAATTCCGCAGTCCTAAGGGTATAGATAAGATAGTAAGACTGAAAAGAACAAATTAAGCACTCTTTATGAAGAAAACCATCATCACCATCCTGCTTGCCCTCGTCGCAATG
>CADAAI010000037.1 GCA_902785925.1 uncultured Bacteroidales bacterium
CATAGGTTACTTCACCCATAAGAAAGGCGAACCTGCCCAAACTTACATCCGCAACTGCTCTATCACAATGCCCGGAGGTGAGATTCAAAACGAGGACAATGACTGCGCGCTCACTATAGAGAACGCATATATCCACTTAGCCGATGGTTACATCAGCACACCACCAGCGCTCACCCTCAACAATTGCTATATCAGTAAGCCTGTGGGAGGGCATGTTGATGATTACGGTGAGATTTGTGCTGACGGCAGCAACAGCATGTACTGGGGTGAGATTGAAATTAAGCCCGGTTCCGGATCAAGCATTCCTGGCGATGTCAACGGCGACGGATTTGTTACCAGTGCCGATGTGACTGCGCTCTACAACTTCCTGCTCAACAACGATAGCAGCGACCTCGTAAACGGAGACCAGGACGGAGATGGCTATATAACAAGCGGCGACGTGACGATTGTCTATAATATACTCTTAGGAAATTAATTTAGTGTTAACTAATAAATTGTTTTTTTTAAAAATTAATCATCATTATGAAAAAGTTATTTTTAATGTTTGCTGTTGCAGGTCTTATTGCATCCTGCACAGGTAATGGAACTACAAGTGGCAGCGCTACAAGTGGCGAGGCTAAAGATGGTGAAACCACCGAGAACACCGAGGAACCAAAAGAGGAGAATGACACAGTAAAAGGTCCCGTGACTATCGACAACCCAACCTGGACAGTCGACGTGCCCGAAGGATGGTATGTTCAGAGCGAGAGCAAGGGCGATAGCCAGAAGAGTTCGTCTTACCTGCGCTTAGAGCCAAACCAGAAGCCTGAGGGCGTGTTTGGCCTGGCCTTTATAAAGATTTCTTCTTATCCTTACAAGAGCAATACTGTTGAGGACTCACAAGAAACATTTAAGAAAGCGTTTAGGCTTGAGAATGTTAAGGTTGAGGATCAGACCCTTGGTGGAGTGAAGTTCGCTAAGATCTCAGTTCCTGCTAGCGACAAGGGCTCTGAAATGCATCACCTTGCTGCTCCATTGACACCCGAAGGCGTAGTTTCTATCGAGGTTCATGGCTATAAGCTCGACGATCCCGCTGTTAAGCCTTTGCTTGATAGCTTCAAGATCAAGCCTGCTGAGCCCGAGGCAAAATAATTTTTATTAGCTAATTCATTGTGGTGGAAGGGAACTCATCTTTGCCCTTCCACCATTTTACTAAAGTTATAAGAAAAAGGATGAAAAACGCAGTTATCTCTTTTCTGGCAGCGTTATTAATATTCTCTCCGTTACAGGCGCAGTACTATGACAGCGATAATGCGCAACCGCGCAAGAAGGTGGCTGTTGTGCTCAGTGGCGGTGGGGCGTTGGGTGCCATTCACGTGGGTGCACTTAAGGTGATTGAGGAGGCTGGAATTCCCGTCGACATGGTGGTGGGAACAAGTATGGGAAGCATTGTGGGTGCTCTTTATAGTGTGGGTTACACTAGTGACGACATCGCTAAAATGTTTCGCACAATGGATTGGGTTGAGCTATTCCTTGATCGTAATGCACAAAACCGACTCACACTGAGCGAACGTGATGACCAGAACACTTATATCTACGAGCGCGACTTCTACGTTGGTGGCAGTCAGGACCCACGCCCAGGTGGTGTGATTCGTGGCACTAATGTAGAGCGCGTGTTTGGTTACTATCTGCAGGACTATGCCGACAGCATCAACTTCCTTCGCGATCTCCCACGCCAGTTTGCATGTGTGGCCACCGACCTTGTCGAAGACGATCAGGTTGTTCTCACTAGCGGCTCGCTTGTCAAGAGCATTCGTTCGAGTATGTCCATCCCAGGAGTCTTCACTCCTGTGCGCATGGGCGACAAGGTGCTCGTCGACGGTGGCGCAAAGAATAACTTTGCAGCCGATGTGGCAAGGCAGTTAGGTGCCGACATCGTGATAGGTGTGAAATTTGACGGAGTGATTAACCCCAACAAGCAATTCCGCTCTCTCATGGATGTGATGGAGCGTTCGGCAGGCAGCGACGTGACGCGTCGGTCCAAGGAGAATGAGAAATACTGCGACCTGCTCATCAAGGTACCTGTGACTGGCTATTCGAGTGGTAGCTTCTCTAGGAAAGCTCTCGATACCTTGATGGAGCGTGGAGAGAGTGCTACACGAGCTAAGCTCGACTCTTTGATGATACTGAAGGAGGAGGTCGGTGTTGACTATGAGCACAAGAATATTAAGCAACCTCGAGAAATAACCTCTTTGATTGATATAGTGGATGAGGACCGTGGTTTGCTCGATCTGCGTAAGAATAATACTGTGGTGGCATCAATCGGAGCCAGGTATGACAATGAAGACATCATCGCTTTCCAACTTAACGGGCATTACTACATGGGAGGCAAAGTCAACAAGGATTTGGATCTGACGTTGCGTTTGGGTTTGCGCTCAATGCTTCGATTGGGCTTTGACATGGAGCCATGGAAGTTTAGGAAGATGGGATTGGGGTATGAGATATGGTATAAATATAACGATGTTTTCACCCGAGGGCATCGCAGTGCCAACATGTCGGTCATCTATCAAAAGGCTAACGTGAAACTATTCTCGCTCGATGCCATGAATTTTGATTGCGAACTTGGACTAGGGTGGGAGCACTACCACTTCTTCAAGGGCCTATGGAATGAACATAACGAGCTGAAAATCAATGATAATGAGCACTACTTCAACTATCATCTGCGCTTGCGTTACAACAACGAGGATAACCGCTACTTCACTCACCGTGGCATGAGAGCCGAAGCACAGGCGGCTTATTACACCGATAACCTGGCTAAATGGAAAGGACACAGTGGCTTTACCTCGCTCATGGCGATGTGGCAGATGACATTTGCGCTCTCCCACAGCACCCATATCCGACCAAGGTTGCAAACTCGCATGGTATTTGGCGATGACCTACCATTGACTGCCTATAACGTTATAGGTGGTCCCACCTATGGCAAGTATTTTCCACAGCAGCTGCCACTTGAAGGTTTCGGTCACTCGGAGTTCTTCGATAGTAAGTTCGTTAGTGCTTCGTTGCGAGTGCAGCAGCGCATCATTGGCCGTCACTATGCAATGCTCGACGCTAGCGTTGCTGAGCATAACGACAAACTTGGCGACATCTTCAGTCGCACCCCAATCTGGGGAGTTCAGTTAGGCTATTACTACAACACTGGTATCGCAGGTCCTCTTGGATGTTCATTCGGATGGAGCAGCCACACCCATCGCCTCCATTTCTACGTCACACTCGGCCTCGACTTCTAATAGCTAATAGGTTGATTGACGGTGAATTATGTGTGTTTTAACTAAAAGATGAGGACAACTAAATGCCCTCATCTTTTAAATGTCAATATTGTACTGATTATAAATGCTATTGCCATTATTTAGTACAAGGTATTCTTTTCGGATCTATAGAGGCTTCGCCAAAATTTAATAATAATCCTAAATCTATTATCCCCTGCGAATTATTCCCCACTTCTTACTTATTACTTGTATTTGTCGCGGATATTGTAGATTGCCTCATAGATCGTGCGGTCAGCATCGGTGAGCTCAATGCCACGGCGCGACATAACGCGCTCGGCAGTGGCGAAGAAGGCATCGAGTTTCACGTTCTTGAAGCCAGCAGTATCGCTGCCTTCGTGGAATGAGCCCACAAATGGCCTTGGGAAGCCTGCGCCGTGAAGGTTCACGCCCACACCCATCACAGTGCCTGTGTTTATCATGCAGTTAACACCAGTCTTGCAGTGGTCGCCCATAATCAGGCCGCAGAATTGACGGCCAGTGCGCAGGAAGCGCTTGCTGGCATAGTTCCACAACTTAACTTCGCTATAGTCATTCTTGAGGTTGCTTGCCGACGTGCCGCCGCCTATGTTACACCACTCGCCAATCACAGCGTTGCCAAGGAAACCGTCGTGAGCCTTATTGCTGTAGCCCAAAAACACCACATTCGACACTTCGCCACCCACCTTGCAGTAGGGGCCAAGTGTGGTGGCGCCATACACCTTGCAGCCCATCTTCACTACAGCGTGGCGGCAGGCGGCAAAGGGTGCGCGTATGCAGCTGCCTTCCATCACCTCAGCATCAGCACCAATGTAG
The DNA here is from genome assembly GCA_902785925.1 of uncultured Bacteroidales bacterium. Lineage (GTDB taxonomy): Bacteria > Bacteroidota > Bacteroidia > Bacteroidales > Muribaculaceae > Sodaliphilus. The sequence goes on from CADAAI010000037.1 coordinate 4,098, forward strand.
ATGGGACCTTCATTGGTGTTTAGCATCGCTCCTTCCACTTTCGCTCCCTTTTCAATGAATATCTTCTTTCTGTCGCCAATTACCGTGCAAGAATCTGGGATGTGCTGCGACTTACGTCTTGCGGTGAGGCGCTTAAAGTCGAGCTCCATTGCCTTGCCGTTCTGCTCAAACACATCGTAGGGGTAGTGCAGCATGATAGGAACCACAGTGGGATGTATAATACTCGTGAAATGACGGTTGTCGAAGTCGCGTGCTGCACCACGAAAAGCTATCAGCTCTTCGCCAAGCATCAGCGCCTCACCGCTCTTGAGCGCGAGCACCTGCTCTACGAGTTCAGGGCTAGGTAGCACATGGCCGGCAATCATTAGATTGGCACGACGTGCTATGAGCGGGAACTTTGCCTTGAGATAGGGCACTGTCAGGAACGAGTATGTCATGTTCTCGCTTCCTATAGCTGCTTTCCACTTGCTAGCAATAGTTGTGATGCCGCATCTAATCATTGCAGTGGGCCTAGTGTAGGTGAGTGGCAGTAGGTTTTTACGTACTTCGTTGTCGTCAAAGAATATTATGTTGCTCATATTATATAATATAAGGTGTAGCGTTGATTGGCGCTAGGTGGTTTTTTATTACATAGTGCAAAAGTAGTGGTTTTTTCATTATAAACGAATTTTTTTTGTTAATTTTGTGGGCTATATAATATATAAAGGTGTAAGTGGAACACGATTCCACAACTCATAACCCAAAAGACAAATAACGATTATAATGGAATTTCAAGAACTGGAAATTAAAGGCGTGTGGCTCATCAAGCCGCAGCGCTTCGGCGACAGTAGGGGATACTTCAGCGAGACGTGGAAGCAGCAAGAGTTTGAGGAGCATGTCGGTAAGGTCAACTTCATTCAAGACAACGAGTCTCAGTCGATCTATGGGGTGCTACGAGGCTTGCACTTGCAGCGTGGTGAGTGGAGCCAGGCCAAACTGGTGCGTGTGTCGATGGGAAAGGTGCTTGATATTGCTGTCGATTTACGCACAGGCAGTCCCACACGTGGCAAGCATGTGGCGGTAATCCTATCACAGGAGGGGGGCGAGCAGCTTTTCATTCCCCGTGGCTTCGCCCACGGTTTTATAGTACTGAGCGACTTGGCGCAATTCCAGTATAAGGTCGACAATGTGTATGCTCCGCACAGCGAGATGACTATCGCCTTCAATGACCCCGATTTGGGCATCGACTGGATCTTATCTCCCGATGAAATGCTGCTGAGTGAGAAGGATAAGATGGGAATGTGGTTAAAAGATGTTAAATCTTTAGAATTTTAGTAAAATTATATAAAGTTGTAAACTCCCTGAATTCTACCAAGTTAGGTGGTTTTGGGGAGTTTACATTATATATAATATAGTCTTTTTTAGGAGTTTTGTGAATAAAAATATTTGGTTGTTAGACAATTAGTTAGTAACTTTGCATCGCTTTTGGGCAAAAAGCGACCCTTTTTCTTTGGCTAAATCGTTGATTTAGTGAGAGATAAAAAGGAGTGTGCTTGTGTCTAAAGGCGTTTTAGAAACTAAGTAATAATTAAAAAACAAAGTAAAAACAGAACTAAGATGCCAACAATTCAGCAATTAGTAAGAAAAGGTCGCACTTCTCTGAGCTCTGCCAGCAAGTCGCCTGCTTTGGATTCTTGCCCACAGCGTCGTGGCGTGTGCGTGCGTGTTTACACCACCACACCTAAGAAGCCAAACTCGGCTATGCGCAAAGTTGCACGTGTGAGATTAACTAACGGTAAAGAGGTGAACTCTTACATCCCCGGCGAGGGACACAACCTCCAGGAGCACTCAATCGTGATGGTGCGCGGTGGTCGTGTTAAGGATCTCCCAGGCGTTCGTTATCACATTGTGCGCGGTACTCTTGACACCGCTGGCGTAGCAGGCCGCACTCAGCGCCGCTCGAAATATGGCGCCAAGCGTCCTAAGGCTGCTAAGAAGTAAGCAAAAGACCAATTTTTTACTACAAGAACAAACAAAATTTTTAAACTTAGTTTTTGATTTTTTTGGATTGACTTAATTTGGGTTGAGTAAATGGTCGAAGAGTCGACCGTTGAAGAACAAAGAAGCAAACAACCAAGCGGACAAAAACTACAACTTTTTAAAAAAATGAGAAAGGCTAAGCCAAAGAAAAGGATCATTTTGCCCGATCCTAAGTTCGGTGACGTACGAGTTTCGAAATTCGTCAATCACCTTATGTTGGATGGTAAGAAGAACACTTCTTACCGAATCTTCTACAGCGCACTCGATCTCGTGGGTGGCAAGATGAAGAATGAAGAGAAAGCTCCTCTTGAGATTTGGAAAGAGGCTCTCGAGAAGATTACACCTCAGGTTGAGGTTAAATCTCGTCGTATCGGCGGTGCTACATTCCAGGTTCCTACTGAAATTCGCCCCGATCGCAAGGAATCAATTTCTATGAAGAACATGATCAACTATGCACGCAAGCGTGGCGGCAAGACTATGGCCGACAAGCTCGCTGCCGAGATTATGGATGCCTACAATGAGCAGGGTGGCGCTTTCAAGCGCAAGGAGGACATGCATCGCATGGCCGAGGCTAACCGTGCATTCGCTCACTTCAGATTTTGATTAAAGGAAACAGGAAGATATAGAGATGAAAGCTGACGACAACCTGAAAATGACTCGTAATATCGGTATCATGGCACACATTGATGCTGGTAAGACGACCACTTCAGAGCGCATATTGTTCTACACCGGACTCACCCACAAGATAGGTGAGGTGCATGATGGTGCCGCTACTATGGACTGGATGGTCCAGGAACAGGAGCGTGGCATTACAATCACATCAGCCGCTACAACAGCTTTCTGGAACTATGACGACAAGAAGTACAAGATCAACCTTATCGACACTCCAGGACACGTTGATTTTACGGTTGAGGTAGAGCGCTCGCTGCGCGTGCTCGACGGTGCTATCGCCACTTTCTGCGCTGTGGGAGGCGTTGAGCCTCAAAGCGAGACTGTGTGGCGCCAGGCCGACAAGTACAACGTGCCTCGCATTGCCTACGTCAACAAAATGGACCGCGCAGGTGCCAACTACCTTGAGGTAGCACGACAGCTGCACGACGTGCTTGGTGCCAACCCTTGTCCAATCGAGCTGCCTATTGGCGCCGAGGAGCATTTCAAGGGAGTGGTTGACCTGGTGAGGATGAAAGCCCTGTACTGGCACGACGAAACTATGGGTGCCGAGTACTCGGTTGAGGAAATCCCCGCCGACATGCTCGACGAGTGCCAGCAGTATCGCGATGAGATGCTGGAGAAAATCGCTGAGTTTGACGACGACCTCATGGCTAAATACTTCGACGATCCCTCGGCTATCACTGAGCAGGAGATTAAGAACGCGCTGCGCAATGCTACATTGCAGATGGAAATCGTGCCAATGCTGTGCGGTAGCTCGTTCAAGAACAAGGGCGTTCAACCACTGCTCGACGCAGTGTGCGCCTTCCTGCCTAGTCCCGAGGATTCTAAAGAGGTGACCGGCCATGCCATCGACGACCCCGACAAGCTGGAGGCACGTCGCCCCCTCTTCGAGGAGCCAATGTGTGCACTGGTGTTTAAGATTGCCACCGACCCCTATGTGGGACGACTCGTGTTCTTCCGTGTTTACTCGGGTCAAATCGATGCTGGCAGTTACGTTTTCAATTCGCGTTCGGGTAAGAAGGAGCGCATCTCGAGATTGTTCCAGATGCATAGCAACCATCAGAACCCCATGGAGGCGATTGGATGCGGCGACATCGGTGCTGGAGTTGGCTTTAAGGATGTTCGCACCGGCGACACTCTGTGCGACGAGCGTCATCCCATCGTGCTTGAGGCTATGGACTTCCCCGAGCCAGTGATTGGCATCGCTGTGGAGCCTAAAACTCAAAACGACCTCGACCGCTTGGGCGTAGGTCTGCAGAAGCTCGCCGAGGAGGACCCAACCTTCCAGGTTGAGACTAACGATGAGACCGGACAGACCATCATCCGCGGTATGGGTGAGCTTCACCTTGACATTATCATCGACCGTTTGCGTCGTGAGTTCAAGGTGGAGTGCAACCAAGGCTTGCCTCAGGTAAGCTACAAGGAAGCTATCACCAAGGCTGTGGAGCTGCGTGAGGTATTCAAGAAGCAGACTGGTGGACGTGGCAAGTTTGCCGACATCATCTGCCGTGTTGAGCCTGCCGACGATGACTTTGAGGGTTCGCTCCAATTCATTGACGAGGTGAAGGGCGGAAACATTCCTAAGGAATATATCCCCGCAATCCAGAAGGGTTTCACTACTGCAATGCGCAATGGTGTCCTCGCCAACTATCCAGTCGAGAGACTCAAAGTGACTGTCATCGATGGCAGCTATCATCCAGTCGACAGCGACCAATTGTCGTTCGAAATTTGCGCAATTCAAGCTTTCAGGAAGGCGTGCGCCCAGGCCAACCCCGTGCTGCTCGAACCTATTATGAAGGTCGAGGTGGTAACACCCGAGGAGAACATGGGCGACGTGATTGGCGATCTTAACAAGCGCCGCGGTCAGGTGCTCGGTATGGAGACAAGCCGCACCGGTTGCCGCATCGTTAAGGCGACAGCACCTCTGGCCGAGATGTTCGGCTATGTGACTGCCCTTAGGACAATCACTTCGGGACGCGCAACTTCCACTATGTCGTTCTCTCACTTCGCACAGGTGAGCACTGCCATTGCTCAAAAGGTGCTCGCTCAAGTGGGAGGTAGAGTTGATTTACTGAAATAACTTTATTTTATTAAACTAATATGAGCCAAAAAATTAGAATTAAACTAAAATCTTACGATCACAACTTGGTTGACAAGTCGGCCGAGAAGATTGTCAGAACAGTTAAGAGCACTGGCGCCGTGGTTAGCGGTCCTATCCCCCTGCCCACTCACAAGCGCATCTTCACTGTTAACCGCTCGACTTTCGTTAACAAGAAGTCGCGTGAGCAGTTCCAACTCAGTGCCTACAAGCGCCTCATCGACATCTACAGCTCAACTGCTAAGACTGTTGACGCTCTCATGAAGCTTGAGTTGCCAAGTGGTGTTGAAGTTGAAATCAAGGTGTAATAGTGATAAGTGCACCACAGTTTTTTTAACAAGAATCATCAAAGTGATTTAGTAAGTAATTTTTAAAATTTAAGAGAAATGCCAGGATTATTAGGAAAGAAAATCGGAATGACATCCGTTTTCAGTGCCGACGGTAAGAATGTACCGTGCACTGTTATCGAAGTTGGTCCCTGTGTAGTTACTCAAGTGAAAACAATGGAAAGCGACGGCTATGAGGCTTTGCAGCTTGGCTTCATCGAGAAGAAAGACAAGCACACAACCAAGCCCGAGGCTGGTCATTTCAAGAAAGCTGGAGTGAAGCCACAGAGACACTTGGCCGAGTTCAAAGGGTTTAATGGAGAGTACAAGACCGGTGACGTTTTCACCGTCGAGTTCTTCAATGATGACCACTACGTTGACGTTATTGGAACTTCTAAAGGTAAAGGTTTCCAGGGTGTGGTTAAGCGCCACGGCTTCGGAGGTGTAGGCCAAAAGACTCACGGTCAGGACGACCGCTTCCGCGCACCAGGTTCTATCGGTGCGTGCTCTTACCCAGCTAAGGTTTTCAAAGGCATGCGCATGGCAGGCCAGATGGGTAACGAAAGAGTTACTGTTCAAAATCTCGAGATCATCAAGATTTTGCCTGAGAACAATCTTCTCATCGTGAAGGGTTCGGTTCCAGGTAGCAAAGGTTCAATCATCTCAATCATGAAGTAAACTATGGAACTTGCAGTATATAATATTAACGGACAAGATACAGGTAAGAAGGTGACTCTTAACGACGAGGTATTTGCTATCCCCGAACCTAACGAGCATGCCGTTTACCTGAGTGTGAAGCAGTATCTGGGCAACCAGCGTCAAGGCACTCACAAGTCAAAGGAAAGAAGTGAGATTATGGGCTCTACCAAGAAGCTCGGTCGCCAGAAGGGCGGCGGCGGTGCTCGCCACGGCGATATCAAGTCTCCTTTGTTCCACGGTGGAGGCCGCGTGTTTGGTCCACGTCCACGCAACTACTACACTAAGCTCAACAAAAAGGTGAAAGACCTCGCTCGCCGTTCGGCTCTCACTTTCAAGGCTCAGAACAATCAGATTATCGTTGTTGAGGACTTCAACTTCGACGCTCCAAAGACTAAGGCTTTCGTTAACATGACCAAGGCTCTTAATGTTGAGGGTAAGAAGGTGATGCTCGTGCTCAACGACATCAACAAGAACGTCTATCTTTCGGTTCGCAATGTGGAGCGTGCTAGTGTTTGCACTGCTCGTGAGCTCAACACTTACCGTGTGCTCAACAACCGCGCTATGATTGTTACCGAGAGTAGCATCGACACTATGAATCAATTTTAATCATCTTAAGGAGAGATATAAAAACAATGGATATTCAAATTATTCCTATCGTATCGGAAAAGGCTAACGCCTTAAGCGAGAAAAATAACCGCTTTTCGTTCAAAGTATCTCCCGAGGCCAACAAGTATCAGATCCGCGACTTGATCGAGGAGCTCTACGATGTTAAGGTGGTTGAGATTAAGACTATGAACTATGACGGTAAGAAGAAGCAGCGCTACACTCGCACTGGCATCCAGCGCGGTAAGACTGCCGCCTTTAAGAAGGCTATCGTAACTCTTGCCGAAGGACAAACTATTGATTTCTATAGCAACTTATAATTAATAAAATGGCAGTAAGAAAATTGAAGCCCACAACACCGGGGCAAAGACACAAGATTATTGGTGTATTTGACAACATCACAAGCACTACACCAGAAAAGTCTCTTACAGTCGGACTGCGCAAGACGGGTGGTCGCAACAACGAGGGCCATCGCACTTCCTATTACCGTGGTGGTGGTCACAAGCGTCGCTATCGTATCATCGACTTCAAGAGAAATAAAGACGGTGTGCCAGCTAGAGTAAAGTCGATTGAGTACGATCCTAACCGTTCGGCTCGCATTGCGCTGCTTTACTATGTAGATGGCTTTAAAGCTTACATTATTGCACCCAACGGACTTGAAGTTGGCGCTACAGTAGAAAGCGGTGAGAACGTAGCCCCCGAAGTGGGAAACGCGCTTCCACTCAGTAACATCCCTGTTGGTACTTTAATTCACAACATCGAGATGCGTCCCGGACAGGGAGCTCGCATCGCTCGCAGTGCTGGTACCTTCGCTCAGCTCACTTCGCGTGAGGGAGCTTATGCAATTATCAAATTACCTTCGGGTGAGACTCGCAAAATCCTTGCAGCTTGCCGTGCTACCATCGGTGTAGTTGGCAACAGCGACCACGCTCTCGAGCAGTCGGGTAAGGCAGGACGCTCACGCTGGCTCGGACGCCGTCCTCACAACCGTGGTGTTGTTATGAATCCTGTTGATCACCCAATGGGTGGTGGTGAAGGACGTCAGTCGGGTGGACACCCACGTTCGCGCACTGGTATCTACGCTAAGGGCTTGAAGACCCGTGCTCCTAAGAAGGCATCTTCTAAGTACATTATTGAAAGAAGAAAGAAGTAATTTGATTTAATGTTTTATACACTATGAGTCGATCATTAAAAAAAGGTCCATACATCTGTGTAAAGCTCGAGAAGAAGATTGACGCTATGAACGAGAGCGGCAAGAAGGCTGTGGTCAAGACCTGGTCACGCGCTTCTATGATTTCGCCCGACTTCGTGGGTCACACCATCGCAGTACACAATGGTAACAAGTTTATTCCCGTTTACATCACCGAGAACATGGTAGGACACAAGCTTGGAGAGTTTGCTCTCACTCGCACCTTCCGTGGACACAGCGGTAACAACAAGTAATCAGGACCCGGGAACTTTAATTGACAAAAAAAGAATTAAAATACAATGGGTAAAAGAAAAAGAATATCAGCCGAAAAGATTAAGGAAGCTCGCCGTGAGCAGTGCTCTGCAAGGCTCATGAACGTGCCTAGCTCTCCTCGCAAAATGAGGCTCGTTGCCGACATGGTACGCGGACAAGAGGCTTTCAAGGCTCTGGGTCTCCTTCACTTTTCTAACAAGCAGGCTGCTGCCGACGTAGAGAAACTCCTTAAGAGCGCTATCTCTAACTGGGAGCAGAAGAATGGTAAGAAAGCCGAGGACGGTGAGCTCTACATCAAGACAATCCATGTTGATTGCGCTCCTATGCTCAAGCGACTCCGCCCAGCTCCTCAAGGACGTGGATATCGCATCCGCAAGCGTTCTAACCACGTGACTATCTATCTCGACACTATTAACCAAAAAGACGCATAACAAGAAGATATGGGACAGAAAGTAAATCCAATCAGTAATCGTTTAGGCATCATCCGCGGTTGGGATTCCAACTGGTTTGGTGGCAGTAATTATGGAGATACTCTGCTCGAGGATAGCAAAATCCGCAAGTATCTCAGCGTGCGTCTGGCTAAGGCTAGCGTGTCGCGCATCGTTATCGAGAGAACCCTCAAGCTGGTCACTATCACCATCTGCACAGCTCGTCCAGGCCAAATCATTGGCAAGGGTGGCAAGGATGTTGACAACCTCAAGGAAGAGCTCAAGAAGCTCACCAGCAAGGATGTTCAAATCAATATTTACGAAGTTAAGCGCCCAGAGCTTGACGCCGAGATCGTGGCCAACACTATCGCTCGTCAAATCGAGGGCAAGATTGCTTACCGTCGCGCTGTTAAGATGGCCATCGCTTCTACTATGAGAGTAGGTGCCGAGGGTATCAAGGTGCAGGTGAGCGGACGACTCAACGGAGCCGAAATGGCACGCTCCGAGATGTTCAAGGAAGGACGTACTCCTCTCCACACTCTGCGCGCCGACATCGACTACGCTCTCGCTCCAGCTCTCACCAAGGTGGGCCTCATTGGAATCAAGGTGTGGATTTGCCGTGGTGAAGTTTATGGCAAGAAGGATCTCGCTCCTAACTTCGCAACTCAGGGCAGCGATCGCCGTCAGGGTGGTGGCAACCGCCGCGGTGGTTTCCGCAACCGTAAAAACAACCGTTAATCATTATTGTGTGATTTTTTAAAAAGTCAAGAAAATGTTACAACAACCAAAACGTTTAAGATACAGAAGGCCTTCCGATGGCAAGGTGCGTCAGTACAGCAAGCGTGGTAACCAGCTGGCTTTCGGCTCGTTTGGTATCAAGGCGCTTGACTCGAAGTGGATCACCGCTCATCAAATCGAGGCCGCTCGTGTGGCTGTGACTCGTTACATGCAGCGCGAGGGTAATATTTGGATCCGTATTTTCCCACACAAGCCTATCACCCGCAAGCCAGCCGACGTGCGTATGGGTAAAGGTAAAGGCGATGTGGCAGGATATGTTGCTCCCGTCTTCCCAGGACGCGTCCTGATCGAGGTTGACGGCGTTAGCTATGAGATTGCTAAAGAGGCGCTCCGCCTGGCTGCTCAGAAGCTTCCTATCCCCACCAAGTTCATTGTTCGTCCCGATTACGACCCATCTCAAAATGTGTAAGTAATTAAAAAAAGTTTTATTCACTATTATGAAACAGAAAGAATTGAGAGAGTTGACCGACAAGGAACTCCGTGAACGTCTCGAAACAGCCGAGAAAGACTACGTGCAACTCAAGATTCAGCATTCGATTTCTCCTCTGGATAATCCTGCTAAAATCACTCTCGACCGTCGCGACATCGCTCGCATGAAAACCGAGTTGAGAGCACGTGAGCTCAAAATTAATAAGTAATCCCCAAAACAATTTTTAATAACATCCACACATGGAAGAGAAAAGAAATTTAAGAAAAGAAAGAGTTGGGGTTGTCTCTAGCAACAAGGGTGACAAGACTATCACAGTTACTGTGAAGTACAAGGAGAAACACCCAATC
>CADAAI010000038.1 GCA_902785925.1 uncultured Bacteroidales bacterium
AATCACCAAACTGACTTTCTGGATTAATACATCATTGAAGACCAACATGCAAGGTGCTTTGTACACTCAGGAGATTGATCCATCTACCTTGACTGCTGGAGCCAATGATATTGCTCTCACTACTCCGTTTAGCGTCAACAACCAGAAACTGATCATTGGTTTCATGATTGAGCTTAACGCACAAGATCATCCTATCATGCATGGTGGTGAATGGGAAACCTATTCTTTCTACTATCGTACAACTAAGGAAGGACAGAGCAACTGGCAGACTCTCCAAAGCCAAGGTAAATTGGCGCTTCAGCTGCTTGCTGAAGGAGTTCAGTTGCCAGCTAACTATGCTATAGCCGAAGATTTCGGAACTCACTATTTCCAAATGGGTGATGAGGCTAACCTGCCAATCAAGATTAAGAACAAGGGTATTAATCCCATCACTTCTATCTCTTACACCATTACCACCAATGGTGACGCTTCTACTACAACTCCCGAGGTAACCATTCCAGTGGATAACGTTCCTTTCAATGGCATTGAGACATTAAACATTCCATTTGATACTAGCGAAGCTTTGGATTGCACCAAGACTTTCACTATTACCAAGGTGAATGGTGAGCCTAATGAAGCTACAGCCACCGAGGCTTCGGCCGACGGTCACTTGATCATCATGGCCTACTTGTTTACTAAGGTGCCTGTTGTTGAGGAGTTCACCGGTACTTGGTGCGGATGGTGTCCTCGTGGATTCGTTGGCATGGAGACAGCACATGAGACATTTGGCGATAAGGTTGTGCTGATTGCTGCACACAATGGCGACCCAATGGAGATTTCTGACTACAATCCAATCATGGCAACAGTTAGTGGATTCCCCGATTCACGCATCGATCGTGGCGGTGATGTCGATCCTAACCCAGAATCTTTGGTTAATGGTATCTCAGCTCTCTTGAATGAGCATCCCGAAGGCAAGGTTGATGTTGTTGCTCAATGGAATGACGAGGAGATGAAGCACATCAACATTGATACTAAAACAATGTTTGCATTTGGTAAAGAGAATGCCAACTATGGTGTAGCACTTGTGCTCATCGAGGATGGTCTACATGGTACAGGATCTAATTGGGGTCAAGCAAACTACTATAGCGGACAAAGTGGTGCTCCTTCCTATATGGACTGGTGGTGTAGTCAAGGTTCAAGAGTTTCGGGCTTAGACTTCAACCATGTTGCAGTTGCTGCTTGGAACATCAAGAATGGCTTTGATGGCTCAGTTAATAGCTCTTATGCTGCTGGCGAGGAGATGCCATTTAACTACCTTGCCGATATTACCAATAAGAACGTTATTCAAGACAAGGCGAACCTCAGAGTTGCTGCTCTTCTCATCGACCGCAACACAGGCCGCATCGTTAATGGTGCACAAACTGAGATTTATCCTTACGGATACAATCCCAATATTCCTACCGAGTTCTATGTTGTTGGTACATTCAACGAGTGGAACACCACCGAGGAAGGTGGCCGCATTGTATTCACCGAGACCGAGGAGGAAGGCGTTTATGAGGCTCAAGGTGTAGAGCTTGAGGACAATGCCGAGTTCAAGATCATCGTTCCCGATGGTGACGGCTGGAAGTGGTATGGTGGCGTTGACGAGAATGGCGTTGGCTACTTCTTGATCTACGATAACCTGCTCAACGTGCCTCTGACTATGGTTGATGGTTCTAACTTCAAGATGGAGCATGGTGGCGATTTCACCTTCCGTATCAATGCTAATGACATGACTCTCACCCTTATTCCAGATGTAGTAGTTGTTGTTCCTGGTGATGTTGATGGCGACGGTGTAGTTACCTCTGCCGATGTTACATCACTCTACAGCTACCTGCTTAACGGTGACGATAGCACTCTCATTAACGGCGATGTTGACGGTGATGGCCACATCACTTCAGGCGACATTACTACAGTCTATAGCATCATGCTCGGCCAACAAGTGGAAGAGTAATTAAACTCATTGGCATTATTGATGTCTAATAATTTAAAAAGGATGTTGCATAACAATCTTGGTTTTGCAACATCCTTATTTGAACCAACACTAAATTACGAATAATAATGAAAAAGATTTCTTTGTTAATTTGTTTGTTCGCTGTGCTTGCATGGGGCGACGCCTTTGCTCAGCTGCCTGCAGTGACCCTTAAGACCATCGACGGGCAGTCGGTTAAAATGGACACTCTCACCAATGGTGGCAAGCCATTTATTATTGACTTCTTCGCTACTTGGTGCAAGCCATGCATCCGTGAGCTTGATGCAATTGCCGAAGTCTATGGTGATTGGCAAGAGGAAACTGGTGTCAAGATTTTTGCAGTGAGCATCGACAAGGCTCAAAATGCACAAAAGGTGAAACCGCTGGTGAGCAATCATGGCTGGGAATATGAAGTGCTGCTCGATTCCAACGAGGACTTCAAGCGTGCCTTCGGCGTTCAAATGATTCCTTACACAATGATTGTCGACGCTAAGGGTAACGTTGCCTACAAGCACATAGGCTATACCGACGGTGATGAGAATGAACTCATAGAAAAGATTCGCGAACTCATCGCTCAATGAAACGGCGCTTCCTTTATATTGTAATGCTTTGCTGCTGCCTCAGCACTGTTGCCCAAGAGCAAGAAGAGCAAAAGGGTCAGGGCGTGAAACTCACGGGTAGCATTCAAAGCGATATGCTGGTGCCCATGCGTGACGAGGCCATTGGAGCTGAGAAAACAGAAGATTTCCAGACCAATACCTATGGCGAACTCATGCTGCAGAGCAAATGGGTCGACGCGGGACTCAGGTTTGAGTACCTCGACCATCCATTGCCTGGCTTTGAGAAGGATTTCAAGGGATGGGGTGTGCCTAACTTTTGGGTGAAAGGCCGCTATAAAGTTGCCGAGCTCACATTGGGTACATTTTACGAGCAGTTTGGCTTGGGACTCATCCTGCGCACCTACGAGGAACGCTCGCTGGGCATCGATAATTCGTTGCTGGGAGCACGATTGGTGGTAAGACCAACCAATGGCGTTACCATTAAGGCTCTCTCAGGCCGCCAGCGCCGCTATTGGGGCTGGAACAAGGGGCTCGTGAGTGGTGCCGACGCCGAGGTCAACATCAACGAGTGGATTCCTGCTTTGCGCGATCATGGCACAGAGCTCATGATTGGAGGTTCGTGGGTGAACAAATATGAGAAACAGGAGGACATTTTTGTCGATCCAACCCACAAGCTCAACCTTCCTGAGTATGTCAATGCTTGGGACGTGAGGGCTTCGCTCAACACTGGTCCGTGGAGTTTCCTTGCCGAGTATGCTCAAAAGACTCAGGACCCATCGTTCGACAATGGTTATAAATATGATAAGGGCACTGCTGCAGTGCTGTCCGGTTCTTTTTCGCAGAAGGGCTTGAGCATTTTGCTTCAGGCTAAGCGAAGTGAGAATATGTCGTTTCGCAGTCGTCGCAGCATGATTGGCACTTCATCGTTCATCAACCATTTGCCTGCTTTCACGCAGGAGCAGACCTATGCCCTTGCGGCTCTCTATCCTTATGCCACACAGTTGGCAGGTGGTGAGTGGGCCTATCAGGCCGAGGTGGGCTACAACTTCAAGCGCAAGACTAAGCTTGGTGGCAAATATGGAATGAACATGAAGCTCAATTTTTCACATGTGCGTTGGAAGGGCGAGACCTTCTATCAGGACATCGATGTGACAATGACCCGCAAGTTGTCGCAAAGTGTAAAGCTTATACTCATGTACATGAACCAGCGCTACAACATGACGATTGTTGAGGGGCATGGTGGCATGGTTCGCTCCAACATCTTTATCGCCGACGCTAAGTTTCAGCTCTCGAAGAAGACAGCATTGCGCACGGAGCTTCAATACATGTCGACTCGCGACGACAAGGGCGATTGGCTTTATGGACTGGTGGAGTTCTCACTGGCACCGCACTGGATGTTCTCGGTGAGCGACCTCTATAATGTGGGAGAGACCAACCTCCACTACTATCATGGCGACGTAACTTTCAGTGCCTCGGGTCATCGAGTGCAGCTGGGCTTTGGTCGCACTCGTGCTGGATATAACTGCTCGGGCGGTGTTTGCCGCTATGTTCCTGCGAGCCGTGGTTTTACATTGTCTTATAATTACAATTTTAGCATCTTATGAGAATCAAGGCTTACTTAGCAATATTGTTGACCGCAGTGTTTATGACGGCATGCAGTAACATCGATGAGGATGAGCGATTGATATATGTGAAACCTGCTGCAGTCGAGCGTAGCGTCTTGCTTGAAGACTTCACCGGCCAGCGTTGTGTTAACTGCCCCTTGGCCGCCGATGAAATCGCTAAGCTGCATGAGCAGTATGGCGAGGATGCAATTATAGCAGTGAGCATCCATTCGGGCCCATTGGGATTTCACACCACCCCTCGTTTCTTGGGGCTTGCTACCGATGTGGGTGATGAATACTACAATCATTGGAACCTGGAATTCCAGCCAGTGGGATTGATCGACCGTGGTGCTCCAGCTGAGTATACAGCTTGGGGAACTCTCATTCGACAAGAGTTGCAAAAGACTGCGCCAGTCAATATTGATCTCATGGTGAATCCTAGTGATGACAATCAATTAGATATCTACACCGAGATTCAGGGTGTAGATGGAAACACACAAGGCAAACTGCAGTTGTGGATTGTTGAAGATGATATCACTGCATTCCAGATGATGCCCGACGGCACCCGAAACGACGACTATGTCCATCAGCATGTGTTCCGTGCAGCTGTTAATGGTGAATGGGGTGAAGATGTTGAAGTACAAGAGGGATATTCTGTCTCGAATAATCACATAATCCCGATCTCCGACGAGTGGAACATAGAAAAGCTCTCAGTAATAGCCTTTGTCTATAACGACTCAGGTGTTCTACAGGTAACAAAGGCTAAACTGCAGAATGACGACTCAGTCGAAGAGTAAGATGTCTTTTACTCTAAACTTTTAAATCCCGAATCATAACACAATGATTCGGGATTTTTGTTTGTTATTTTATTTTGGGCTGATGGCTGCGTCGATAGTCGCTGGGCGACATCCCTAGATGCTTGGTGCAGTAGCGGCTGAAGTAGCTTAGCGAAGCAAAATTCATGCGCTCGGCAATTTGGGTGAGCGATAGGCGCTCATCTTCAAGAAAACTTTTCAGTATGGGCACAGTGGCGCGGTCTATGAACGAAGTGACGCTGTGCCCAGTAAGTCTCTTTATGGTAGCCGAGAGATACTTGGGCGACACGTTTAGACTCTCGG
Source organism: uncultured Bacteroidales bacterium (assembly GCA_902785925.1). GTDB lineage: Bacteria > Bacteroidota > Bacteroidia > Bacteroidales > Muribaculaceae > Sodaliphilus. The sequence continues at coordinate 5,273 of CADAAI010000038.1, forward strand.
CGTAATAGTTCACGCTGCGCTCGGTGCTGCTCACTCCGGTTGACAGCAGTTCAGTGAGCGATTTCACGATATAGCCCGTGCGGTCGCTGTGCTCACTTGTGATGTCGCGTTGTGAGTGAGATTCGAAAATGTCATACATCATTGTTTGGCACAGACTACCCATCATTTCACGGTAAAACATGTGTTGGCGGTTCTCCATGCGATCATGCAACCGGTGGAAATCGTCTAGGATGCGCACTGCGTGCTCTTCGCTGAGTGGAATAACTGGATTATAGTTAAGGCTGATGCTGCCACCTATGCTGTAATTATTTGATGGTAACAAGCTTTGCAAGAACTTGTTGTCGGCGGCAAACCACTCTACTTTCATATCAGTGTGTGCAGCAAGGTTGCGCGCGCGGTGAGGGTAGGGCATCACCACCAGGTCATTTTTGACAATGTGGTAGCAGTGCTCGTTAAACACAAAACTACCTTCACCCTCAGTACACAACATGTGCATGCAAGTGTGTTTGAGTTCTGGAGCATTCATCCCATAAAAATCCTCAGAAAAAAGAAAGTCTACCTTCATAGCCACATAGTTGCGATTAAGTTAGCGCAAAGTTACTCATAGTTTTTCAAAGAAAAAGAATGTTTTGTGTAAAAAGTGAAAATTATGGTGCTTTTTGTGAAACTTTTAAGTCAAAAATCAGTAGTAATTTTGCATTGTGAAATTTCAATCAAAATAATCATGTTAAAAATAAGAACTATAATTGCAGCTGTTCTCATACTCATCATTTCGGTGTCATGCAGCGGCGGCGTAAAGCAAGAAAAATCTATGGATAATAAAGGTAAAGCATTAGTAGTGTTCTTCTCGCATGCGGGCGACAACTACGCAGTAGGTAACATCGAGGTGGGCAACACTAAAATCGTTGCCGATTACATCAGCGAAATTACTGGTGCCGACCAGTTCGAGATTGTAACTCACAAGTATGACGGTATGGCCTACACACCACTCATCAACCTTGCCCAGGAGGAGACTCGCAAGGGCGAGTTGCCACCCTATGAAGGCGACATCGCCGACTTGTCACAATATGACACCGTCTTCATTGGTGGCCCCGTGTGGTGGGGCACCTATCCACAGGTGATGTTCACTTTCTTCAAGAAGCATCAAAATGACCTGAAGGGCAAAACAGTAATCCCCTTCACCACCCACGAGGGCAGTGGACTTGCCAATTGCGTGGAGGACGTTAAAGAGGCGTTCCCAGGTGCTAATGTGACTAAAGGCTTCAGCATCTATGGCCACGATGTTCGTTCTGGAAAGAACAAAGTTGAGAAATGGCTCAAAGGTTTGGGATATTAATACGAAATAATCATGGAATACTTGAAATTATCTAATGGTGTTGAGATGCCCTTGCTGGGCTACGGCGTGTTCTTAGTTAGCCCCGAAGAGTGTGAACGTTGCGTGAGCGATGCCTTGAGTGTGGGATATCGTCTTATCGACACAGCACAAGCCTACCAAAACGAAGAAGGCGTGGGCAATGCCTGGCGCAAGAGTGGACTCAAGCGTGAGGACCTTTTTATCGTAACGAAGGTATGGATTGCCAATGCAGGTGAGGAAAAGGCGGCGCAGAGCATCGATGAAAGTCTGCGCAAACTGCAGACCGATTACATCGACCTGCTGCTCATCCACCAAGCCTACGGCGACGTGTTCGGTTCATGGCGTGCTATGGAGAAGGCCTATCGCGACGGAAAGGTGCGTGCCATTGGCGTTAGCAATTTCCAGGCAGGTCGTTTCTTTGATTTCGCCCATTATGTTGATGTGAAACCTATGGTTAATCAGTTGCAGTGTAACACGCTTATCCAGCAAACTGGCATTGAGTCCATTCATGCCGAATTCGATACAAAGATGATGGCATGGGGACCTCTAGGAGGTCAGGGCGTTGACGGCATCGTTAAGAGTAAAGTGCTTGCCGATATAGGTGCGAAATACGGTAAGAGCGCTGCTCAAGTGGCCCTCCGCTGGCTCACTCAGCGCGGCATCGTGGCTATCCCCAAGAGTACTCATCGCGAGCGCATGGAGCAGAACCTCAACGTTTTCGACTTTACTTTAAGCAACGATGACATGGCAATGATTGCTAATCTCAATCAGCACGACACTGGCAACATCAACTTTGGCGACCCACAGTTCGTGAAATATCTAATTGAGAATTACGGATAAATCCAATAGTGTATATGAGATTTCGCGCGACATTATTGGCGGCAATTGTTGCTGCTTCTGCATTCGCTCAAGGCGTGATTGATGTGCACAGTCACCTTATACCCACTGAATTCGTGTCAGCCCTGAAGAATGAAGGGCGACTGATGGACGAGGGATTCCCTCTGCCAAAATATGATGTAGAGGGACATCTCAAGTGGATGAATGAGGCCGGCATTGAGACTTCGGTGCTGACATTGGCTGCTCCTCAACCATCTTCAGCCCATGTCGTTAGGAAAACTAACGAGGCTGCTGCCCGCATTAAGCAAGAGCATCTGGGCCGATTTTTGTTCTGTGCTGCTTTGCCGTTGCCTGATGTTGATGCAGCCATCCGTGAGGTGAAGTATGCGCTCGATACGCTGGGCGCCGATGGCATCAAACTGGCGACAAATGTCCAAGGACAGTACTTGGGCGCCCCCGAGCTCGACACTCTCTTTGCCGTGCTAAACGAGCGCCAAGCGGTTGTCATCCTTCATCCGCACCGTCCAGAGCCTGTGAATCGTGAGGTGATGAAGCAAACTCCCCTCGCTATGCAGGAGTATCTGTCTGAGACCACCCGTGCGGTGACCAACATGATAAGTCGTAATGTGCTGGCGCGTTACCCCAATGTTAAAGTTGTGGTGCCGCATTGTGGTGCTTATCTGCCCCTGGCTGTGCCTCGCATGAAGTCGCTCGCTCCAGTGATGCAAGCCAATAAACTTGTGGGTGATATTGATTGGGATGCCAATCTCGCGGCTCTATATTATGACCTCGCTGGCGCTCACTCGCCCGAGGTGATCCGGATGATGCTCACTATCACCACTCCTGATCATCTGCTCTATGGTTCCGACTATCCCTACGTTGCTCCACAGGTACTCACTCAGAGCCTCGCGAGGATGAAGCAATACTTGACCACCGAGCCCGATCTCGCGCCTTTCAAAGAAATGTTTTTGTGGAAGAATGCCAAGTGGCTATTTGGTCAATTGCGTGAAAAACCGACGGCCGAGAAGACTGATATGACAAAGATGCTCGTTCGCATCGCCGAGATTGAGGTCTATCCTCAGTATCTCACGGAGTATTTGATTATTGCCAATGAGGTTGACCGCCTTAGTGTTGAGCGTGAGCCTGGCGTCATCTGCCTTTTCCCTATGCAGAGCGCTGAGAATCCTAATCTCATCCGCATCCTCGAAATCTATGCATCCGAAGATGCATACCAGAGCCACCTCAAGACCGACCACTTCCAAAAATACAAGCAGGGCACATTGCACATGGTGAAAGATTTGAAACTGCCCGCTATGGAGCCACTCGATCCTGAGACAATGAAACTGATATTCAAAAAACAAAGATAATATGGAATACGTAAAACTTGGAAACTCCGACCTGCGGGTGTCGCGCATCTGCCTTGGTTGCATGGGCTTTGGCGACCCAACCATTGGGCAGCACTCATGGACCATTGGCGAGGAACCTACGCGTGAGATTATCCGTCGCTCGCTTGACTTGGGCGTGAATTTCTTCGACACAGCCATCGCCTATCAGTTGGGTACATCCGAGCAGTTTGTGGGACGTGCCTTGCGTGATATGGCAAAGCGTGAAGATGTGGTTGTCGCCACGAAGTTCCTGCCTCGCACCGACGAGGAGATTGCTCATGGCATCAACGGCCGCCAGCATGTGCTCAATTGCATCGACAGCAGTTTGCAGCATCTGGGCATGGACTATGTAGACCTATACATCTACCACATTTGGGACTATAAAACTCCTGCCGAGGAAATTCTTGAGGGCATGAACGAGGCCGTTAAGTCAGGCAAAGCGCGTTATATTGGCATTGCCAACGCTTATGCCTATCAAGTGGCTAAGATGAATGCCCTTGCTGAGAAAAGAGGATGGGCAAAGTTTATCTCGGTACAAAATCACTACAATCTGATAATGCGTGAGGAAGAGCGTGAGATGTTCCCCTTCTGCCGTGAGGAGAATATCGCCATGACACCCTATAGCGCGCTGGCTTCGGGCAAACTGGCCAAGCGCCCAGGTGAGACTTCTCTTCGTCAAGAGAAGGACTCGTTCATGCACTTCAAGTACGACAGCACTGCCGAGCAAGACAATCGCATTGTGGAACGTGTTGTGGAACTTGCCGACCGTTATGGAGTGGAGATGACTCAGATATCGTTGGCTTGGCTTCTCACTAAGGTGGAATCACCTATTGTGGGGGCCACCAAGTTGCATCACATCGAGGGTGCAGTGAAAGCGCTCGATATTCAACTCACTGCCGATGACATCCGTTATCTTGAGGAACCCTATGTGCCTCACAACCTCTCGGGTGTAATGGCAGTGAATAAGCCCACAATGAGTGAGGAACCTGTGTGGGTGAAAGCAAGTAAGAACAAATAAAATAAAACAACAATGAAAAAGTTAATAATAATGGCGACAGTTTTATTGATGTCGCTGCAAATTAAAGCACAATATATGGCACTTACAACAAGACAACAGGCTCTCGTGGCAATTGCTGCCAACGAGGCTAAGGGAAACATTGATGGGCTGAAAAAGGCGCTTAACGAAGGATTTGATGGTGGGCTGACAATCAGCGAAGCTAAAGAGGCGCTCTCGCAACTCTATGCCTACACTGGTTTCCCTCGTTCGCTCAATGCCTTAGGAGCATTGCAACAAGTGATCAAGGAGCGCACCGAGGCTGGCAAGAAGACTGAGGCTGGTCGTGAGGCCGATCCTCTGCCTAAAAACTATGACGCGCTGAAACAAGGCACCGAGGTGCAGACTAAACTTTCGGGACGTCCATTCAACTATGAGTTTGCACCACAAACCGACTACTATCTCAAGGCGCATCTATTTGGCGACATTTTCGCGCGCAACAACCTCTCATTTGCCGACCGTGAAATCGTCACTGTTTCAGCGATTTCTGCTCTGCCAGGTTGCGAACCACAACTCATGGCACACATCAGCGGTGCCCGCAACATGGGCGTGACCGATGCTCAACTTCACGAGATTCCACTAGTGCTGCAACAAAGGGTAGGAGAGGCCGAGGCCAATCGTGCCAAGAAGATGATGGCCCAGGTATTCAATGAGCCTCAACCTGCTGCGGTCGAAACTGTTGACTTCAACGTGTGGCCCAAGGGTAATCCCAACGATGCCTATGCCCAGTATTTCATTGGCAACAGCTATCTTGCCGACATGGGTGGAGGAATCTTCAACGTGACTTTCGAGCCTGGATGTCGCAACAACTGGCACGTTCACCACAAGCAGGTGCAAGTGCTCATTTGCGTTGCTGGTCGTGGTTGGTATCAAGAGTGGGGCAAAGAGCCTGTTGAGATGACTCCAGGCACCATAATCGCCATCCCTGCCGAAGCTAAGCACTGGCACGGCGCTGCCCGCGACTCGTGGTTCCAGCACCTCACCTACCACAAGGACGTGCAACCTGGAGCCAGCAACGAGTGGCTCGAGCCCGTCACCGACGATGTTTACAACAAAGTGAAATAATTAACAACCAATAAAATTATCAATTTATGTTAGGAAATTTTTCTTACCACAATCCCACCAAATTGTATTTTGGTGATGAGTCTTTGAATTTCCTCAAAGACGAGTTGAATAACTTTGGTCCTGTTGTGCTGCTCAACTACGGAAGTGGTAGCGTGAAACGCAACGGTATCTACGATCAGGTAGTCGCAATTCTTAATGAAGCCGGCAAAACCGTTGTTGAGAATCCTGGTGTGATGAGCAATCCCACTCTGGAGAAACTTAACGAGGGTGTGAAAATTGCACGTGACAACAATGTCGACCTTATCCTTGCCCTCGGCGGTGGCAGTGTGTGCGACTACTCTAAGGCAGTTGCCGCTTCGGTGTTCTGCGATGGCGACTATTGGGACAAGTTCTGGCTCAAGCAGGAGCAGCCTGCTGCCGATCAGCGACTGCTGCCGGTAGCTTGCGTGCTCACAATGGCTGGCACTGGTTCCGAAATGAATGCCGGAACGGTGATTACTGATGCCGAGCACAATTTCAAGGTGGGCCACGTGTTTGACGACCGTCTCATGCCCAGGTTCTCGATTCTGAATCCCAAGTTCACGATGACCGTTCCCGACAATCAGATGAAGGCTGGTATCTACGACATCATGAACCACATCATGGAGCAATATTTCTCTGATTTCGACGACAATACCAGCGATTATCTTTCCGAGGGTCTTATGCGCTCGCTCATTACAGCATCGCGCATTGCTGTGAAAAATCCACAGGACTATGAAGCTCGCTCTAACATCATGTGGACTGCAACTTGGGCTCTTAACACTCTCATTGGTTGTGGTAAGCACGAGGATTGGATGGTACACATGATTGGTCACAGCGTTGGCGCTTGGACACATGCTCCTCACGGATATTGCTTGGCTTCGGTTTCTATGGCCTATTACAAGCGTGCCATGAAGGAAGGCTTGCCCAAGTTTGTGCGTTTTGCCAAGAATGTGTGGAACATTGGCGGCGACGGAATGACCGACGAGCAAATTGCCGAGGCTGGTCTTGCTGCTCTCAAGGATTGGATGCTTGAAATTGGGCTGCCTCTTACTATAGGCGAACTCGGTGCAACTGCCGAAATGATTCCAGGTATCACAAGCACTACCGTAGTCTATCCTGCAGGCTATCTTAACCTAAAGCCTGAGGATATCACCGACATCCTCACCGAAAGCCTTTAATATGCCCTTGAACTAAAAGGAAAAATTTTAGATAAAGTGAAAATGTTTATAAGCTGCTAACTTGCATCCCAGCAAGCCTAGCAGCTTATATTCTATTAGTAAGTGCAAGTCTCAATTGTCCTTAATAAATAAGAAACAAAAGATTTAGTCCTTAATTGTCTTTAAAAACCAGTATCAAGGTGTGCGCAGCCTAAATTATGCATTGTGCATTATGAATTATGCATTTTTCTTAGGGAAGCCGCGGTGCGAGATTAGGTACTGTCCAATCTGCACGGCGTTGAGGGCGGCACCTTTCTTGATTTGGTCGCCCACTACCCAGAACGTCAAGCCGTTGTCGCTACTGGTGTCGATGCGGATGCGGCCCACATACACGGGGTCTTTCCTCGTGCAAGTGATAGGCATGGGGTAGGTGTTGCTGGCGGGCTCATCCATCACCACGATGCCTGGAGCAAGCTGCAATGCAGCACGTGCCTCTTCGGGCGAAATGGGTTCCTCGCACTCAATCCACACGGCCTCACTGTGGGTGCGCATCACTGGCACACGCACGCAGGTTGCGCTCACACGGATGTCGCTATGCATGATTTTGCAGGTCTCGCGCACCATCTTCATCTCCTCCTTTGTGTAGTCATTGTCCGAGAAAATGTCGATGTGAGGTATTACGTTATAGGCAAGCTGGTGCTGGAAGTGCTTAACAGTTGTCTCGAGTTTGCCGTGCGCTATCTCGCTTTGTTGCAGTGCCAGCTCGTCCATAGCTTGCAAACCAGCACCGCTGGCTGCCTGATAGGTCGCAACCTGCACATTCTTGATGTGCGAGATGTTGTCGAGTGGTTTCAGTGCAACAACTAGGATGATGGTCGAGCAGTTAGGATTGGCGATTATGCGTCGCGGAGCGTTGAGAGCGTCGTCACCGTTCACCTCGGGCACCACCAACGGCACGTCATCGTCCATGCGGAATGCGCTGCTATTGTCAATCATGATGCAGCCATATTTTGTGATGGTCTCGGCAAATTCCTTTGCGGGGCCGCCGCCCATCGACACAAAAGCAATGTCAATGTCCTTGAAGTCATCGTTATGCTGTAGCAGCTTCACCACATGGTCTTTCCCACGGAACGTGAAGATGCGCCCGGCACTACGAGCCGAACCAAACAACACCAACTCGTCGACAGGAAAATTCTGCTCGTCGAGCACACGCATAAACTCTTGTCCCACGGCGCCACTAGCGCCCACAATCGCTACTTTCATATCAATTAAGTGTAATGAGTTTCTGATTTTTATTGCTACAAAGTTATATGTTTTTTGCATAAATAGCAACTTCCATGCCACAAATTAATGGATTACTAATATGCTCTAAAAGATTCCCATTATTTTAAATATATAAACCACCAAGTATTGTTCACTCTCATAGCGCAGGGGTGTTCCATCGATGGAGTCAAGGAGTTCCTTGAAGAGAACCTCGGATGGCAGTTCTGCGGACTGATTAGCTCAGCACTATCAAAAGATTTTGGCCGCAATCACTAAAAAAGCGAAGCCAATGGCCTCGCTTTTCTATTAGATAAATTGGAATTTACCTTATTACAATATTATTCTTTGGTACCGGTTTTGCGAGTTTCATTGCATATTTGGTGCCGAAA
>CADAAI010000039.1 GCA_902785925.1 uncultured Bacteroidales bacterium
TATCTGCAGAATCTCATAGTCCTGACGGATGTTTACTTTTTTCATTCTTAATCCTGTTTTTGATTTACTACTTTGTAAACCTATTTCAGGACAAGTCAGTGAGTCAAGTGAGTCAGATGAGTCAAGTGAGTCAAGTGAGTCGAATGAGTCCATCTAACTAACCGAATAATCTGGAGTAAATTCGTAAATAATCATCTGAAAAAACTCTGCCTCAAACTACATAGCTACTCTATTCTCCATACGCTAAACTCTCGACTATAATTCATTTATGTTATATATTTGATATAATAAACGTTCAATAGTTTTGCCATTTTTAAATGTTTTTTGCAAGAAATGACTTGTCATGTGGCGAATTATGTGTAACTTTGCACGCTAATATGGTAAATTCCGAAATGATACGTCGTTTTATAATAATATTATCACTTGTCATGATGCTCTCCGCCTGCGGTGAGTATAACAAGGTTCTTAAGAGTGGAGACTACAACCTCAAGTACGAGTACGCTAAGAAGGCCTTTGAGAACAAGAAATATACTCAGGCCTACACAATCTTTGCTGACCTCGTGCCAATCTTCAAAGGGACCGATAGAGGTGAAGAATGTCTCTATCTTCTCGGCCTCAGTCACTACGAGAACCATGACTATCTTGACTCTGGTTCCTACTTCAAACAGTATTACTCACAATACCCAAGAGGTCGCTATGCTGAACTAGCTCGATACTATGCTGGCTATGGCTACTACCTCGATTCACCAGAGCCTCAACTTGACCAAAGTGAGACCGTTAAGGCAATCGAAGAACTGCAAGCATTCCTCGATTACTTCCCTAAGAGCGATAAGGTTGCAATAGCTCAAAACGCCATCTTTGAACTGCAGGATAAGCTGGTACTCAAAGAGTTAGAAAACGCACAGCTCTATTACAATCTGGGAAGTTACATGGGCAACAACTATGAGAGTGCGGTAATTACTGCCAAAAATGCCATCAAGAGCTACCCCTATAGCAAATACAAAGAGCAACTTGAAATGCTCATTCTCAAGTCGCGATTCAAAGAGGCACAAATGAGCGTTGACGAGAAGAAAGAAGAACGATTCCGCACTGTGGTCGACGAGTACTATGCCTACATCAATGACTACCCCAATAGCGAGAACCGCAAGGAAGCCGATAACATTTTTAAAATTGCCGACAAATTCCTCAATCGAAAATAATAATTCACACAAATATAGATTTTTACACTACAATGGCTATCGATTACAAGAAATCAAACGCTCCACAAAACACTACTGTGCATGATCTCATCGACCTCGCACAGCAAACGGGCAACATCTATGAGACTGTAGCTATCATTGGCAAACGTGCCAACCAAATCTCGGCCGACATGAAGAACGACCTCGAGAAGAAACTACAGGAATTCACCGAGAAGACCGACAACCTCGAGGAAATCTCTGAAAACCGAGAGCAAATCGAAATCTCAAAATACTACGAGAAACTGCCCAAGCCAACTCTCATTGCTACCAAAGAATATGAAGACGGTAAACTTTACCACCGCAATGTGAGCAAGGAAAAAGAAGGCATCAACTTCTAAATCGATACCCCCTTTTTTCTTGAAGGAAATCACGAGCCGCGTCATCCATAAAGGATGACGCGGCTCATGTTTTAAATAAATTTGTTCTAAACTAATCTTAGAACTTGTACTTAAAACCAAGACCGGTAACGCTCTGGTTCATGTCTTTAAGGATCTGGAAACGCTCCTCTACATAGAACGCGAAGCGGTTGTTGATAGTGTACTCACCTCCAACACCCACATTGGCACCAAAGCGGTTAAAACCATCGCCTATCTCAGGATTTAATCTTGCATAAGAGAAGCCCGCCAAAGGATAGATAGCAAACTTGCTACTTGTGTGAATCAAGTAATGAAAGTTAAGGTTCACATTGAAAGCACTCAAGTGATCGCTCTCAAAGTAGTAAATGAACTCGGGTTCAACTCTAAAGTTGTTGACAAACTCATATTGGAAGTTAAGTCCAAGACCCACCATAGAGTGCTTTGAAGCATAATTGAACTGGGCACCAAAGGCCTTCTCTCCTTGCGCAGCGTTCATTGAGAACACGCCTGCCAGAGCCACGAGGCTCAAAATTAAGAATTTCTTCATAATAAAATAGCTTAGTTAATTATAGTTCAAAATATCATTCTTCTAAATGCCACTCCCACAATCTCGTTGAAGTAAACTGTGCAAAAATAATACTTTTTGCGTTATAAAGCAAATTTTGCCGTATAAAGCAAATGTCTGCCTTTTTGAGGCAGACATTGCAAGTATATTATCTATTGTTATATCAATTGCTGATATCGTGATTAGATAACGCCCTGCTCGAGCATAGCCTGAGCAACCTTCATGAAGCCAGCGATGTTGGCACCCTTAACATAGTCGATTGTACCATCGGCTTGAGTACCGAACTTAACACACTGCTCGTGGATGTTCTCCATGATCCAGTGGAGCTTCTCATCAACTTCCTTAGCCGACCAGCTCAGGTGAGCAGCGTTCTGAGTCATCTCGAGACCTGAAGTAGCAACACCACCAGCGTTAACAGCTTTACCTGGAGCGAAGAGAACGCCATTCTTCTGGAAGAAGTGGATAGCGCCTGGTTGGCAACCCATGTTAGAAACCTCGCAGCAGCACCAGCAGCCATTAGCTTTCAATTCCTTAGCGTCGTCCTCGCTAAGCTCGTTCTGGAATGCGCAAGGAAGAGCGATGTCACAAGGAATGCTCCAAGCCTTCTTGCCAGCAGTGAACTTAGCCTGGCCTGGGAACTTGTCTGCCATATCCTGAACTTTGTTACGGTTAGAAGCACGCATGTCGAGCATATAATCGATCATCTCTTTGGTGATACCATCAGGAATCTCGCAAACGCCGTCGGGGCCAGAAATAGCAACAACCTTAGCGCCAAGCTCTACAGCCTTAGTAGCAGCACCCCAAGCTACATTACCGAAGCCAGAGAGAGCAACTTTCTTACCCTTAATGTCCTTGCCTGCTGTGCGGAGAACGTGCTCTGTGAAATAGAGAGCGCCAAAACCTGTAGCCTCAGGGCGAAGAATTGAACCACCCCAAGTCATACCCTTGCCGGTGAGAACGCCAGTATGATACTGACGAGCCAGCTTCTGATACATACCATTGAGGAAGCCAATCTCACGGCCACCAACACCAACGTCACCAGCGGGAACGTCTTGGTCAGGACCAATGTTGTGACGGAGCTCAAGCATGAAAGCCTGGCAGAAACGCATGATTTCAGCGTCGCTCTTGCCAACTGGGTCGAAGTCAGATCCACCCTTACCACCACCCATTGGGAGAGTAGTAAGTGCATTCTTGAATGTCTGCTCGAAACCGAGGAACTTCAGCATTGAGGGAGTAACAGCCTTGTGGAAACGCAAACCACCCTTGTAAGGGCCAATAGCGCTGTTGAACTGCACGCGATAGCCAAGGTTAGTTTGAACCTCGCCCTTGTCATCAATCCAAGTTACACGGAAAGTGAAGATGCGCTCGGGCTCTACCATGCGCTCTACAATCTTAGCTTTCTCAAACTCAGGATGCTGGTTGTAAACCTCCTCAATAGACTCAAGGACTTCACGTACAGCCTGCAGATACTCAGATTCGCCTGGGTGTTTAGCCTCCAGGTCGGCCATAATTTTTTCAACGTTCATGATTGAAATGGTTTAAGATAATTGTATTAAAAAAATAACTATAATAAATAAGTCTTGTTTCAAAAGAACATGACAAATTTATATCAAAAAAGTGGAACTACGCAGCTTTAAAAATATGTTTTTTAGCATAAAATCAAGTTTTATCCATTTTTCACAGCTGTTTATTTTCTTTAAACGAGTAACAAAAATTAGTTTTGAATTGCAATTTAATTAACATTCTCCATAAATGGCTAAACAAAAGGAAGATATTTGAAGATTTTAGACTGAAATATGATAAAAATCGGCATTCAACTAAAAAAATGATTATGTTTTATAACATAATTTCTTTTGATGAAAAATTGTGCTTGAGTCAATAAAAATAGGTACTTTTGCGAAAAGATTTTTTATTACCATTATTTTTTAAAACAAACTACATTTTTATGAAGAAGCACAATTTCTATGCAGGCCCATCAATTTTAAGTCAGTATGCTATTGATAAAACTGTTGAGGGCATTCGTGATTTTGCCGGTACAGGATTATCGGTTCTTGAGATTTCTCACCGTAGCAAGGAATTTCAAGCTGTAATGGACGAGGCTCAGGCCCTCTTCAAGGAATTGCTTGATATCCCCGAAGGATATGAAGTGTTATTCGTGGGTGGCGGTGCCAGCACTCAGTTCTGCATGGTTCCTTATAACCTGCTCAAAACTAAGGCTGCTTATGTTGACTCAGGTACATGGGCCAACAAAGCCATCAAAGAGGCAAAACTCTTTGGAGAGGTTGAAGTAGTAGCTTCATCAAAGGAAGACAACTACGTTTACTACCCCAAGAACTTTACCGTTCCTGCCGATGCTGATTATCTTCATATCACTACCAACAATACCATCTACGGTACCGAGTTGCGTGAGGACCTCGATGTTAACGTTCCATTGGTAGCCGACATGTCGAGTGACATCTTCTCTCGCCCTGTTGACGTATCGAAGTACGCTCTTATCTATGGTGGCGCTCAGAAGAACCTCGCTCCTGCAGGTGTTACCTTCGTTATCATTAAGAAAGACATTCTGGGTAAGGTTGACCGCGCGATTCCAACTATGCTGAACTATCAGACCCACATTGACAAGGGTTCGATGTTCAACACTCCTCCCGTATTGCCAATCTTCACTGCATTGCAGACCCTGCGTTGGCTCAAAGACCTGGGTGGTGTGAAAGAGATGCAGCGCATCAACGAGGAGAAAGGCGCATGCCTCTATGACGCTATCGACAATAGTCGCATGTTTGTTGGCACTACTCACGAGGACAGCCGTTCACTCATGAACGTTTGCTTCGTTATGAAGCCCGAGTACAAAGAGCTCGAGAAGGACTTCCTTGAGTTCGCAACAAGCAAGGGCATCGTTGGTATTAAGGGACACCGTAGCGTTGGTGGTTTCCGTGCTTCGCTCTACAATGCACTCCCACTTGAGAGCGTGAAGGTACTTGTTGACGCAATGAAGGAATTTGAGAACAATCATTAATTCACACATTATTTAAATTAAAAGGTGGGTCATGACATCCATAGCATGCCCCACTTAAAATAAACCTAAAACAAATGAAGATTTTAGTTGCTACCGAGAAACCTTTTGCTGCAGCTGCCGTAACTGGCATCCGCGAAGTTGTTGAACAAGGTGGTCATGAGCTCGTTCTCGTTGAGAAAGGCACCAAGCAAGACATGATCAACGCCATTGCCGATTGCGCCGGTCTTATCGTTCGCAGCGACAAAGTTGACAAAGAGGTGTTTGATGCAGCTCCACAACTCAAGGTGGTAGTTCGCGCCGGTGCTGGCTACGACAATATCGACCTCGACGAGGCTACTAAGCATGGCGTATGCGTAATGAACACTCCAGGTCAGAACGCCAACGCTGTTGCTGAGCTCGTGTTTGGTATGATTGTATCACTCATCCGCAACCGCTACAACGGCACTTCGGGTACTGAACTTAAGGGCAAGACTCTGGGTATCCACGCCTATGGTGCAGTAGGACGTAACGTTGCTCGCATCGCCAAGGGCTTTGACATGAAAGTTAGTGCTCTAGACCCATTCGTTAAGGATGAGGTAATGGAAGCCGATGGTATCATTCCCGTACACACTGTTGAGGAACTTTACAAGAACAACCAGTATGTAAGTCTCCACATCCCAGCTAATGATCAGACTCGCAAGTCGGTAAACCGTGCTCTTCTTGAGGTTATGCCTAAGGGCGGAACTCTCATCAACGCTGCACGCAAAGAGGTCATCAATGAGGAAGACCTCGCTGCAGTTCTTGAGGAGCGTACCGATCTTAAGTATGTTGCCGACGTAAAGCCCGACAATGCTGCTGTTCTTGAGGAGAAATTCCCCGAGAGAGTGTTCTTCACTCCTAAGAAGATGGGTGCACAGACTGCTGAGGCTAACATCAACGCAGGCCTTGCTGCCGCCAACCAAGTTGTGGCACACCTCAAAGACGGTTTCAACCGCTTCCAGGTGAACAAATAATCAAGGTTGACAACACACAATTTCACCTCCCATCAAGATCTTGATGGGAGGTGTTTTTTCATTGTCTCCTCTATGATTATCTTAAGTACTCTCCATTAAGAGGGGAGAAAAGGATCTATTCCAGCATGATGTTGTAGAGGAATGTAATGTCGGATGCAGAGATTGCCCCATCGGCATTGACATCGGCACGCTGCAAATATTGTAACGAGTTGCCAAGCATAATGTCATACAAGCAAGTGACATCGGCAGCTGTGACTGCTCCATCATTGTTAACATCACCTTTGAGTTTACCGAGAATATACCTTATACCAGCATCAATATCTAGCTTCCCATACCCCCATTTCTTTTGAGCTCCGCTCTGCACGTATGAGTCGCTGTAACAAGTAGCCTCCATTATTTGGCGCAGATTGGCTGGAGACAATGTTGGGTTTATCTCAAGCCACAGGGCAATGGCGCCACTCACCACAGGAGTCGACATAGATGTTCCACCATTAAGCCCATAAGTATAGCTAATACCATCGACTATCACGTTGTCAACAATATTAGACGGCTGTTGATAAGCCTCTACAAACCGACTCACCGATGACGCCACCTCAAAGCCAGGAGCCACCAAATCGGGCCGTTGACGATTGCGTGCATCAGGCCCAAACCCTGAGAAGTAGGCTATGTCGTAAGGATTGCATCTATCAAAAGTCTGAGTTTCTCCATCCATCATCACAAAGGAATTGTTGGAGCAATAGGCTCCAACCGAAATCACACTATCGGCTGTAGCGAGATCGCTTACCGAGCATCCATTTTCAACCAATCCAGAAGTCCAGCCGGCAAGTCCAGCCCTGGAATATACCACTTGTCCTCCACTCCATCCCATCAGCGTCTCACCCTTAGGTGCCTTATTGATGACTCCAATGCGGAATTGGTTACGATAAAGGCTCTTATAGTTTGTCTCAATCAGCGAATGGAAATGCCCATTATCCTCGATTGCACATGCGAAATAGAGATCTCCTGTAAAATAACGTGCGAAAATCGAATCGGTCTCGCTCGAAATAGTATACACACTGTCGATTTCAGCTTCCAGCGGCACGTCGAGACGATGCACCAGCGAATCGGCCTTGATGTCCCATATAACAATGTCGACAGTATGGCGCGTAGCCGACATCGACCACATGCTCGAGTAGCCTATCATTGGTTCACGGCTATACCAGTTGCTCAGTACTGTGGCTAGCGAGTCGTTCTCTCCAAGTTTCTTTCGAACATTTATGGGCATATGACCATTATTCCCGGCCGAAACCACACAGATGCGCCCTGGCCCTGACACCTCGTCATAGAGACGACATAGAGGAGAGGATCCATCGTGAGCCCCATCCTGACTGCCAATACTCATATTTATTACAGCAGGTAATCCCACTTGATTGGCATAGTTGAATATGTAACGCACCGCATTTGCCACATTGGCATCAGTCAAACTATTCTCGGGCATAGCACACGCTACAATTTGCGCACCTGTAGCCACGCCATAGTAGACACTGGCAAAACAACTTCCAGCGGCCGTACCTGTAGTGTGGGTTCCATGGGTCTCATTGAGGTCATCGGTAGTAAGCGTTCCAATCTGCTCGGGAGTAGTGTACTCACTTCCTGGCAGAGTTAGACCGTCGATTACTGGCGGTGTGCCAGTGCTGTCGGCAGGCATATACACCCTGACAATGCGATTATTACCGTCCTTGTCTAGGAAATTGATGTGGTTGAAATCAATCCCAACGTCAATCATTCCAATCACTACCCCATTGCCGCTATAGGCAGGAGCGGAATACGCCCCTTGGGGGAACGTCATTGCAGGGAAATGTGACAATTCACGAGCCATGTTGTTGCAAAGCGTGAGTGGTCGTGACAGCTCAATGCGTCGAACACCCTTTACTGCGGCCAAGTCTCCCATTCTGCCCAATGATAGCGTTATGGTAGCTGTATTTCCGAAGCAAGTATTGACCGTAATGCCACTAGCGTTTAACTGCGAAAGAGTGACAGGGTCGTCAACAGTGACAAAAGCTTGAACTATCGGGTCATGACTTTGAACAGTCATCGCCTTGCGTTGAATGTGCCGGTGCTTAGCCAGCTCAATAGACGTGCGAGCTGGGAACACTCCAGCAGATAATGTCACAGCGACCAACAATGCTATTAAACAGAAGAGAAAATGACGTTTCATGATAATATGAATGAAGTATTATCGGCAAAGATAATCAATCTTACCAACATAGACAAGAAGAACCCCGATGAAGGTAGTTACACCTCCATCGGGATTGCTATATCAGAATAGAGAGAGATTACTGCTGATTGAGCGACTCTACATACTTGCGAAGCTGCTCGTTGTTAGGATCAAGCGAGAGCCACTTCTCGAAGTAGGTCTTTGCCATATCCTTCTGGCCCTGCCTGTCATAATAGTTAGCCATGTAACGGTAGCACAACTGATAGTAGTAGTTGGCGTTACGGTTATCTTTATTGGCATCAACAGCAGCCTCAAGCTTCTTGTAAGACTCGAGAGCGGTACCATCAAATTCGGTAGCCTCTCCAAGTGACATGATGCGTGAGAGCATATAGAAGTTGCTCACCTCATTAGGCTGTTTCTCAATTACCTCATCAATAGCTTTCTTACCACGAGCTACTGCATCGGCCTTAACGTCGGCGTCGGTAGTGTTCTCAGCAAGACGGCTATAAGCATTTGCCAGATTATAGAGGTCATCGACTGTGTAATCGCCACTGTCGATTACTGCCTGACGCATCTGAGCAGCCTTATCAAACTCTTTATTCTTGTTGTAAATACCGATGAGCTGATTGCGTAAAGACTTGTCTTCGGGG
The DNA here is from genome assembly GCA_902785925.1 of uncultured Bacteroidales bacterium. Taxonomy (GTDB): domain Bacteria; phylum Bacteroidota; class Bacteroidia; order Bacteroidales; family Muribaculaceae; genus Sodaliphilus. The sequence continues at coordinate 9,012 of CADAAI010000039.1, forward strand.
AAGATAGTCATTGCCTTCTCGAAAGCACCAACAGCCTCTTCGGCACGGTCGAGCTGTGACAGAGCAGTAGCAAAGTAAGAATAATCGGAAGGAATGTAAAGAGAGTTGTACTGGTCGGGCAAAGCAAAGAACTCCTTACCAGTCTCAAGAGCACCCTCCCAATCTTCCTTAGCGCACTGGCTATAAAGCTTGAGACGATATCCAAAGAACTTATTGTTAGACTCGTCACCACTTGCAATAAGACCGTTGCAAATGTCGATAGCCTTGTCGTTCTCCTTATTCATCCACAGCAGCTGAGCATAACGCACCTCATCCTTAGCAAAGTGATTGGGGTTGTTATAGTACTTAGCATAGTTCTCAAGCGCCTTTGGCACATTGTTGTTCTCATAATACTTCTCGGCGAGCTCACGTTGAACAAGAGCATTGTTGGGAACCTCTTTAAGCAAGTTCTCAAGTCCCTGAATCGCACGATTAGGATTGAGGAAGAAGTCTACGTTTGCGGCCTTCACACGACTTTCGATATTGTTTGGCTCGTTTTGGTAAGCCAGTTCATATTGTCCAAAAGCCTGTCCCCATTCTTTCTTGTAACCCAGATCGTCACCCTTGAAGATGTAGTAGTCGGGGTCAGCAGGGTTCCACTTGAAAGCGTTGTCGGTCTGCTTCTTGATTTGCTTAGCATAAGCGTTAGCATCGGTATAATAGTAAGCATTAGCAATAGCGATAGCAAGTTTAGGATTCTTCTTTGAGATTTTCTCGGCTTGCTTGAAGAGGTTCTCAGCGCTCTTCACATCGCCGCTCTTAAGAGCCACAGCACCTTGACCCACAAAGTTGAATGGGTTCTTAGCATCAGCGGCAATACCCTTGTCATAGTAAGACTTAGCAAGAGCCAAATCTCCCTTGTGGTAAGCAATCTCACCAAGGTAATAGTAAGCCTCACTCATATTAGTTCCAGGCTTGTTGAGATTTTTTTCCAACAATTCCTTGGCATCGTCAAGCTTACCAATCTTGTAGAAGTCAATACCATCTTTATATCCTTGCGCGTTAATTACGAAGGATGCGCATGCCAGAAGCATGGCTGCAAAAAAGAATTTAGTTTTCATCGTTGTAAGTATTAAATAGTTTATAAAAATTTTCAAAAACACTATTTTGTGGCCCTAAGGGCTGTTTCTAAACATTATTCATTGTCAACTAAATTAACAATCCTCACCGGAACAGCAGCAGGCGAAATGCCGGTTTGAAGGATTATCTTTTGACCAATGCTTCCTGTGAGAAACACAAAGAAGTCATGGTCGAGAGTGCCTAGCGGCGAAGCATCGATAGCAAAGATCTCACGTGTGAGAGGATAAGATCCATCAAAGATGTAGGCCTGATAGGGTTTATAATCTTTCAAAGAATCCTCGGTACGTATTCCGAGCACCTTAATCTCATCGGTAAACTTGGTTTCCTGACGTGAAGTGGTTCCGCTCTCAAGCTCAGCATATTTCTCCTCGATTGTTGAGGCGGTTGACTTCATGTCGCTTGTTATCCAGCTCACTCCTATCACGCCTATAGCGTTGCGTGTCTTCTTCACGATGTCAAACACCTCTTGTGAACTACCCTGAGCAAAAAATTCGATTGGCAAGTCTTTACCACCGTTAAACTTATCCTTCATGTAATGCAACACGCCCGAACGGTTCTTGTCGAAGACCACCTTGATGGGTTCATCTTTGAGCTTAGTGGGATAAACTTGTCCCCACTTAGTTGACTTGCCCGTCATAATGTCGGCAATGTCGTTGACCGAGAGGAAGTCGATGTCGTTGGCATTGTTAACTATCAGAGCCACACCATCGACAGCAATTCGTCGTGAGCGATAGGCACGTCCCTGTCCCTTGAGAATCTTCTTCTGGTTGGGAGTTAGATCACGATAAGTGATGATAACATTGACCTTCTCGTTTAGCAAAGAATCGAGGGCTGCTGCCTCATCAATGTATCGTGCCAATACACTAGCATCCTTATAGGAGTATTCAAAGACCTCGATTTCATCGTCGAGCACATTCTTGAACGACTCGTCACACATGACTTTGCTCATTCCGCTCACTGTAGCAGCCTTCTTGCCCTTGTTGCAAGACGGTAAGAGCAAAGCAACTACAGTCACAATCATCAGCGAGAAAATAAAACTCTTGATAGTCATAGTACTTGTTGTATTACTAAAAAGTTATTCATTCCGGTCTTCCAAATCTCGAAGGCGATAATAGTCGGTGCCTTTAATCTGCCTGTAACAACGATATATTCCATACAAAGCGAGAATCGCTGCAAAGATATATCTCAAAGTGAGCCAAGGCTCAGAGGTCCAGTCAAAGAAATTGATATACAAAAGGTAAGCCATTCCCCAGTAGACTAAGATCATAAATATTCCAAAGAATATCCTTATGGCCTTAAAAAACAATGATGTCTTAAATTTCATATATCAAAAACTTAAATTTTAACATTAGACGAGCCTTCAAAACAATGGTTTATTGCAAAAAAACGAAAAAACCAATTTTTTTGTATGTATATTATGGTGTAAAGTTAATAAAAAAATGATTAACACTTTCAATAATCACCAATATATTATAAAATCTTAACGTTAATCAGTTGTCGGCAACCTTATCAAGGTTGAACTCATCAAACTTGAAATAGTTATCAATAACTGCGTTGCCCCTCATCATTGATGTGTTGGGCATATCCTGACCTCGCCAGAAGCGACGCGTCACTGTGAAGTTAGCGCTATAGCGTGGAAGCCTGTTGGAATCTAAACTCTTGGCAACATCAACCGCGAGTGAAGAGAAAGAAATCGAATCGATGCCAGCGTCACGATAGGCATTGAAGAACTCACGCACATCGTCGTGAGTGGCCGAGTGCTTACCCATAAAATTGGTCATTGAAGTGTTACATGACATTGTCATGCTTGCTAAACTCCATTGTTCCAAACCACTAAGAAACTGCTGCACCAATGCCTTGACTTGGTCTCGCTCGTCAACGGTTAACTCAGCTCGGCGGAATTCCTCAAATCGGCTTCGTGCCTCCCCAATGTGCTTACCACTAGGAAACTCTCGCATGTAGCGCTCAAAATCCTGTCTGGTGTTTTTCTCGACGGCGTTGTTCCACACAGCGTCATCAAGCATTTCTCGTGCATTGCCAAGGTACTTACTATTAGGGTGACTGTTAATGAAAGACCTTAACTGGAACTCATCGTTGCTCGACTGCACCTGCTCCCACATTGTCTTCTCGTTGATGAGAAGGGTGTACATGTGCCTGGCCTCAGCGCTGTGCTCTCCATTGGGATAGGCATCGATATATTTCTTGTAGTCGCTAAGCTCATGTGACTGTTCACACTGCGCCCACATTGTCTCTTCGTCCTGGTGAGATAGTCCCATGTAGAGAGCACCTCCTATTATAGCAAGCGCAATAATCACGGCAAGAGTGATAATCATCCAGCCACTATTGCCGCTCTTGGGGCGTGAAGAATTGCCAGGGAAACCTGATGAAGTGCTTCCACTCGGTCTACTATTTAGGCTTCGGTTAGGCGAGTAGACTCTTGCCCCACATTTGGGACAATAAGTGTCATCAGGCCCTATATTATTGAATCCACAATTATTGCATCTCATTGTCTATGTTTTCTATGGTTACGAATTGCAAATTTAAAAAAGAAAAACAAACGTACAAAGAAATTCCACAAAAAACAAGAATATCATATCTAGGTGAAGTCATTTTGATTCAGCAGACTCGCCAGACTCACTTGACTCACTTGACTCACTTGACTCAGTTGACTCAGTGACTTGTCCTGAAATAGGTTTACAAAGTAGTAAATCAAAAACAGGATTAAGAATGAAAAAAGTAAACATCCGTCAGGACTATGAGATTCTGCAGATAT
>CADAAI010000040.1 GCA_902785925.1 uncultured Bacteroidales bacterium
CTGGCTGATTGATGCGCCACTCTCAATGGCACCCATGCTACGGCCTATAGCGGCAAGATTGGCACCACTTTGGATATACACCTTGTAGCCACCCTCGCTGTTGGCATCAAGGCCCTCTTCACTGCCATAGCAGAACACCATGCCACCGCTCAAGTACATGTTGCCGTTGCTATCGATAGCATCGTTGTTGGTAGCCACAGCATAGACGTAGCCACCCTTGATATACATGTGCGAGGCACAGTTCAGAGCATCGTCATAGGTGTTGCTCTCAACATAACCGCCGTTGATGGTCATGATTTGCTTGCTCTCGATGCCCTCACTACCTTCACCGCCAGTAGCGCTCACTTTAACAGAACCTCCGTTGATGGTGATATTGCCTATCACCTTGATAGCCTTAGACGAACCACTGACGGAGCTGCCGCCACCAGGTCCCCAGCCGCCACCAGACGAAGTTGCAGCTGCAGTGCCAGTAGTAGAAACGGTGAGTGTAGGACCAGTGCCGTCGCTTGCGCCTTGCACATAGTTTCCATTTACTTTAATGCCCTTGCCACCCTTGCCGGTCATGCTGATGTTGATGATGCCGCCCAGCAGGTTGATGTTACCGTCGGTCTTAAAGCCCTTGGCGGTGTAGTAGTCACCTGATGTGCCGGCAGCCTGTGGGGCACCAGTGTTGGTAATGGTAATAGAGCCGCCGTTGGTAGTGATGCTAGTTGTAGAAATGCCTTTTCCTGCCACACCGCTCGAGTTGATCTTGAGCACGCCGCCGTTCATCACGAAGTCGACAGCCTTGATGCCGCTGCTGTAGCTTGCATCGCTATTGATGACCTGCATGGCACCGCTAGGAGTGAGGGTGATGTCACCGCCGTTGATGGTAACAGTGGCCTTGCTCTTGATGCTCTTGCTCATCGAACCGCTGTTGGCAACGGTGATTGTGCCAGCGTCGATGGTGATGTTGCCGTCGGCCTTGATGCCTGCAGCGTTGTAGCTTGTGCCAGTGTCCTCGCTGATATCACTAGTGCCGCCGTAGGTGGCAGTGACGTTGTTCAGCACATAAATTCGAGGATTACTTCCTGAATAACTATTTGACACTTGATAATACACATCTGTGCCATTTGGAGCCGAGAATGTCTCTGTCTGATAATTTGTGTTGCTGCCTTTGAAATAGAAAGTTCCATCGGTAGGCCCGCCAAAATCGTAGTAGTAGAATCTCACGGTTGAATACCCCGATGTTTTGTCAACATAGTTGGTTAGGGTTCCCAAATTTGTGCCGTCGCTCTTATAAAGTGTGAAACTGTTCCATGAAGAACTATAGCTAGATGACTTGGCAATATACACCCTATAACTATTCGGGGTGTCGCCGCCACTTGAGCTGCCTGCCTCGGCAGTGCCTCCCTGGCCGTTGGCCTTGATGTTGATGGTAGTAGTGGTGCTGGCCTCATCGATGGTGATAGTGCCGTCGGCATTCAGACCCTTGCCGCCTTGAGCGGTGTTGGTGAGGTCAACGTTACCACCGTGGATAAGGATGTCGCCACCAGCCTTGACGCAGGTGCCGTAGTCGATGTCGCCATCGCCAGCCACGAGATTACCGCTCTGAACCATCTTAAGTGTGCCCTTGAGCATGATAAAGTTGGAAGCAGCCTTGATTCCCTTGCCACCAGCACTGGTTATGGTCATGTCGAGAGTGCCGTCCTTGAGGGTTGCCTCGCCGGTGTTCTCCTCATCTTCAACGATTTGGTCGTTGTCGTCGGTCTCGTAGCTAACCTGTATGCCGTCGTCGGCAACGTTCTTTATTGTCACCTTGCCGCCATTTTGCAGGTAGTACTGGTTGATGTTGAAACCGTCGCCCTTAGAGCCCAGGATGTTGATCTCACCTACGGTCTTCTTAACCTCGACATACTCCTTGCCCCAGAATGCGTGGCTAGAGTTACCGGTGATGTTAAGAATACCAGCGCCCTTGAACTCAGTGTGTCCCTTCACGGCGAAGCAGCCCTTCTGTGAGCCACCGGTGCCGTCGGTGAGGTTATTGGTAGTTCCCTCCACGAGTTCCACAGCGATGCGCTTGCCGTCGCGAATGTTGATGGCTGCGCTGTCGGGGTTGTTAAGAGTAAGGCCGTTGAGTTGCACTGTAGCTTTAAATTCGCCGTCCTGATAGAACGAACCGTTGGTAGAGCTACCTGTGAGGGTATAGGTGATTTCCTCGGCAACGCTGGCATCTTGCATAGCCACAACGTGAGCGCCGTTAACGCTGGCAGTCATATTCTTGGCAATGTTACCAGCCACAATCACCTTAGCTGTGTTGCCATTGTAGGTCACCTTCACAGTGTTGTCAGGCACTGGAGTGTTGTCTACATATATCTTATCCACATCGGCAATGTTGAAAGTCTTGCCTTGAGCTGTGAACGAGGTGCCATTGCTGTAGGATATGGTCTCGAGCTGCTCGGTGGTGAAGGCCCAGCTCACATCGCCGGTCACTACCCACATGGTCTGGTCGCCCTCGGTAACCTCGCCAGTGGTTGAGGAACCTCCTCCATTCACTACTGTGGCTTGTTCTTGACCCATGAGGATGTTGTAGATCTTGGTGACATCTGAACTGGTGATGGCTCCGTCGCCGTTTACATCACAATACTCTACAAAGGTTTGATCGTTATTAAGTAGATAGTCGTAAATGGCTGTAACGTCGGCACTAGTGATATTGCCATCGCGGTTCACGTCTTCAACGATGTAGCTCTCTCCCGACTCGGAGCCAGTGCTAAACATCATCATGAGCACACTGCTCAGGCTGTTGCTGCCAGCTTGCACGTTGCCATTGTAGGCCACTAGTTTACCATTCTCAAATTTCAGCATCAGGTCCGTCGTCGGATATGATGCTTCTGAACCATTGTTTAGCTTCACGTTTAGGTAGGGGTAAATGGCAGCAGTTGCCGCTATCACGCCCACCGAAATTAGGATTGTTAAGACTGCTTTTTTCATAAGCATTATGTTTTATTATGTGTGATGAATTCAAACAGAAAACCCACAAAATTATTGAGTATCAGCCACCAATTCAAATTTTTTCAACCAAAAACCTTATTTTTTAAGCAAACAAGAATAATAGAATAAGGTCAAAAGGGAATGAGAAATCAATTTCCTTTGTTCTGTGAGCTATACTTGTGACCCACGTATAGGTTGCGAGAGAAAATGAGAATAGAAATGCTCTGGCCAAGCATAAGAATGAAGTCGTGGCGCACGATGCCGTAGATGAGTGTGAGCGAAGCGCCAATCACGCTGATGAGCCAGAACACTGGCGGCAGACACGACTCATGGCGTTTGACCGAATATGTTACCTGGTAGGCGTAGCGGGAAAGGAAGATGAGTTGTGCGCAGGTGCCGTAAATCATGAGGCCCAGTGGTATTTCTGGGTTGTGGATGAAGCGGTCCACAAGGTGTGGCGCGTTCACGGCTGTGGCTATGAGTGCTATCACTGGCACGCAGTAGAACACTATCCTGATGAGTAGCGGAATTCGTCGCCAGGCACCCTTGTAGTCAAGGTTCAGCACATACACGTAGAACGAGAGCATCTGTCCCACAAGAATAACGATATCTTCACGTAGCCAGCCATACCACAGCATGAAGCAGCAGCCGGCAAGGCTGAATGCCCAGTAGCCGGTGGGTGAGACAACGCGTTTGAGTCGCTCGGTCATGACCCACTGAACTAGTTGTCGCATGCCGTAGCACAGTTGCGACACGAGTCCGATGAAGATAGTAAATGTTAACATTTGCGTGCAAAAATAGTGCAAGTCGAGTGAAATGCCAAATTTATTTGAGCATTTTGGAGACGCTGCCTATTTTATCTAAATTTACTAAAAAATATTACAGCTATACTCGTCGTTGCCTAAAAATGACTATCTTTGTGGCAACAATAACAATACAATTATTATGAATTTTATTGACGTTAACAGTGTTGTGAAGCAGTATGACGGGCACATGGCACTCGACCATGTCGACCTGCATGTGCCGCAAGGGTGCATCTATGGACTGCTGGGACCTAATGGCGCTGGCAAGACTTCGCTCATACGCATCATCAACCGTATCACACGTGCCGATAGTGGCACAGTGATGATTAATGGACGACCACTTGAGGATAAAGACATCACCAACATTGGCTACCTGCCCGAAGAACGTGGTCTTTACAAGAAAATTAAGGTGTCTGACGAGATAGTCTATCTCGCGCGTCTTAAGGGTATGCCCAAGCAGCTCGCTGTCGCCGAGATGGAGAAATGGCTCAAGCGCTTCGACCTCACCGAGTGGCGCAACCGCAAGGTTGAGGAACTGTCAAAGGGTATGCAGCAGAAGGTGCAGTTCATCACCACAGTTATCCATCGTCCGCAACTTCTCATCTTCGACGAGCCGTTTTCGGGTTTCGACCCAGTGAACGCCGAGCAGCTCAAGCACGAGATTATGCAACTTCGCAACGAGGGGTCTACCATTCTTTTCTCGACCCACAACATGGCATCGGTCGAGGAAATTTGCGAGAAAATCACACTCATCAACCACTCGCGTGTAGTGCTCGAGGGTAATGTTGCCGACATCAAGCAACAGCACAAGAAGAACCTCTTTGTAGTGAATGTGGAAGGTGACAAGTCAATTGAGCCTAATGATAACCTCTTTGAGGTGGTGCCAAGCGACAAGCATCAAGGCACGCTCATAAAGCTGCGTCCTGGCGTGACGCTTCACGACACCATTGCTTGGCTAAACGAGAACTACATTCTCACTGGTATCAACGAGCAGTTGCCGAGCATGAATGAAATATTCATCGAGACAGTCAGCAACAAATAGTCAACGAAAAACGAATTAATGAACCAATGAATAAACTGAAACTGATAATACAGCATGAGTACATGACGATAGTGGGCAAGAAGTCCTTCATCATCATGACATTGCTCATTCCTTTCCTTATTCTGCTGGTGGGTTGCATTCCTGTGCTGATGGCCTACATAAACAGCAGTGCCGACACCACCGTGACACGAATCGCGGTAATCGATGAGAGCGGGAAATACGGTGGAGCGTTTAAAGACTCGCCCAACTACCGCTTTGTGATAATGCAAGGCGACAAGGCAACTAATGCTCACGAGTTCTACAAGAATGCTGGTGAGAGCATCGACGCAGTGATGGTAATCCCTGCCAGTGTGCTTGAAGATCAGCAAGCCACAATCTATAGTGAGAACACCATCGATCAGGGTACTATCAGCATGCTCACTGGTTGCCTGAACGATACCTTGGCGCGCGCCAAGATTGCCTCGTTCAACGACCCCGACTTGGAGTCGAAGATAGAGCAGTCGCAGGTGAGTGCTCAGATCAAGAGCATCAAGTGGGATGAGAAGGGCGACGAGCAAGAGCAGAGTGCGCAATTTGCCTCAATCTTGGGTATGATTCTCTCGTTCCTGACCTATACCTTTGTGCTTAGCTACGGAGCTATGATTATGAATAGCGTGGTCGAGGAGAAGACCAACCGCATTGTCGAGGTTATTGTGAGCAGCTGCCGCCCAATGGAGCTGATGATGGGAAAAATCATTGGCGTGGGTCTGGTTGGATTAACACAGTTCGCCATCTGGGTAGTGTTACTGGGTATTGGCTACGTAGTGCTAGGACTGGTGGCAGGTGGAGCGATGGCCGTTTCCAGTCCTGAGGCAATCACTGCTGGTATGAATATGCCTGGTGGCACTGATATGGCAAGCGGAGCAATTGGCGATGTAATGACAGCGCTGGCTGGCATCAACTGGTTGTCGCTGCTGGGCAACTTCGTCATCTATTTCATTGGAGGCTATCTGCTTTATGCCTCGCTCTTTGCAGGATTTGGATCGGCAGTCGATCAGGCTAGCGACAGTTCGCAGTTCACCATGCCCATCATTCTCATCATGATTGTTGCCCTCTATGCCGGCATTGCATGCATCGAGAACCCAAGCGGACCAATGGCAGTGTGGTGCTCAATTATCCCGTTCACCTCACCCATCGTCATGATGGTGCGCCTGCCTTTCGATGTGCCCTGGTGGCAGTTGCTGCTGAGCATTGTGCTGCTCTATGCCACAGCTTTGGGATGCATCTGGATTTCGGCACGCATCTACCGCACCGGCATCCTCCTCTACGGCAAGAAGCGCTCCTTCAAGGAAGTCCTCAAATGGATAAAATGAACGAACACACATTTTAATATTTATATTATGAAAAAAACTTTATTTTTGCTGTTGACAATACTGATTTCCTGCGTTAGTCTATCGGCGCAGTATAGGTCGAATCATGGACACTTTTATGGCCCTCGTCATCCTCGTGTTGAGCGTCATCATCCTCGCATGGATCGCCACCACCGCATGGGGCATAGGGCTACCCCTAAGGCACCAGAGTTCTTGAAGAAGGGCGATAAAATTGCTATTTTGTCGCCATCGAGTGTGCCAACCGACCTGAGCATCATCGATAAAGGCGCTGCCGCAATCCGCAACTGGGGATTTGAGGTGGTTGAGGGCAAGCATGCTCGCAGCAATTACCACACCTACGCTGGCACTCCCGAGGAGCGCGTCGCCGACATCATGTGGGCGCTGCGCGACCCTAGCATCAAGGCGATTGTTTGCTCACGTGGCGGCTACGGCTCGGCCAACTGCCTGAACCTGCTGCCTGTCGACACTTTGCGTAAATATCCTAAGTGGATTATCGGCTATAGCGACATTACCGGCTTCTTGAGCGCCGAGGTGCGCGCCGGCAACATGGGAATCCATGGCAACATGTGTGGCTACTTGGCAAAGACTGGCGGCACCGACCAGTTGAGCCTTTATCTGCGTGACATGCTCATGGGCAAGATGCCACGCTATGAAGTGCCTGGCAACAAGTACAACAAGCCCGGGAAAGCGAGTGGCATTCTCATTGGCGGCAACATGTGTGTCTATGGTGACATTGCCGATACTCCTTTCGACTTCCTCGACCGAGCATTCATCGATGGCCGCGACATCATCCTCTTCATCGAAGAAGTGGAGGAGCCTTATTCTCGCATCGACCGCATGTTCCAGCATCTCATCCTGCGAGGTGCTATGGACAAGATTAAGGCGCTGGTGGTGGGTCGTTTTGATGGTTGCCCTACATCGCGCGGCTACAATTCGGTGTTTGAGTTCATCGACGAATATGTGCGCCCCTACAATATCCCCGTGTGCTATGATTTCCCAGCAGGTCATGACGAGACTTGGAACTATCCACTCATCGAGGGTTGCCCCGTTACACTCGACGTTGCCAAGGACAAAGTGACTATGGAGTTTAATATCAAATAATATAAATCTATACTCGATTGACGAATATGGAATTCCTGCAAGAATATCATTTGCTGGGGCTCATTATTGGACTTAGCACGTTCCTGATAATAGGTTTGTTTCACCCACTGGTGATTAAGGCTGAGTATCACTTTGGCACCCGTTGCTGGTGGTGGTTCCTGGTGGCAGGGATTGTAACGGTTGTGCTATCTTTGTTGGTTGGCAACGTGTTAATTTCGGCACTTTTGGGTGTTACTGGTTTCTCGTGCTTCTGGAGCATCCTTGAGGTGTTCCATCAAGAGCGACGCGTGAAAAAAGGCTGGTTTCCCCGCAACCCCAAGCGCACCTACCCTTGGGATGAACCTAAAGCCTAACGCTCAATTCTTATGGGCAAGGTAATCGTTTGTCTTCGCAAAAAATGGCAATGTTGCCTAAGGGATTTTGCGATGTCAAAGTTATTCACTATATTTGCAAACGCATTCAGAAAAACATTCTATTTTTTAAGAAACATATAAATTAAAAGAAACTATGAAGATTTCTAAAGTTCATGCAAGAGAGATTCTCGATTCTCGTGGCAACCCTACAGTGGAGGTTGAAGTAACACTCGAAAACGGCATTATGGGACGTGCTTCGGTTCCTAGTGGCGCTTCGACAGGTGAGAATGAGGCACTTGAGCTGCGCGATGGCGACAAGAGTCGCTATCTGGGCAAGGGTGTTCAGAAAGCCGTAGAAAATGTTAACACCATCATTGCTCCTCACGTTGAGGGAATGTGCGTGTTCAACCAGCGCGCTCTCGACAACCGCATGCTTGAACTCGACGGCACCAAAACTAAGAGCAAACTCGGCGCTAATGCTGTTCTTGGCGTATCGCTCGCTGCTGCTCACGCTGCCGCTGCTGCACTCCACATGCCTTTGTACCGCTACATTGGTGGTACTAACGCTTATGTTCTTCCTGTGCCCATGATGAACATTATCAACGGTGGTGCTCACAGCGACGCACCAATCGCCTTCCAGGAGTTCATGATTCGCCCAGTAGGCGCTCAGAACGAGAAAGAGGCTATCCGCATGGGAGCTGAGGTTTTCCACAACCTTGCCAAGTTGCTCAAGGCCCGTGGCCTTAGCACTGCAGTGGGCGATGAGGGTGGTTTTGCTCCTGCTCTCAACGGCATCGAGGACGCTCTCGACAGCATAGTAGAGGCCATCAAGAAGGCTGGCTACGAGCCTGGCAAGGACGTGAAGATTGCTATGGACTGCGCAGCTAGCGAGTTTGCTGTAATCGAGGACGGCAAGTACTTCTATGACTACAAGCAGCTCAAGGACGGCAAGCAGAAAGATCCTAACGGCAAGAAGCTAAGCGACGACGAGCAGATCGACTACCTCGAGCAACTCATCACCAAGTATCCTATCGACTCGATTGAGGACGGTCTCGACGAGAACGACTGGGAAGGTTGGGTTAAGCTCACCGAGCGCATTGGTGACCGCTGCCAGCTCGTGGGTGACGACCTATTCGTTACCAACGTTAACTTCTTGCAGAAGGGTATCAAGATGGGTGCTGCCAACTCTATCCTCATTAAGGTTAATCAGATTGGCTCGCTCACCGAGACTCTCGACGCCATTGAGATGGCACATCGCCATGGCTACACCACAGTGACCTCACACCGCAGCGGTGAGACCGAGGACACCACTATCGCCGACATCGCTGTTGCAACCAACAGTGGCCAAATCAAGACTGGTTCGCTCAGCCGCACCGACCGTATGGCCAAGTACAACCAGTTGCTGCGCATCGAGGAGCAACTCGGCGAAAACGCTGCCTATGGCTATGCTAAGCTGAAATAATGCTTAATGCATGATTAAGGAAAAAGGGTCGAGCACGCTCGGCCCTTTTCTCTTATCCATACTCTTTCCCCTCTATCCTCTTCCCTCTCCCCTAAACCACATTTTCACAATTTTTATATAAAAAATCTCCGTCGAAACGGTAATTGTCTTTAACTTTGCAGTTTGAATTTAAATAAATACTATTAATGGATAAATTAAGCTATGCACTGGGCTTGAGTATGGCCCAGAATTTCAAGGGCTCGGGCATTAAGAGCATCAATGCCGACGACTTTGCCGACGCCCTGCGTGCCGTCTATGAAGACAGTGAGAAGAAAATGACCTACGACGAGGCCAAGCAAGTGGTGCAAGACTTCTTCACCGAGCTTGAGGCTAATGCCGGGGCAATGAATGAAGAGTTGGGAAAGAAATTCCTTGAACAAAATGCTCAGCAAGAGGGTGTGAAGGTTACCGAGAGTGGTCTCCAGTACCTCGTTCTCAAGGAGGGCAATGGCGTGAAGCCAGGTCCAAATGATGCTGTTACTGTTCATTACACTGGTCGCTTGATCGATGGTACAGTATTCGACAGCTCGGTTGAGCGCGGAGAACCAGCAACCTTTGCTGTTGGACAGGTAATTCCTGGTTGGGTCGAGGGTCTGCAGCTCATGAGCGAGGGCGCAGCTTGGCGATTGTTCATCCCCTCGAACCTTGCCTATGGTCCTCATGGAACTGGTCCTATCCAGCCTAACAGCACACTCATCTTCGATGTTCAGCTCATCAAAGTGAATAAAAAAGACTAATAAAAATAAATTTTAAACACAACGAAAACGAAATTATGAAAAAGTTATTTTCAATCTTTATGGTAGCCCTCATGGTGGCAACCATTACAAGCTGCAAGAACGGTGGCGCTGCTGGCAACGATGCAGCAAGCAAGACCGAGGATTCGATTGCTACTGAGTTTGGTAAACTCATTGGCCAGAACCTCAAAATGCAGATGTCGCAAGATCCTCGCGCCGTAGAGCAAATCGACAAGGAAGAGCTTCTGCGCGGTATCGACATGGTTCTCAATGCCGATACTACCAAGCGTGGCAAGAGCTTTATCAACGGTATCGCCGTAGCTATGCAGATGATTTATCCTGGCATCGCCCAGATGGAAGGACAGGGTTTGAACATCGACCGCAAGGCCCTCATCAACGAGCTCAAGAAGAGCTTCAAGAGCAACGACAGTGTCGATATCAACCAACTGCAAACTATGCAGATGAACCTTCAAGGCATGATGCAGCGCGCTACTGCCGCCAAGGGTGCCAAGAACGACAAGGAAGGTAAGAAATACCTCGAGGAGCAGATGAAGAAGGACAAAGGCTTCAAGAAGACTGCTTCGGGTATCGCCTACAAGGTGCTTAAGCAAGGCGCCGGTGAGAACTTCAACGACTCGGCAACTGTAGATGTGACCTACGTTGGCAAGCACATCGACGGCAAGGAGTTTGACAATTCACAAGGCAAGCCTGTGCCATTCAACCTCAAGATGACCGTTCCCGGTTTCCGCGAGATTATCTCTAACATGAAGCCAGGCGAGAAGGTTATCGCTATCATCCCTGGAGCACTCGCCTATGGTGAGCAGGGTAACCCACAGGGTGGCATTGGTCCCAATGAGACACTTGTATTTGAGATTACTGCTGAAGGTCTGCACAAGGAAGAGCCAGCTGCAGCAATGCCTGGCCGTCCAATGCCAGCTCCAGCACCAGCTCCCGCTTCAAAGCCAGCTAAGAAGTAATCATCCTCCACTAGGATAACACGTCACAGGAAATCTTCCTCTCCGCCCCATCACGCGACGCGGTGGGGGAGATTTCCTTGATTTTTTTAGAACTCTAACACTCAAGATAACAATGAAAAAGTTTTTTCTTTTAGCAATGGCATTTGCAATGACTTGTTCATTCAATGCTTTTGCACAAGATCCCGATATTGAGAGTATTGCTGCCATGCGTAAAGTTAAGGCCGACTCAATGAGCTTGATGCTCGGTAAGGTCTATGCCACGCAGGCTGCTATGAACCACACCACAGCCGAGGCTCGCGCTACATTGCTCAAGGCATTTGACGAAACAGTCAACCTTGACACGCAGGACGAGCAATTCCGCGAGGGTAACACTCTAGCATCCGAGTTCTTTAAGGTGGCTGCCGATATGAAAGGCCGCAATGGCATCGTGATGAATCGCAGCGCCTTTGCTCAGGCATTTATGCAGCGATTCTCCGACACCACTAGCGTTACTGATATGAACACCGAAGTGCGTGCTATTAACACCGAGGCCAAGGGTCTCATCGATGCTCTCACTGCTCTGCACAAAGACAGTCTTGCAGCCATTACTCAAGCAAGCACTATCGCCCAAAAGAGCGACTCGTTGAGCCAGAACATGGGACGTTTCTACGGCTTGCAGCTTCAAGCTATGACCAAGAAGAAGGAACTCACTCCCGAGCAGATAGCTAGAATTTTTGATGGCTTCAACCACGGTATCAACATTGACGAGGATAACAAGCCTCTATTGGACGGTCGCATGATTGGTAACGACTTCCTTTCTATGTCGCAGAACATCAAGAAGCAAATAAAGCTTGATCTTAATAAAGAGCTCTTTATGAGTGCATTTAATGAGGTGCTCAACAATCCTGCAGTGCCAACCCTCGACGAGTTCAAGGTCATCGACCAGAACACACAGCACTTCATGCGCGAAACTCAAACATTTGCTCGCGAGAACAGTCCCGAAGCACTTGCTCAAAAAGGACTCGGCAAGAAGTACATCGAGAGTATCATGGAGAAGGACTCAGGTTATGTTAAGACTCCTTCGGGACTTGTTTACAAGATGCTTGAGCCAGGTAGTGGCAACAAGTTTGAGGCTAACGACAAAATCAAGGTTATGTATAAGGGCACTCACGTCGACGGTAGCACCTTCGACGAGAGCAAAGAGCCCATTTCTTTCGCCCCAAGTCAGGTGGTACCAGGATTCCGTGAGGCATTACTCATGATGCGCCCAGGTGCCAAGATGATTGCAGTTTTGCCACAAGAGCTCGCCTATGGTGCACGTGGAGCAGGCCAGAACATCAAGCCTTTCGAGACTCTCGTTTTCGAAATTGAGACTATCGGCATTGACACCGAAGCTGCTAAACCAGCAGCTAAACCTAGCCCTAAATCAACCGACGCAAAGAAGGCTGTTGACGCAAAGAAGGCAGTTGACGCAAAGAAGGCAGTTGACGCAAAGAAGACAATTGACGCAAAGAAGGCAGTTGACGCAAAGAAGACCGATGCAACTCAAGTTAAGGCTGGCAAAACAACCAAGGCTGCCAAGAAGGTAACCAAAAAGGTTGCTAAGAAATCTAAGCGCAAATAACTCGCTTACAAAATATTCTATCAGGGCGGACATCCTCGAGATGTTCGCTCTGATTATGTGTTGCGGGTTGGGACAAAAATGAAAAATTTTTTTAAGTGACATAAATATGTTAAGTTTTGTGGGGATTAGGGTGGCTGAACTTCTTTTTATGGTGTTGGGACAGTTTCATTAATTTTTTTATTGAGGAGTTGCTGGGAGGTTTTTTGTCGGCGACTTTGTCGCCGAGTACATGGACTTTCTCCCCTTTCTTCACACAGCTCTCCGTCAATTGTTCGTTGACTACTTCGTTAGAGCCCGAACAGGAGTTGTTGTTGCACTGCTCGGGTTTGTTTAATTCGGTTGGACATACTCCCCCGCCCCTTTGGGGCACCCCCTCTATCTTAGAGGGGGAGTTAGTAACGGTATCATCCAGGTCTATCTTAGAGGGTGAGCCGCTGCTCGGGCGTGGCGTCGAGTGGCAGGAACAGGAGCTGGTTCTCGGAGGCTTTTTCCTGCATGGTGAGGAAGTAGAAGAATTTCCTGCCCCGCTGCTGCTCGATTTGCTGCTGTGTGGTTTCTTGGTCATATCCCTTGTCTTGATATCTCTTTGCGAGCAGCTGGCACGCCTCGTCGTCGAAGCGGTCCTTGAGTTTGAGTGTGGTGACTGCCTCGTTGTGGATCTGGATTGGCGCGTTGCGTGCCTTGAGCTGTTTAATATAATGTGTGGCTCCATCGGCTGTGGTGCCGGCAGGGATGTCGTTGAGGGAGACGATTGAATCGAAGGCGTAGGCCAATTGGCGGTCGCCCGTGAGGTGCTTCATGGCGAGCGGTGTGCCTTCATGGTGGTGTGAGGCGTGGGCGATGACGAGTATCGAGACGTGGTACTGGTTGAGCCACTGTCGCAGACGTCGCAGCACGCGGTGTGTCTTGCGGTTGTTGCGCATGGGGCAAATCTGTGTGATGTCGTCAATGATGATGACAGGGGCGTTGAGCTTGAGGAACTCCTGCTCGATGTGGTCGAGAATGAGTCGGCGGTCGGTCATCTGCTCGAAAGTGGTGTCCTGCGCGAAGTGGTCGATGAGGAGGTTGTCGGGCTTGATGAACTGCTCGGGCGCCCAGCTGCGGCTGTG
>CADAAI010000041.1 GCA_902785925.1 uncultured Bacteroidales bacterium
TAATATTTGCGGAATAAACCACCAGTGCGTCTCGATGTCGATAGCTGTCACAACTTTATCTTCCTCTCTCACATAAGCCACAAGATATGGTTCCTGGGCTAAGTATTCATCGTTGTAGTCAGTGCGATATACATTATAGTATAATTCACCGTCAATTTCAGTCGTTCCATTGATTTCAAGAGTATAGAGCTGTACTGTTTTATAACCTTCGTCTGGCCAATCATGATAATGCCCGACATATTCCCAAACAACGCCTTCGCGAACGAGGGGAACATAGTCATCTTGTTTTGAGAAATCTTCTTTTGTGAAAACAAGTTCTCCATTCTCGCTGCAAGAAAGCATAATTGTATATTCGTTTTCATTGCCGATGCCTAATTTGGAAACCCATTTGTCGGAACTAATTCCAATGCCTTCTACTACATAATAACAATAATCATAACTGTCGATGCCAGAATCAATTAATAACCGTTTTCTGTTAAAGCCATTGACTGAGATAAAATCTTCTTTTAACACATAACCAGCATCAACTTCTTCATTTTGGTGAAGCCCAATATCAAAAATCAGCACCATCTCGCCATTGCTGTTCACGTTCCAGACCTTTCCGTCTTTCTCATAAGCAACGGCTGTCTTTGAACTTTTTTGATTACCCTTTGTAACAATTACAATCTTCTTGCATGTGAGATTGTTTACAATGGTGTCACCACAGACAGAGACTGCGTAATAGCCAGTTGTGTCATTACTATTAGGAAAATTCTCGTAATCCCAACTGATAGTCGCCACTTCCCATGACTTACCTTCTGATAGGACGGGCATGAAAGTGGTTTGTGATGCTGCGCTGGCGCTGGTTATCATCAGCAGTCCCAGCAAGGTAATAATAATCTTTTTCATAGCCGTATTTATATGTTATGCTTAATCTTATTGCGACGTTGCAAAGTTATAAACATTATTATGACTCAATTTGAATCAATTTATAGGAACGACAATTGTCATTATTAAAACAATCACAAAGAATGATTGCTCGGTAATTGTCGTCGAACTAATTTTCTGGTTGCAAAGTTACGGTGGCAAAAACTATTATGCAAGAAAAATGCCCGTGTCCTTACTTTCTGCAACTTATTGTTTTTCTGCGAGTTAATGGACTTCGTAAAGTGTCTTTTCATTTTGCCCTATGAAAAGCACAAAGACAGAGGCAAATAAAGGTTGTTTTTTGTTGTCTTAATGTTGTAAAGAGTTGTTTGAATCTAGACCTTGGGTGATGTTTATTATATAGTCAGTGAGGTTGCCTTTTATACCCATTTTGTCTCTTATCTTTCGCCTACGGCCTCTTACGGAAGCGACATTCCTGTAGTTCCTGCACACGGCGATGGCGGCATCCGAAAAACCGCAGCACATCAGTTTGATGAAGTTCAAGTCGCTAGCCGATAGTTGCGGGAAATCATTGGCTATCTTGTCCATCGCGCCATTATGCTTGATATTAATATAGGAATACAGCCCTTCCCAGAACTTTGTGTCATCGTCGGCAATAGGCGATATCTTGTGCACCACCTCGCTACTCTTTGAGTCCTGGTTGGGATTGTAGGCACCAGTCATTATCTCCTCAAGAGATATTAGCTTCTCGGTCATAGTCTTGCTGAAGTGGTTGTCAAAGTCAGCAAGATTGCGCCTCAACTCCTCATAATTGCCGAAACTCTCTTCCTTCAACTCGTCAATCATTTGCTGCTTGTCTTTGCGATTTTTCCTACTAATGACGATAAAAAGTGCTGCGGTAACTAGAGCAAAAACTAAAAATAAAGCAACAAGGATGATTATGGTTTTATTTAATGAATTCACCTTCTTGCCTTTAGCTGCAATTCTATCGGCATCAAATTCCTGTTCTGAATCAAGCAGTTTATATCTTGTTTTATTGTATTCTAGAGAGTTTGAGATTCTATTGCATTGATTGTTAAATTCACGATATTGTGAAAGGTTGTCCTCGCATAAAGCAACATCCCTCAAGGCTTTATACATCAGCAGGCTGTCGTAGGCAGTGTTTTGTGATTTATCAGACAAAGAAATAAAATATTTAGCTGAATCAAGGTCTTTCTGATTGGCATAAATAAGGCTCAACATATAATAATTGTAGTTCTCTTCAAAGCTGTTATTCAATCTGAAAGCATCCAAAATACATTTCTTTGCCTGCGAGTATAGAGAATCTTCAATATACATCAACGCATAATTGACATTGATGTTATAAATATTTGATGTGTCCTTTAACTCTCTTGCCGTTGACAAAGCCTTGTCATAACATTTTCTAGCTGCATTAATGTCTGTTATTCTCAGCACATTACCACAATAGTGAAGCGATGTCATCAACATTTTCCTATCTCCTAATATCTCATAATAACGTGAAGCCATTTGGAACTTGTTTAAATCAAGGTTATTGCTGGCGTAGTTGTTATAGTACAACATACCCAAGCGGAAGTTAATTTGCGCGAGGTTGCGATAGTCAGTGCTGTCAGCGTTGTTTTCGGCTTGTTTGTACCATTTTATGGCCTCAATTGGATTGGTTCTTTCTTCGTAATAAGCACCTTTATATAATAATGAGCGAGTATAGTGCTCTCGATTGAGGTTGTCACTATAGTAATCCAACGCAGAATTAATTAGTGTATCGCTAGTGCAGTTGCCATAGCAACGGAATTGCGCTTGGGTAAGTAGTAGGGCGTAATATGCCTGGTTCTCGTCGCCTTGTAGGGAGTCGCGGTTGATTGCTGTGAGAATGGCAAGCGAACTGTCGGGATTGGTCCACATAAGCGTGTCGGCGAGAACGAGCCGCTTGTCAACGCTGCGGCTGCAACTTATCGCTGCCGAGAGCAAAACAGCCAAGAGGGAAATGTATAATAGTTTCTTCATGATGATGCTTTTGAAACGTGCAAATTTAGCACGTTTTCTGATAACCACCAAACATTTTGCCCGTGTCCTTACTTTTTACAAACAACTGCAAATCAATCAGATACAAGCATCAAAAATGTGTCCTTTGATTTTTTTGTACACAAATGGCCGCAAATTGCCCATGAATTGTCATTTTAATTGTGAGTTGCCAGTTATTTGTCAAACAATTAAAAACAATTAATATTTTTGCATTAGATGGCGGTTACTACGGTTTTTTACACAAATTACCGTGAATTGTCCGTGAATTATCATTGAATTATCAGTTTTTGAGTTGGGACGCGCTGCGCGGCTGCGCGCTAAAGATTGTTGCCCTTCGGGCTAAGATTGGTAGTTTTGGCGGGATTGTTTTGCCACTCCTGGCGGAGTGGAAATTAGTGCCCTACGGGCAGAAATCTATCAAATCTAAAACAAATCAAACATATTATTATTTAAATTTTAGAGTCGAAGACTCTCTAATTTTCATGTGCTCAACACATGGCAAAAAGTATTGTAGTTTTCCTCTCACAAAGCTGCATCTATCGATGTCAAAAAGCTGGCTTGCGCCAGATTATTTATTTTTTTTAAAATGCTTACGCTCGCAAGGCTAAAATTAAAATGGTGCTTCATGAACATCTGGTTGCGTGGACAACGCAATAAACGGAGCTTTTTTTAATGCAATGAACAATAAGAACAAAATGTGCCGTGATTGTTGTTGGCAATCACGGCACTTGATTTATATCAGTTGCAATTCAGCTGAATTACTTAACAAGGATTTTCTTGCCGTTCTGGATCACGATGCCCTTGTAGTTGTTGCCCGCTGGCTGGCCCATGAGGTTGTAGCGCTGGGCGTTCTTTGAGTTGTCGATGTTGAGATTGTCAACTCCTGTGGGATTGCTCTTCTTGAAGGTGGCGCTCACTGCTACTGGAGCGGCGGGCATTGCAAAGGTGTAGGTGCCGTTTTCGCCCTCAGTGATGTCAACATTGGCACGAAGTGGCGCGCCAACGGGTGCATCAACAACGGTTGTAACGGTGAGCGTTTCAAGCTCATAGCCGTTATTTGGGGTCACGGTCAGTGTCACTGTCTCGCCCAGGGCGGCAGTTGCCTTGTCGCAAGTAACCATGCCGTTTTCAAACGACTCAGGCAAATTGATGGCGAAGGTGGGAACAACGGGGCGCAGGGTGACGTTGGTCAATGCCCATAGGACATCGGATGGGGTAGTGCTATCGTAGATGTTCTCACCATCGGTAAATGCCTGCCCATCGACAATCTTCATAGTGCAGTAGCCGCTTCCATACGTCAAGTTGCTGATTGTGATTTCATCATCGGCGTTTTTCCAACCGAGGGTGACATCGCCATCATAGGTGTAGATGCCATAATAATATCCAGTGCTGACGGCCGTGAGTTTGCCACCGAGAATGTCAACATTCCCACCATTATAGATGGCATTTTTATCTACGGCAATATAGAGAGTGCCGCCAGTGAAAGTGAAATTGTAATAAGGTACGGCACCGGCGCCATTGCTGGAGTTCATGGTGACGTTGCCGCTGTGCTGGGTATAATCGCCTTCATTATAGATGCAGTCATCGTCGGTGTTTATGTTCAGGTGCCCGGCGATGTCGTCGTCAAGCGTCTGACCATAGATGGTGAGAGACGATTGAGTGTAACTGCCATCTATACCAAGGCCACTGACGGGTTGTGCCTGGGTGCCGATGTTCATCACTGCGCCATTGGCGAGGATGATGTGGACATCGCCTTTGAGGATAAGGGTTTGATTGTAATTGAGTGTACCATCGGCAACATACCATCTCTCCTCTCCTTTTTTGCCAAGTGTGGTTTCATTGCCAGTGAGGGGGAGAGCATTAGCGGTGTGAACTGTGCCGTCGCCATCTACATAGTTGACTTCGTTAGTGGCCAGATGTCCCGACCCACTGATTGTGACATGGGCAGCGGGCATGGTGAACGTGAATGTTGAACCGCCGTCAGATGAGCTAGAACCTATTTCGATATCAATGGGCGCGCCATTGGCAGTCGCGGTCAGGTTGTCGATTACAGTACCTGGCATAGCATTGAGTTGCACTTCCTGGCCTTCGTAGGCTGCAACAGGCAGAGGTTCCAGCAGGTGAGTGAGTCCCTCGCTCTCGCTATCGGTGCTGACAAGGTAACCTTTGCGCACAAACACTAGTGTCTGTGCAGTCACATCAGTTTGTAGTGGAAAGATTCCCAGCAAGTAAGTGTGCCCAGCAACCAGTTTTTTTGGATAACCAAGATCGCAGCCGTGTAGGTTAGGTAATGGAGCAGGCTCTGAATAGATTTCGTAAAGACTGTCGGTCCACAAGTTGATGCAGAAACCATGTGCCACAGTGCTGGCGGCTGTGAAGACATAGTAGTCGGTTTCCTCGGGAGTAAATGATAACTGGGTAACTCCTGCCGAGATTCCGAATTCCTCATTCTCTCCCATGTGGAGAATAATTGGGTCTTTAGCCCACACCATGGCGGTTGTGAGCAGCGAAACAAGAATTAGTAAAACTTTTTTCATGAGTTGTAAATTTTTAGTGAGTAAAAAATTAGGGTTATTTTGCTGTAAAATCGGCGCTCTACGCAATGTATCATAAAGGGTTTATTGTATATATATAATTATAAGATTGGAGAGACAATACATTGTTGTGAGTGTATAATATTATCCTTTCAGATTCAAAGTGGGTCGCTTGAGTGTAATGCAAAATTAATCAATTAATTCACATTATCATAATGTGTTTAATATTATTTTTGTGTTAATAACAATATTTTTGAAATATTAGATGTGGTATTTGGGTTAATTAAGGGAGAGGCAATTGTGCTTTGGGTGGGGTAGAAACAGAAAACCGCTTCCAGGCTTGGCCCAGAAGCGATTCTCATCGTTATGTAAGGAAAATATAGAAGTGACGGGAGAATTAATCCTCGTCCTTGCTTGCCTCTTCGTACTCCTTGAGGAGCTTCTCTTGAACATCGCTTGGAACGAGTTCGTAGCTAGCGAACTTCATTGAGAATGAAGCACGTCCACCGGTGATAGAGCTCAGAGCGGTAGAGTAGCTTGCCATTTCCTTCAATGGAATGCGAGCCTTAACAGTCTCAAGACCGTTGGCGCTAGACATATCCATCATGATGCCGCGACGGCCTGGGAGGTCGCTCTGTACGCCACCCATAGCATCGCTAGGCACAAGAATCTCAACATCGTAAACAGGCTCGAGCACCTTGGGGTTAGCATCGCGGAATGCCTTGCTGAAGGCGTTGCGCGCTGCGAGGCGGAACGAGATTTCATTACTGTCTACTGGGTGCATCTTACCATCGTAGATGCAAACGCGTACGTCGCGAGCGTAAGAACCGGTGAGAGGGCCTTGCTCCATGCGGTCCATGATACCCTTAACGATGGCAGGGATGAAGCGGGCGTCGATAGCACCACCGACGATACAGTTGTAGATAACGAGCTTGCCACCCCAGTCGAGATCCATCTCTTGCTTGTCCTTGATGTTCATCTTGAACTCCTGGTTGCCGAACTTGTAGGTGTCGGGCTCAGGCATTCCCTCGCGGTAAGGCTCGATGATGAGGTGTACTTCACCAAACTGACCCGAACCACCTGACTGTTTCTTATGACGATAGTCGGCACGAGCAGCCTTAGTAATGGTCTCGCGATAAGGAATCTTAGGCTCAATGTACTCGATTTGTACCTTCTCGTTGTTTTCGATGCGCCACTTGAGGGTGCGAAGGTGGAGCTCACCTTGTCCGCTGATGATGGTTTGCTTCAACTCCTTAGATTGCTCGATAAGCCATGTTGGATCTTCCTCGTGCATGCGGTTGAGGATTTGGCCTAACTTCTCAATCTCACTCTCGTTAACTGGGCGAATAGCACGCTGATACTTGGGAGCAGGATATTTAATGAAGTCGTAAACGCTCTCGCAGTCCTTGTCGTTAAGGGTGTTTCCACGGCGTACGTCTTTGAGCTTAACAGTAGCACCGATGTCGCCAGCCTGAAGTTCATCAACGTTGCTCTTTGCAAGGCTACCGCAAACTGTGTTGAGCTGAGTGATGCGCTCCTTGCTACCGCGATTCATGTTGTTGAGGTCGGTACCGGCCTTGATAGTACCACTCATTACCTTGAAGTAAGAAACCTCGCCAATGTGAGGCTCAACTGTGGTCTTGAAGAAGAAGAGGCTGGTGGGTCCGTTGGGGTCGCACTTAACCTCGTTGCCTTCGGTGTCACAAACTGCGGG
Source organism: uncultured Bacteroidales bacterium (assembly GCA_902785925.1). Taxonomy (GTDB): domain Bacteria; phylum Bacteroidota; class Bacteroidia; order Bacteroidales; family Muribaculaceae; genus Sodaliphilus. Next base: position 7,156 of record CADAAI010000041.1, read on the forward strand.
CATCTCGGCAGTAGTAGGAACTACATCGCCAAGGAAGTCCATAAGGCGGTCAACGCCTACGTTCTTCTCACCGCTGACGCACATTACTGGGATGATGCTGCAGTCGATAAGGCCCTTGCGCATACCATCGAGCATCTCCTCGGGAGTGAGGGTGTCTTCCTCAAGGAATTTTTCCATGAGAGCCTCATCGCCCTCGGCTGCCATCTCAACGAGTGCCATATTGAACTCCTCGGCACGGTCTTGGTGAGCAGCGTCGATGTCGGTAACAGTGCACTTGCCAGTGTCGCCGTCGTAGTTGTACTGCTTCATTGTCATCACGTCGACGATTGACTTGAAGCCAGCGCCAGTAGAAACTGGGAACTGCACGGGAACAACCTTGTTGCCGAAGGTCTCACGCAACTGGTTGATTGCGTTGTCATAGTCGGCAGCGTCATTGTCAAGACGGTTGATAGCGAAAATGAGAGGCTTCTTGATGTTGCCCACGGTGCGATACTGATTCTGTGTACCTACCTCAATGGCGTTCTGACCATTGATGAGCATAAGGCCTGCATCGGTGACATTGAGTGCGGTAACGATGTTTCCCACATAGTCGTCCATACCTGGACAGTCGATGAAGTTGAGCTTCTTGCCCTTGTTCTCCACGCTAAAGATGGTAGAGAACACCGAGTTGCCATACTCCTTCTCAACAGGGAAATAGTCGCATACGGTGTTGCCAGCGTCGATAGTGCCGCGGCGATTGATAAGACCGCAGTCAAAGATGATAGACTCGGCAAGGGTAGTTTTACCCGAGCCTTTACTTCCTAATAATGAGATGTTACGAATCTCGTTACTTTTATAAACTTTCATGAAAATTATAAATGATATTAAATAATTTGAATTTACTTGATTTTATTTCACAATAGTTTGTTAATTTACAGCTACTTACGTCATGGATAGATGGCGTAGGGCCGTTTGAGCCTACAAAGTTAGTGATTTAATTCCTAAAAAATAAATTTTTTTTCAATAAAGTGCTGATTAATTTCATTGATTTGTCTTTTTTTTATTAAACAGGTGTTCACTTTGTTGCTTAAATAAAAAATTACTATTTTTGCATTGTAAAAGACCAAATGATAATATATCGAAACTATGGCGCAGCACAATCAACTTGGCAAAGTGGGCGAGCACGAAGCCGTGGAGTTTCTCATCAAGCAAGGGTTCACGATACGTGAAACCAACTGGCGCATGGATAAGCTTGAGATCGACATCATTGCTCAGGAGCCTGGCATGGTGCTCCACATCGTTGAGGTGAAGACTCGTAGCACCGATGAATATTTCGACCCGATGCGCTCTATTACTCGTGCCAAGAAGCAGCACATGGTTAACTCGGCTAACGCCTATATCAACTACTATGGGCTGCAATGCGAAGTTCAGTATGATGTGATTATCCTAATTGGCTCGCTAGGCAATTTCAAACTGGAGTATTATCCCGACTTGTTTGTGCCCCGGTTGAAGACCTATCGATAAAATTTTTACTGTTATGATAAAACACATTTCATTTTTCAAGATTTTACTGGTGGTCGCCTTGTTGCTAGTGGCTAGCACCGGTATGGCGCAGAAGTTTGCAATTCTTAGTGATATCCACGTTACGCCTGGAAACGCCAACGAAGGAAAGCTCAGGGAGGCGGTGGTTGAAATTAACGGCACCGATGTCGATGCGGTGCTAGTGACCGGTGACCTTACTAACGAGGGCAGCGATGAGCAGCTGCTCAATGTGAAGTCGGTACTTGATGGCATCACCAAGCCACTCTATGTGATACCTGGCAACCATGAGAACAACTGGAGCCAGAGTGCTTGCAAGACGTTCAACGACCTGTGGGGTAACGACCGTTTTGTATTCACCGTGGGTAAACTTGTTGTTTTAGGCATGAACTGCGGCCCTTTCATGAAGATGGGCGACGGACACATCAAGCAGGAGGACTTGATATGGCTCGACAAGACACTCAGTGAGATGGTTAAGCCCGGCATGAAGGTGTTGAGTGTGAACCACTACCCACTGCTCGATGACCTCGACAATTATCAGGACTATGTGGATATTTTGAAGAAATATCCTGTAATCACACATCAAAATGGCCACTGGCACCGCTGGCGTCAGTATGAGACCGATGGCATCATCGGGTTGATGGTTCGCTGCCTCGACATGGGCAATGGTGACTATGGTTACACATTGCTTGATGTGGACCTTGACAGTGAGTGGATTCACGTATATAACAAGAACTTAGGTCAGGCCCCCGATATTCGTTATGCTTATAAGATAAATACTAAGTACTATGATACCCCAGTTCCTATGCAGCACTACACTGTTCCGCAAGGTTTTAAGGTGGAGAAAGTCTATTCCGATAATGCCTCGATTTTCACCCGCGTGGGACTCGACAAGGACAATATCTACTTTGGCAACTCGCTGGGTTACCTACGTGTGATTGACAAGAAGACTGCCCAGCTCAAGTGGGAATATAAGACCACGAGCATGCTCTTCTCGCGCCCGGCTATTGCTGATAAAATAGTGATTCTTCCAACTGGCGACAAGCGTCTGATTTGGCTAGACAAGAAGAGTGGCAAGGTGCTGAATGAAGTTGCTGCCGAGGGACCCTATGTTGCCGATGGCATTGTAGCCGATGGCGTGCTCTATCAAGGCGGATTCAAGACTTTCCAAGCATGGGATGTGAACAAGAAGAAACTGTTGTGGCAATATAACGACATTAACAACTACTGCCAGGCTGCTCCAGTGGTAGGAGAGAAGGATGTGATTTTTGGCGCTTGGGATACGAACCTGCGCTCGCTCGACCGCAAGAGTGGTGAGCTTAATTGGGCTTGGAACAACGGGAAGAAAGTCAATCTTTATAGTCCTGGCAATGTGGTGCCTGCTGTGACCGAGAATAGGGTAGTGATAGTGGCTCCCGACCGTAATTCCACTGCTATCGACCGTGCCACAGGCAAGCAATTGTGGCGCCATCACGACAATGCTGTGAAAGTGCGAGAGAGTCTGGGATTGAGCGAGGATGGTAAGCGCGCCTATGCCAAAACAATGGACGGCACAATTGTGGCGATGGACACGCAGAGCGACGACTTTAACCTTCTATGGGAAACCGACTGCAACTATGGTTACGAACATGCTCCGTGCATAGTGCTTGAGAAAGACGGATATGTCTATGCTGGGTCACGCCATGGTCTACTTGCTGTGATTGATTCCGCCACAGGACGATTACTTTTCAATTACAGTATGGGGAGTAGCGAGGTCAACGGTTTTGAGGTAGACCCAACAACAGGCGATATCTACTGCTCGCTGATTGAGGGCACCATTTGGCGCATAACCAAGAAATAATAAATTACAAGAGAAATAAGATGAAAAAGATAATATCATTTTTGTTGATGCTCATGTGCATCAGTTGCAGTTCAAAAACTGCAGTCACTGAGATTGGGTATAATAGTGTCGTCGATGAACTGTATGGATTAGATGAAATATCCTATACTTCTTATGCCGACTATGTTGATAAGGTTGGAGACAAGTCAAGAGTATCCCAAGTAGATAACACCAGTACATATGACTCCAATACATACAGAGCTAGAGCATATAATGGTAATAATACATATGACTCTAATACAGATGACATGCTACTTGTGTATTATGGTAATAAAAATAGATTAAAATGGGGCAAAAATGAATTGGAAAAGGTTGTGATGCATACGTTTAAAGACGGGCATAGAGATTGGTTCTTCCCTACATTCCTGTATATAGAATTTAAGAATGACGCAGGCCTCAAATTTGGTGATAACCAACCAGGCGATCATGGGCCAGCAAATAAAGAACAGTGGGAGTGGTTGCTGAACCGTTATTTCTCAACAGCTTATAATGGTGGCAACTATGAAGGTCTGAAGGCTCTTGATGAATGCATTGAAGATTGCAAAAGAATACTTGGAACCCCAACCTTTAAACACAAAGTGGTGTTAACCGTACCTTCACCATGCACTAATTTTACCGAATGGGGAAGCATTAAAGTGAATGGGAAGAACGTAAAATTGGATTTCAGAAATAGTAATCATAAACTCGAAGCTGTAAAATGGTATATAAATGAGTTGGTTAACAGATTTAATGCACAACATTATAAAAATATCACGCTTGCTGGTTTATATTGGGTTGAAGAAAGCACCTCGATGACAATCTGGCATAAGGAATCGGGAAAATGGACCAACAAAAGAAATAATAAATACGAGTATGTCTTTGACACCAAATCAAAGAGGCATAATGATATCATTGCCGGTGTGAGCAATTATGTACATTCTATAAGAGGGCTTAAATTCTATTGGATTCCTTACAGTGGAGCCTATGGAAAAGATTTATGGAGGACATTAGGTTTTGATAGATGTGACACACAGACTGGGTATTTTTGGAGCACCCCTGATCATCTTAGAAATCCTAAAGCGCTAAAACCCATATCGGAACTCAAAAGCATTTGTAGTGCTGCATTAAGAGATGGCAAGGGACTTGAATTTGAAATATCTTCCGATTTATTTGCGCCATGTTACGGTAAGATTAAAAAGAAAAAAGATAGAGAGAGTCCCTATGAGATAATGAAAGTTAAGGATTGCACAAAAACGCCAAATGAAATGAGGGCATCAGGATATACTCGTTTCAACTATAATCCGTGTTTGCTTGCAAGATTAGTGAACTTAATGGACGTGTTCGAAGAAATGGGGGTTTTTGATCGCGCTAATTTATCCTATTACTTTGATAACTCAGCTATACTCAACTTGTGTAATTCTAGAGATAAAGAAGTTGTTGAGCTTGTTGACCGTTTGGCGCATCATATTTCTAAAAGAAAATATAATTGATTTATAAGTCATTATCTTAGTTGTCCCACATTAGCTCGCGGATGATGTTATCACTCATCATCACGCCTTGAGTGGTAAGGGTAATAACTGTGCCTTTCAGGTTGAGCAGTCCTTGGTTGATGAAAGGCTGGACCTTGCGCATTAGAGTAGTGGCGACTTGGTTACCGTAATGGTTGCTAATGATGTTGGTGTCGAGCCCGTCGCTGGTGCGCAGCCTCACCATCACTTCCTCGTCGTGACGTTCCCACCACTCTAGATGCTCTTCGATAAAAGCTGGGCGGTTCTCGTTCAGCGCTTTGATATATTCCTTAATATTTGAAGGATTATAGCGGCGTGTGATGCCGTCAAAACTATGAGCTGCTGCACCAAGTCCTAAGTAAGGAGTGAAATTCCAGTAGCTGGAGTTGTGGCGAGAGCGGTATCCTGGACGTGCGAAATTGGAGATTTCATAGTGCTCAAAGCCTGCTTGTTTGAGTATCGCTACAAGCTCGTTATGCATAGCAATGCAGAGTTCGTCGCTTGCTTCTTCCACCTTTCCTTGCTCGCGCAACACCCACAGACGAGTGCCACGCTCGTAGCTTAGGAAGTAGGCAGAGATGTGTTGTACATCGAGGGCGATAGCCTGCTCAATATTGTGTCGCCATGAGTTGAGTGACTGTCCTGGCAAACCGTATATTAGGTCGATACTCACATTGTTGATTCCTGCGTCGTTGATGGCTTGCACTGCGTTGATGGCCTGTTGTGCCGAGTGGCGGCGGTTGATGGCGCGAAGTTCTTCGTCGTTGAAGCTCTGCACACCCATGCTCACACGGTTCACGCTTAGTTGGCGCAGAGATGCGATGTATTCGAGGGCAATGTCGTCGGGATTGACCTCGATGGTGAATTCCTCCACGTGGCTCAGATCGATAATATCGCCAAGCCCAGTGATAAGAGTAGTTAAGAGATTGGTTGGCAATACCGATGGGGTGCCACCACCCAGATAGAGGGTGGAAAAATGGGTGTCTTTTGTAGTTGTTATACTTCCTCCATCCCCATCTATCTTAGAGAGAAGGGGATTGCTTATCTCGGTAGCACGCAAGCGGGCCTCACAAAGCAGCGAGTGCACATATTGCTCCATCGTCTCGACCTGTGGGGTAGAGTAGAAGTCGCAATAGGTGCACTTGCTCTTGCAATAGGGAATATGGATGTAAATTCCCGCCACAAACTGTCAGTTATGCATCAATACAGTCGATGGCAGCCTTGATGTCCTCGAAGATGCCGTCGATGGTGCCAATGCCCTTAATGGCACGGTACAGGCCTTTTTCTTTGTAGAACTCCTGCAGTGGCGATGTCTGGTTGTGATAAACGTCGAGGCGCTTCTTTATGGTCTCTTCGTTGTCGTCGCTGCGGCCACTCATCTGTCCACGTTTCACAAGGCGGTTGATGAGCTCTTCTTCAGGAACCTCGAGACCGATAACAGCGCTTACACTGGTGCCTCGCTCGTTGAGTAGGGTCTCAAGCGCTTCGGCCTGTGGAATTGTGCGTGGGAAACCGTCGAAGATTACGCCATTTTGTGCCAGTTCTTTGTTGTCGTCAATCACCTGGGCCAGAATACCAATCATGAGCTCATCGGGTATGAGTTGACCCTGATCGATAAACTCCTTGGCGGTCTTGCCAAGTTCAGTGCCACGACGAATGTGGTCACGAAGCACGTCACCAGTTGATATGTGGAATAACTCGTAGTGTGCTATTAGGTTTTCGCTCTGTGTGCCCTTGCCCGAACCAGGGGCACCGAAAATAACTATATTCAGCATAATGATATGTTTTTAATATGTTAATGTTTAATCTTCTTTTTTGAGCACGTAAATATCTCGAAGTCCTCTCACTTGTTCATCTAGGTCGAGACCATGGCCAATAATGAACTTTGAAGGAATTTCAAAGCCTACATACTCTGGGACTTTACCCACTTGTAATGATGCTGGCTTGTAGAGCAAAGTCGCCATTTTAATGCTCATGGGGAACATCGCCTCAATGTCTTGACGCAGGGCGTGAGCCGTTAATCCTGTGTCGACAATGTCTTCAATAATAATCACTTCACGTCCAGTAACATTGTCATTCAATCCTAAGATTTTATTCATTTCGCCAGTCGATTCGGTACCTGCATAAGACTTGTAACGGATGAAAGCGATTTCGCTCTTGGGCATGTCGATTGCGCGGATTAGGTCGGCAGCAAACATAAATGCGCCCTTTAAGACGCACACAAAGATTGGGGAATCGGTCACGCAGTCACGCTTTACTTCGGCAGCCACGCGCTCAACTTGTTTAGCTATCTCTTCTTCGGAGATGTAAGGTTCAAAAGTGAGACCTTTAACGGTAATATCAGCCATGAGTGGAGTTTTTTGAAAAAAGTTGGCGCAAAGTTAGTGATTTTTTTGCTTTTTATCAAGACTTTGGCAAAAAAAGATGCACCCCATTTTTAATAGGATGCACCTTTTATAATTGTTGGTCTAAAAGAAGTCGTGTTAAATTGACATCTCTATGTTCCACACGAAGGCGCGCAAGCCAAGTTTTGGAGTGGCTAGATCCATCTCGTGGAGCTTCTCGAGCACATTGTCGACGCGGCTCGCCTCAACAATGGTTAGTATACCCTGCACAAGCGAAGGCCATGCGTGGGTGCCGTAGTGGGGGTCGCCAGTACTTGAACCGCGGCCAACCACATCGTTAAAAGCGGTGAATCCTCGGCAACCGCTCTTGTGAAGCATCTCGATAATCCTCTCATAATAGGCCTGATCGAAGGCTATAAATATTGCTTTCATATCTTGATTGTGCTAGAGATTAAACTGTTTCTTGTTCTTTTTGTTGTCCATCATCGGCTTTTTTTGCATGTGCCTTGTGCAGCTTCTTGCGAGTGCGCTTCATGCCATTGTAGGCGAAGATAGTGTACATTGTGGGTACAAAGAGCAGTGTTAGAATGGTCGAGAATGTCAAACCACCAAT
>CADAAI010000042.1 GCA_902785925.1 uncultured Bacteroidales bacterium
CAAAGAAGAACTCGCACGATTTAAGAAAGAGAGTAGCAAGCCGATAATTGAGTAACACTTTTAGTTATCGTCTTTTAAGAGCTATAGCGGTTGGTTTACTGCAAAGGTAAACCAACCGCCATTCTTTGTTATGGAGTCCAGAGCAAGCTCAGTTTTGCTTTTACTTAAAAATGCGATTAAGCGAGACAAAGGATGAGCTTGCTCAATGCTTTGCGAGCGTGAGCATTTTATCTAATCACGACTTTTCGGCCCGAGTTGATGTAGATTCCAGGCGCCGTGGGTTTGGAGTTGTAAGAGCGGCCAGTGATGTCAAACCATAGGTTGCTGTCAACTTTGGGGTTGTCGTGTGAGACGGTGCTGATTGGGGTCATTCCCTTGATGTATTCAATGCCGGCTGCAGCGTCAATCTTGCCATAGCCCCACTTGATGGGATTAACGGCAGTGAACTCGTCGTTGCGCGAGGTAGCGGCGAGCACTTCTTTTATTTCATCTAATGTGAGAGTGGGGTCGGCTTGTAGCCACAGGGCGATGATGCCGCTCACAGTTGGGCACGACATCGAGGTGCCACTCATGCTGCTGTAGGGGAATCCCTGCCACTGCATCGACTCGGCAATCTCCTTGTCGCAAGTATAATGGTTGATAGAAGACACGATGTTGGTGCCTGGAGCGGTAACAACGGGCTGTGCCACACCGTTGAACGACGTTCCATAGCTTGAAGAGTAATTGATGTCGTAAAGTGTGTTAAGCATGCTCGCATCAGCGACATTGCCAGTGTAAAGACGGCTGGAGGTGTTTGTCACATAATTGCCCACACTGATAACACGTGGCGTTGATGTCCAATCGCCACACGAGAACTCACTGTCGCCAGGGGTGAAACCTTCTAAACTCTCGGTGCCAATAATATCAAATCCATCTATCGTTTCCCACAAATCCATCTCGATGGGTGAAGTTGACGACAGCAAAATGAAGAACGGGTAACGCCTGGGGAGAAAGCCAGTTGCGGCAGCTGTGAGATCAATCTTGCCGTCAACAGCTGAGCCATATATCGCCACAAAGCCATCCTGCATGTAATTTCCAAGAATCCCGTCCTCGTCGCTAAATATCTCAACAGCTCCATTCTGGGTCAAGGAGATAGTGCATGGCTCTGATAGCCACAGAGTCTCGGCGTCACCGCGATTTGCTATGCCAATCTGAACATTTAACACATCGTTCTCGCCCAACTCGTAGCGTGAAAAGCCGCGCACTACCGAGCCAAGCAACCTTAATATGTTGCCCTCTTCGTCAAAGGTAGTCGTTGCTCGGGCAAGAAGCGCCTTCATGCTGCTGTTCTCTTCATCAAATGCCTTGTAAATGTGAACAGCGCTACCACCTTCATTTCCAACACTGAGCACGGGAATGACTTGATCAGACAACTCTTCAATGAGTTCAGGCATTGTGCCTGTGCCATTATGAGGGCCATTGTGTGAGTTCATGCTTGCGCTAAGCACCACGGGAGTTTCTATTTGCTGGGCATAATGTGCTACGAACTGGAAGGCAATTTCATTCACATCGTCATCGCTCTCAATCGACACCAGCACAATGTCGGCATCGGGTGCCATGCCACCAAACCCCAGCGGCGAGCGACTGCCAGCGGCAATGCCAGCGGTGTGGGTGCCATGATCGCGATATTCGGTATCGGTGGTGAGAGTAGCGATTAGTTCAGGTGTGTCGAACACCGAGCCAGGATACTCAATCGTTCCAGCCTCATCATCCTCGACGATGAACTTGTGGCCACTGTCATCAGTGGGCATATACACGCAACGCAGGCGCGTGTTGCCATTGGCATCCTTGAAGGCCGGATGCTGGAAGTCGAAGCCTCCATCCACAACGAATATGGTGATGCCCTCGCCGGTGTAAACCTCTTCAACACCAGGTGTGGTGCCGTCAATCAGGCTCACGCCAGTCTCCACACGCGAGATATCGGTTTTCAACTCTCCTTTACTTGTGGCATCAACCTTTTTCACGCCCTCAATGGCAACGAGGTCATCAACATTGCCAGTGGGAATGCTTATTACAGCCTGGTGACCAAGCTTTGACAACACTGTGCCACCACATTCACGGATTTGAGCAAACGTGCTTGCCGCATCTTTTGAATCAACCTCTACCACAAGCCTAATGACTGGACTGGCGTCAATAGCCTTAATCTTCTTGCCGTTTGAGTTATATTGTGCTGTCTGTTTTTTCAGTAATGACAATTGCGCGCTAGGTGTTAGTTTGTTGTGCGCGCTCGACATTAGAGCGCACGAGCAAGCAATAATAGCAAATAATGCAATTAGTAATGATCTGTTCTTCATAATTCTTATGCTTTATTTTCTGTTTGATCGTTATTCTCTATTTGGTCATTATTCTCTGTTTGGTCATTATTCTCTGTTTGGTCGTTAACGGAAATTTCAAGGCTTTGTGTCTCTTTCTTCTTTCTATGTTTAAATGTTTTTTTGCTGATATACATACCAACAAGAATGGGCACCACCGAACAAAATAATAGTTCAATTATTGCCTTGAATTCATCAGTATATGATTTGGGTGTAGTTGTCAGCAGTTCGGTTATTGTCATTGCCAAAGCTGCTAACAAGAAACCGCTTACTAATGTAATAACTACTCTCCAAAAGTTCCCCCAGAAGCCATATCCAAACAACTGCCTGTAGGCATAAAAATAGCATAAGGGAAGCAAAATATAGAAAAAGTCACCGAAAAAGTCGGCAAGGTCATCGACAATGAGAACCTGAATGGCCATGAACACCGTGATGAAAAAACCTTGCGGTAGTGTGTGCTTGGTGTTGCGTGGAGCATAGCGGAAGAGACACCATGTGGGAATTATGAAGAAGCATGTCATGATCAACCATCCCCATCCCGGACTTCTCTCAAGCCAGGCAAAGAACTGATTGGCCAATGACGGCTCGCTTTCAACTATGGTGGCTTTTTTCACGCCGAACAAATTATCAATGAGGACACTTATCACTCCCATGACAACCAGCATTTTCACTGGTGGGAACGACACTTGCCGCTTGCCGTTGATATAATCGCTGATGAAATATCCAGGACGCAAAATCAGCTGCCACAGGGAGTATAGCATAGAACGGTTGCCCATTCCCCACACCTCGGCGGTGCTTTGAAGCACACTCTTCCAAGATATCTTGTTCAAGCCGGCCTTCTGTGAGCAATGCGGGCAATAATTGCCTGAAAAGTCGTTCCCGCAATTCTCGCAATGATGGCGCACACTCTCGTCAAAACTCCAATCCATGGGATTGATCTGCCATGACTTGAATTGTTTATATCTTTCTTTTAAAGTCATTAAAAATCTTTTTGCAAAGATATGCTTTTTCTTTCAAAACGACAATTTTGTGAGGCATTTAGATGAAAATAGTGCACCATTTCGCAAGGGCTATAATGAGGATTCAATCTTATTTCATCATCTTTCAAAAAAATTGTATCTTTGCGAAAAAGTTTCTAATAAGATTTTTATTATGATAAAGGATTTCATTTTTTACGCACCAACACGCGTGGTGTTTGGTCGTGAGTCGGAGAAAAAGATTGGTGAACTGGTAGCTGCCTGTGGCGGCAAGAAGGTGTTAATCCACTATGGTGGTGGCTCGGCGCAGCGGTCGGGATTGCTCGACGTGGTGCGAGAGCAACTCCACAATGCCGGCATCGCATTCTGCGAACTGGGTGGTGTAGTTCCCAACCCGTTGCTGTCAAAGGTGCGCGAGGGCATTGAGCTATGCCGTCGCGAGGGAGTAGACTTCATCCTCGCCGTGGGTGGAGGCAGTGTTATCGACTCGTCAAAGGCGATAGGCTATGGCGTGCCTTACGATGGCGATGTGTGGGATTTCTGGGCTGGAAAGGCTGTGCCCAAGCAGTGCTTGCCAATAGGCGTGGTGTTAACCATTCCCGCTGCAGGTAGCGAGATGTCATCGAGTTGTGTGATTACTGCCGATGATGGACTGCTCAAGCGCGGCATCAACAGCGATCTGTGCCGATGCCGATTTGCCGTGATGAATCCCGAGCGCACTTTCACCTTGCCTCCTTACCAAACGGCAGCCGGTGCCACCGATATAATGATGCACACTATGGAGCGCTACTTCTCGAAATATGAGGACATGACGCTCACCGACGCCATCAGCGAGGCGCTGCTGCGCACCGTCAAGGACTCGGCGCTGATAGTGATGCGCAATCCCGAAGACTATCGTCATCGTGCCCAAATCATGTGGGCAGGCTCGCTGGCACACAACGACTTGACCGAGTGCGGCACCGAGAAAGACTTTGCTACCCATCGCCTTGAGCATGAGCTTAGCGCACTCTTCGGTGTTACCCATGGTGCTGGCTTAGCTGCAATTTGGCCCTCGTGGGCACGCTATGTCAAGGGCAAGCACTTAAACCGATTTGTGCAGTTTGCAGTCAATGTGATGGGAGTCCCCAACGACTTCTCACATCCTGAGGAAACCGCCGAGCGGGGCATCTGCGCTGTTGAGGAGTTCTATCGTCAGATTGGTATGCCAACCAACATCCATGAGTTGCTGGGCCGTGAAATCACCGACCAGGAAATCGACACCATGGTCGAGAAATGCTCACGCGGCGGCACTATCACTCTGGGCGCCATGGAAGTCCTTGACACCCTAGCCATGCGCGACATCTACCAGCTCGCCCGCTAGCACAGCAAGTGTAACAATATAATAAATTAAGGATTAGTGGAAAACCTCACTAATCCTTAATCTTTTAATCTCTATTTATAAAGATTACCACACTTGAGCGCGTTTCTCCTTGGGAAGGAACATCTTGTCGGTCTTCTTGATGTTGAAAGCGTTGTACCAAGGATCAATCATTGGCAGAGCAGCGTTTACGCGCAACTCGTTGGGTGAGTGGGTGTCGCTGTCAACGAGATTGGCAATCGACTCGGGGGTGCTATTGCTTGCCCACACGCGAGCATAGGCTAGGAAGAAGCGCTGTGCTGGTGTGAAGCCGGCTATTTTCTTCAGAGGCTCTACCTTCATGCGGTTCTCAAATGCACGGAAGGCAATGTTCAATCCACCGTTGTCGCTCACGTTCTCGCCCAGAGTCTTCAGGCCATTAACCTTTACACCAGGGAGAATCTCTTGCGCGCTAAACCAGTCGGCAATCACCTTGGTGCGCTGGTCATAGTTGGCCTTATCCTCGGGTGTCCACCAGTTGGCGAGGTTTCCGTCCTTGTCAAAGAGGCAGCCCTTGTCGTCAAATCCATGAGTCATCTCATGACCGATAACCACACCTATGGCGCCATAATTGTTGGCATAGTCGGCCTCAGGATCAAAGAATGGAGGTTGCAAGATGGCAGCAGGGAAGTTGATACTGTTGTAGCGTGAGTTGTAGAAGGCGTTCACAGTTTGTGGTGTGCATGCCATCACGGTCTTGTCAACGGGCTTGCGCCAGTGCTTGCGCAGACTTGCCTGAGTAGTCTCCTGCGAGATGCGGATGTAGTTCTCAACCAAGTTCTCATTCTCGCGGATATCGATGTACTTCTCCATGTCCTGCCACTTATCGGGATAGCCCACATTAATATACATTGCATGGAGCTTCTCGATAGCTTTGGCCTTGGTCTCCTCGCTCATCCAGGTGTTGTCCTTCAGGCGGTCCTCAAAGGCCTGCTGCAAGTCTTTCACAAGCTTAACAACGCGCTTCTTGCTGCTCTCGGGGAAGTATTTCTGTACATATAGCTTGCCGATAGTCTCGCCCAGGCTGCCACTGATGAGGCCTACAGCGCGCTTCCAGCGAGGCTGCTGCTCCTGCACGCCCGAAATTTTCTTGCTGGCCTCGAAGGCGCGGTCACTGAAATCATCTGATAGGAATCCGGCAAATTCCTTGACGATGCTAAGCTCCATGAAAGCTTTCCAGTCATCGATGCTGGCGTTGGCGAGCAGGTCTTCCACCACATGCACTGGATCAATCTGTCCCACGTTGACGGTGTCGATGTCCTGAGGATATTTAATCACGTCGCGATAGGTCTCCCAGTCTATGCCCTTGAAGTCCTTTTTCAGTTGGTCCCAAGTCATGATGTGGATGCGCTTGTAGGGGTCGCGTGCTTCCACCTGGTCGAGCTGTGTGATGCCAATCTTGCTCTCAATTGCCCACTCGGCCTCCATCATGCGCTGGGCCTCCTCTTCGCTGTGGCCCACCATCTTCAATAAGTCCTTGTTAAGCTCTTTAATGGTGCTAACAACCACCTTCTGCTGCTCGCTAGGATTGTCGTAGTACTCTTTCGACAGTGATGCACCACCATGACCGGCACCCATCATGTACTCATCGCTGTTGAAGGGGTTCATGCCTAGGTAGATGCCGAAGGGCGCTGTTCCAAAGCCTTTAGCATCGAGTTCGTACATAACGCGGAGCATCTCGTCACGGGTCTTGATGGCGCGCACCTGGTTGAGGTAGGGTAGGATAGGTTTGTAGCCCATCTCGTTGCGCTTCACGGTGTCCATATACAGGCGGTAGAGGCTACCAATCTTCTGCCCATCGGTGCCTTGGGGCAGGTGTTTTCCTGCATACTCCATGATAAGGTCGTTGATGCGGTCGTTGTTCTGCTCATAGAGGTCCATAAATGCACCGTTCTGAGTGTGCTGCTTGTCGAGGGGATTGGCCTTAAGCCAGCCACCAACGGCATACTGCCAGAAATTCTCACCGGGTTTCACACGAAGGTCCATATTGGCCTTGTTCACTTGTGCCATGCCTGCCACGAAAGCGAAGGCTAGGGCAAACGCTAGAATTGTTTTTTTCATAGTTAAGAATTAATATAGTTGTTTTATAGATAATTGTGTCTTTATTAAAAGAGCGGTTAAGTCTCTTTCTATTATATAGACGCAATAACTCTCCAAAAGCTACATTTTTTTGCAATTTTTTTAAAAAAAGGTCGTGAAAAATTATTTCGACACCATCAATGAAGCCAATCCTATGCCGCAACCAGCAACCAGCAACAAAACAAATACCGAGATTATAAGACTGATTATTAAGCATCCCAAAATCCGGCGCTTTTTGTATCCCGAGAACTGGCTTATAGCCACAAAAATCATAAACGCGGCGAAGAATTTGAGAATGTCGGAATTGAACAAATCTCCCAATATTAAGAATATGGTGAACGTGTTGGAGGTGTAGATCATCGCCACTATGAATTCCGAGAACCGCAGGTCGAGAATATTTGGTGAGTGGCGCAGGAAAATGTACATTGGCCAGAAAAACAGTAGTATCGTCACAAGGGAGAAAATGGCCGGGTATTTTTCCAGCATCGCGTCCATTAAATTGGCAAATCTCACACCCAGATAATACATTTTCGACTCTCTTATATTGAGCTTTTTGTTGGCATTGCTGCTAATCTCTTTCTTAGCTTCTTCTTTCTCCTGTTTAACCATCTCGGTTTGGTTGCCTGTTGGTTCAGGAGCCGTTGTATCGGTGTTAAATGTGATGCCTTGCTCGATAATGAGCGAGAAAGTAAACAGTATGAAGAACATCTTGAAGGGCGGAAAGTAGGCCGACTGCATGCCACTCAGATAGTCACGAATCATATATCCGGGGCGAAGCGCCAAGTCGCGAAGGCTGCGGAACATGCTGCGGTTGCCCATGCCCCACACGTCAAGGAAATGCTGCACTGCTTTCTTGAACGAAAACCGCCCCACGCTTGCCGATTGACCACATCGGGGGCAATAATTCCCTTGATATTCCGTGCCACACGCAGCACACTCATGGGTCGACTCCGACAGTGGAGCTACCACGTGGGGCTTGAGTCGCCACACGTGGAAGGCGCGCCTCAAGACGGTCCGTTTCTTTTTGCTTGTCAAGTAATTGAGAATCTTCTTTATTTTGCTTTGTTTGCTGTGATTCTCAACCACCAAGCTCTCATCATTCTCAATATCCAACATCTCGACCTCCTCAACTTCTTGAGTTGAAGGCTCCTCAACTACAGGAATGGGAGGAGTTACCACGAGCTCTTGGTCAGGCACCTCAGGTACCTCCATAACGGGCTCCTCAGGTACCTGCGCATCAGACTCTTCAGCTACCAATTCGATGGTCGCCTCGGCATCTTGAACATTGGTTTCCTCAAGGTCTAGCCTCTCTAACTCATCTGGTTGGATATTCATTGCAAAAATAAATTCAATTACTGTTTAGGCACTGCAAAAATAATAAATAACGATAACTTCACCAACTAATCGGGCTATGATACTATCTTCTCTTGAGGATCACAATTTCGGCGTCAACGCCGTCTTTGCCATACTCACTCACGAAGATGTGGTGCTCATCGCAAGCAATGCCGAAGCAGCGGCCTGGTGAGTCAAGGCGCTCCACTTGGTTGCACCAGTAGGTGGCATTGTCGTCGAGCAACTTCACTTTGTTGCCGTTTATCTCATACTCCATATTGACATAAGAGCCCTGCAGCACAAAGAGGTTGTTAATCTCGGGCAAACCATTGACTCCTAGTGCGTTAATTTCCTCAATGAGTTTCTGCTTAATAGGAGATGTGGCATGAGGAAGCTGGTCGGCTGGCAATTGCCAACGTTTCAGGCTAGGATAAAACTGGCGAAGCACGTTCTTATACTCCTCGCGATTGAGAGATTCTCCAGTGTTTTTGTTGTACTCGTCTACATACTGCGAGCAGAATTCCACCATTTCCTCCATCGTGAAATCGCCCGTGAAGGCTCCATCCTTGTAGCAATAGATGCAATACTCCTCATTCTTGCTGCCATCGGCATTGGTGCCGAGCAGTTCATCGGTGAGCGGCATGCCGCAGCTTTGACAAAATTTTAGTTCCATATTTATAATCGTTTTTATGATACAAAATTACTATTATTTATTATATATCCTTACTTAAATAATTTTTCAGAACCCATATAGGAGGCATTGTTATTAAGGGTGATAGTAGAGATGCTCAATGACCTCATTTCCCATTATCCAATCACAAAACTACGTGGATAGAAATCACTATAAAAGCGACCGTCGGTTGCCGTGAACTTCAGCACGCAGTAGTTGGAATCTGTCACGCCGCCTGGGTAGTACTGCGTGTCTCCATCCCGCCAAATCATTTCTTTGCTGGCAGCATCGGTCAACACCTCCATCGTGCCTCGCAGCATCATACCCTTGAACCCTTTGGCATCGCAGAAATAGATGCTAGCCTTGGGATTAGCTTTGTAATGCGCCACACGCAGAGAGAAGGTGTTGGTGGTGAAAAAGAATGTCTTGATACCTTCACGCACACGCGGCGACAGCATGGCTTTAGTGCAAGGAAATCCCTCTTCATCAACCGATGAAATATAGGTGACGGGCAGTGTGTCGGCCATCTTGGCAATTAGTTCTTTTACTCCCGCCAGAGCTGGATTCTTGGGAGCCGTCTCATTAATGGTTATCTCTTTGCGCCAGCGCTTCAAGCGAGGGAAGTACATCTTCATTTGGCCGATGTATTCCTCCCTGGTGATGGGCTGTGGCAGGCCCTTGTTGACCTCGCCAACGAACTGGGCGCAATGCTCAATCATCTCGTCCATTGTACAGTTCTGCAAGAACTTGCCATCCTTGTAGCAATAGATGCAATACTCCTTGTTTTTGCTGCCATCGGCATTGGTACCGAGCAGTTCATCGGTGAGCGGCATTCCGCAGCTTTGACAAAATTTTAGTTCCATATTCATTATCGTTTTTTATGATACAAAAATTTATGATACAAAAATACTATTATTTATTAAATTTCCTCGCTACTATGAACAATTATTCAACACCCATTTGGCAGGCATTATCAATAATGGCGATAGCGAGGATGATCCTTCCATATTTTTTATTGTTTTATTATCTGTGTTCTAATTATATGTCCTTCTTCGAGAGCGGCAAAAGTTGCTAAGAGGCAAGCGAAGGTGGCAGAATATTGTAATTCTATCAATGGCAAAGTGAGAGGTATTGCAAATAGCAAAGCTCCCGTGAGTTTGTTTGATATAGAATGAACTGCCACGAATTGTTTTTGCCGAGTAAAGCCATAGAGTATATTCAAGAGTTTGATTGCTGCAATGACACCTGTCCATAAATATATCCATAGAGGAATAGCGAGTACTGGGAGCAGTTTTATCAAGCACGCCACCACAAAGAAGCAATCGGCGGCAGTGTCTAATTTCGCGCCTAAATCACTTGCTGAATTCGTTCGTCGGGCAATCCATCCATCAAGCACATCAGATGCTCCTGCCATGATATACCAAGCGTAAAAAGCTGGTGACAGTGCTGTACAAAAAAGTAGCACAATGCTACACAAAACCCGGATTCCTGTTATAATGTTGGCCGTCATGTTTTTAAACCTTTGGGGTTAAGTCCTGGAAATGTTGCTCTGGTTAGTGTCAAGTTTTATAGTTTACCAATTACGTCTTGCAAGTTAGCCAAAAATCGCCCGGCATGGGCACCATCCATCTGCACATGATGAAACTGAAAACTGATGGGCAACGTGGTCTTGAACCACCCTTTGCGATATTTCCCCCACATGACCATAGGGTTGTTAAATTCCTTGGCATATTGGTTAACAATGCAATCCAATTCTGTTTCAATCATTGCCGATGTGCCTATTATCATTGCCTCCTCTCGGAAACTGCTTTTACAGTTTTGGTTCACCGATTGTGTCAGTGCCATGTAATCGTGATTGAAACGGCTCAAGTCATTTGTGTATGGGATATCGCATGAGTTGATGCCGCCTTTTTTGTTATTCACAATCACATTGACAGCCAGGCAGTCATATTTA
>CADAAI010000043.1 GCA_902785925.1 uncultured Bacteroidales bacterium
ACCCCCAACAGACTTTTGCACCAACAATGACGGCTCAACATTACCCGTCATCAATGAAATAGAGAGAATAAATCTGTAAACTTTTTTCAGGACGATACAACAAACAAAACAACTTTATGGTTTTCTTGTAAACTGAGACGGTTGAGCCGAACTGTGCGCCTGAATAAATGCATAATGCATTTTCAGGGGAGAGGGAAGTGGGGAGAGGAGAGAGGGCTGCGCGAGGTAGTTCGTTTGAGATTGGGAACATGGGTTACGGATCGTAAGTTGGAATTTTTGAAAAGTAGAAAAAGTGGGACACTTTTGAAAAAAATTTTTGGTTTTCATGGGATGATTGGGACAAATGGGACAAAAATGGGAAATTTTTATTTAATCTCACAAAGTTGCACCTGACGTTGTCGCAAAGCCTGCTTGCGCAGGAATTATGAGACATGGAATCGGTGGAATCAGCTTAATCAATGCACAATGCATAATCTTGGCTGCGCGTGTTAGTGCGGTTGACTCAGTTGACTCACCTGACTCAGTTGACTCACGTGACTCAGTTGACTCACGTGACTCAGGGGAGAGGGAAGTGGGGATAGGTGAGAGGGACTGCGCGTGATAGTGCGTTAGATACTGGAGGGGACGCCTACGGCGAGAAATTAAACCGTTCGCTTTGCTCACTCAAAATTTTTAAAAAAAATTAAATAGTATTAGGGTGGGACAGTTTTGAAAAAAAAATCCTAGGGTGGCAACATGTCAAAGATCTCTTGCGTGTTTTTTATTACAAGAGTAAAAATAATAATGGCGAGGGAAGAGAAACAAGATTAAAAAAAGCCATACAGCATGATTGTACGCAGACACGGTTTTGCCGTGAGGCTGGATGGGCGCTTCGCTAAAAATTAAATGAAAATTTGGTTGAAAATTGCAGAGACGCGCGCAATTATGCTTTAATATTCTCGCAAAGTTGCAACTATCGTTGTCGTAAAGCCTGCTTACGCAGGAATTGTTGTATTTTTTTCATGGTAATTCCATGTTAAACTATTAATGTGCGTGTGTGCGCAAAGGTAGTGTATGGTAGTGGGTGGTGGCAAGATTTAAAAAAGCACCGCAAGGGAAATAGCCTTGCGGTGTAATAGAAAAAATGTCTTCAAAAATTAGAATCGGTAACCGATGGCAATTTGGGCGTTGCCATTCTTTACAGGATCTTCATCCTTGAAAATCTTTGTGAGACCCAAAGTGTATCGAGCCTGCACAAACACGTCGCTGGCAATATTGTAGGTCACTCCGAGACCAAGCCCAAAGTCAAAGGTGTTAGTTTGCTTTTTCCTGTCGTAGGTTTTATCATACTCGTCATTTAAATCCCAATCGCCACGATACTTGCTGTAGACATTAAATCCAACTTGAGGCCCAAAATCAATACTCAGAGGCTTAATTACATATAATTTCAACATAAGTGGCACATTAATGTAATTTGTTGTATAGGTTTGTTTATATATTCCCGATGGGATGCCATAATCCTTAATAATGCCGCCTTGCGAGGCAAAAACCACCTCAGGGGCAATAGCAAAGTGATTGTTGGCACGGTATTCGGCAAACACGCCAACCTGATAGTTAAGCTGAACTCTATTGCTCTCGTAAAACTTGGTGCCACTGCCCCAAAAATGAGTCAAATCCACGCCCACTTTGGGGCCAAAAGTGAATTTCTTCTGCGCCATCGCTGCGCTAGCAGTCAACAGCATGCAAATCAGTGCTAAAATAATCTTTCTCATAATATCATTTTTTTAGTTAATAATCGTTTTCAACACCACTAAGTTAATAATTTATATTCAATTATTGTCTTGGTTACAAAGTTATAAACTTTTTTTCAAATTACCCCCCTCTATTTGTTAAATTACATCAAACACAAATGGTTTGGTCGGTATTTGGGGGCTCAAAAATCCAGTTCATTCGACTCAATTTGAAATAATCGCTGCAGTGTGTAATCTCAAAAAGCTTCATCTATCGATACCGTAAAGCCTGCTTACGCAGGAATTTTGAAACATGGAATCGGTGGAATCAGTTTGCCATGTGGCTGGATGGGCGCTTCGCTTAAAATTAAATGAAAATTAGGTTGTAAATTATATGGGAGATGCATGCGTCAGCAGGAATGTTAGATAAATTAGGCTGCGCTTCGGAAACAAAAATGAAAAACTTCGTCTTTCATTTTGTATTTCACTCGGTTTGCACTATTTTTGCGCTACAAAATTTAATGAAATATGAAAAGGACTTATCTAATATTCATGTGCTTGCTCACATGTTTGGCCATGACAGCAGCACAGTTCACTCAAGAGCAGGCAAAACAAGCAGCCGAACAGTTTTTGAAACAAAAGGTTAGCAAAGTCGCCACAATAAAGGCAACCAAACTAGTACCCATAAAGCAAAAGTCATCGTCAACCAACAATGAGTGCAAGACGATGGCCTATGCTGTAAACCTGGGTAAAAATGATGGTTTTGTGCTGGTGGTTGGTAATGAGCATAGCAATGACATCATAGGCTATTGTGACCATGGCTCAATAGATGCTCAGAACATGCCATCAAACATGCGCTCGTGGCTCGAGAGCTACATGGCATGCGCTGGTGAGGAAGTAAAAACCGCCAGCATGCTTCGCACAGTACAGCCGGGAATACCCACCAAGACTCCCATCCATCCATTGCTCACAAGCAAATGGGGACAATCAGAACCCTATAATGGACAGACACCCATAATAGACGACATGCATTGTTACACAGGATGCACCATCACAGCGATGGCTCAAGTGATGTATTACCACAAGTGGCCCAAAGCGTCTACTCAAGCTATTCCTGCCTATACCCCCAACAATAGCGCAGGCACCAGCTACCCATCCTTGCCGGCACTGGAGCCCACCACATTTGATTGGGACAGAATTTATCCCTCCTATGATTACGGTGAGGACGGTACCGAAGTTGCTCGTCTGCTCAAGTATATAGGCACCGCATCGTGCGCCGATTATGGAACTAGCGCAACAAGTGCCACAGGCTATAAAGCGCTGGCGGCCGCCATCAAGTATTTCGACTACGATGCGAGCGCACATGCAGTGTGGCGCCGTGAGCGCAGCTACAACGAGTGGGTCGATATGCTGTATGCCGAGCTCAAGGAGAATCGCCCAGTGATGTTCAGTGGCACCTCGGTGGATGGAGCACACTCTTATGTCGTTGATGGCTATGACGAAGAAGACTTCTTCCACGTGAACTGGGGCTGGAACGGCACTAGCGACGGTTATTACAAGGTGATACTCATGGACCCTAAGGAGCAAGGCATTGGTGGCAGCACCAACAACGAAGCCTACATTGCCGACCAGGTGGGCTTCTTCGGAGTGAAACCCAATAGCGGTGGTGCCAGCCACATTCCCAGTTTAACTGTGCTCAAGAACTATCTATATGCCGATGTTAATGGCACTGGCGACTACACGACACAAGGCATGGTGAGCGAGAGTCCCTATTACAACGGCCAAGGCTATCTCGTGACTCCCGCTTTCGACAGTTACAATTTCAACATAGATGCTGCTGAGTTTGAACTTGGTTCTAGGCTCATTAAGGACGACGGCAGTGTAGTTGTAGATTTTATTTGGGATCAGTCGGCCAATTTCGCTCCCAACATGGGTTTTATTGACCATTCAAGGCCCATATACCTCAACCCCATTGCCGACACTTACTTGACCGACGGAAACTATAAGATGTACTTCACAAGCAAACTGAAGACCTCCGACACTTGGCAAATTAATAAGGAAAGCGAGAATCATTATACGATAATCAACCTCGACCATGCCGCCGGTAAACTCACGGCCACAGCTGTGTCGCTTGAACCCGAGCTCGTCATCAAGGAGGTGAAGTTCAACCCTGAAACGCCCGTTGTCAATAAGCCTTGTGTGATGACCCTCAAAGTGGAGAACACCGGCACTGGCACATTTCACGGCGATCTTGGAATGTTTAACCAGGATTTGTCGGGGGCGCTTTCCTACATGACCTGTGACATAGAGCCTGGAGAAACTATTGACCTCAACATGAGAATCGTACCCAAAAAGACAGGCACGATAAATTATGAAATAAAGAAGAACCGAGTTATACCAATCTACACAGGCACTATGACAGTTGCCGAAAACGTTGAGACCAGCAACTGTGACCTGACCATCACTCATCAGGTAGTTAATGCCGAAGGTACCGAGATTGCCGCTCCCAAGGCAATGCTTGCACTCACGGTCACTAACAACAGCGACAACAATTACTTTGGTGCAATCTACATCTACTGCTTTAAATACACAGGCGACGAGGGCAATATGGTTTCTACCAGCTATGTTGAGACCATTCCTGCCCACCAAACCGTGGTATTGCATCGCGAATCGCCCGAGCTCACGGGAGGGGACAGCTACCGCTTCTCTACCATGTATATCAAAAATGGACAGGAGATAGAACAAGACATCCCCGAGACTTATTACACCACAGTGCCTTATTACATCAGCTACGATGCCTATGCCAAGGAAACCACCAAGCGCTGGTCGGCAACACTGCAGCCCGACGCAACGGAATGTGCAATCGACCTGACTGTAGTCTCTGAGGCAACAACCGTCAACACCAGTGCCAATCCCAACTTGATAATCTTTGTGTCGGACGACAGCCCACTCACTGGCGACAACATCGTCAAAAAAGATCAGGCCGAGAATGTGAAACTCAGCGACCAATATCCATATTACATACCTTTCCCATTCAAAGCCAATCACATCAGCTACACTCGCACTCCCGAGCGCTACTATGATGTCGAGGGAAACAAGGGATGGACCACTCTAGTGCTGCCATTTGCCGCCACAAGCTGCCATGCAACAATCAATGGTGTGGCCCAGCCACTCAACTGGTACACTGGCAGTACCAATGGCGACATACTGCTCGCGGCCTACCAATATGAGAATGGCAACGAGATGATATTTGGTTTCCCTGAAACCACATTGAAGTCTTTCATGCCTTATATATTAGGTGTGCCATCCACTTTGAACCGTGGCAGTTCGCTGGTGAACGTTCCCATAACATTCTGTGCCGACAATGTGGAACTGAATATCGACAACCCGGCTATCACTGGGCGTAACTATAAGATGAGGGGCACTTTCGCTCCAATGAAGGACGAAGAAGAGATTTATGTGCTCAATGCCGATGGCTCAGCCTTCGTCAACGGCACCCACTCGGTGAACCCGTTCAATGCCTACGTTGATTATATTAGTTCCCAGACACCAGCCGACATGCTGACGATTAGTCTATACTTCGATGTTCCCACAAGCATCAGTGAGATAATTGACGAGCAACAAAACGACTTGCAAGGTCCTTACTACAACCTCAACGGACAGCGTGTGTCGAGGCCAAGTAAAGGCATATATATCGTCAACGGCAAGAAGGTGATAATCAAATAGTCCTTCTAGTATTTGATAAAGACCTAAAAAATCCTGCCCAGATTGCTCTGGGCAGGATTTTTTCTAATTATGCATTCATTTAGAACTGCTTGGCGGCAGCCATCACCACTTCACTGAGAGTGGGATGACCGTGGATAGCGCTTGCCATGTTGGTCACCGGCATGCCAGCATTCATAGCTGTAACAGCCTCTTGGATGAGGTCGGCAGCATGTGGTCCACAGATGTGGCAGCCCACAATGGTAAGGTCCTCACTGCTGACGATGAGCTTCACCATTCCATCGGTCTCGCCCATTGCCACAGCCTTGCCATTGCTGCGGAAGAACGACTTGGCAGTTACAATCTCGATGCCCTGATCCTCACACTGCTGCTCGGTGAGACCCACCATTGCAAGTTCTGGAGTAGTGAACACAGCGCTAGGCACGATGTCGAGCTTCACGTTGCTCTTCTCGCCAAGAATGTGAGCGAGAGCCACGCTGCCCTGTGCACTTGCTGCGTGAGCGAGCATACAACGACCATTAACGTCGCCAATAGCATAGATGCCCTCGACGTTGGTCATCATGTTGTTGTCAACCTCGATGCCACGACGGCTAGTCCCAACACCTGCAGCCTCAAGTCCCTCGGGAAGTACTGCCTGACGTCCTACCGACATCAGCACCTTCTCGGCAACGATGCTCTTGGCCTTGCCCTTGTGGTCGAAGGTAATCTCAAGGCCATCGTCGGTCTTATGTATGCCGTTGACAGCAGCTTGAGTGAGGATGTTCACACCACGCTTGCTCATCACAGTCTTAAGGCGCTTAGCGATGTCCTTGTCGAATGGAGGCAGAATCTCCTTCATAAACTCGACAACTGTTACCTCAACGCCAAAGCTGCTGAACACGCCGGCAAACTCCATACCTATCACGCCACCACCCACGATGCACAGGCTCTTGGGGAGCTCTTGCATAGCTAGAATGTCATCGCTGGTCATCGCCAAATCGGCGCCCTCGATGGGAAGCCCGCGTGGGATAGAACCAGTGGCAATCACGATTGCAGGAGCTGTGTACTGCTCACCAGCCACCTCGACAGTCTTGGCATCAACAAACTTTGCCTCACCATTGACAACGGTGATGCCGTCGCCACCCATGAGCATTGCCACACCGTCGCGCAACTGCTTAACGACTTCTTCTTTGCGTGCAAATGCAACGCCATAGTCAACAGTCACCTCACCTGTGGTAACGCCAAATTGCGCAGCCTCACGCACAGTGTTGATAACCTCGGCATTGCGGCAAAGAGCCTTGGTGGGGATGCAACCGCGGTTAAGACAAGTGCCACCCAGCAGGTCGCGCTCCACAATCACCACCTTCTTGCCGTGGTGAGCGGCCTCGGCGGCCATCTCATAACCGCCAGGGCCTGCACCTATAATGATAATGTCGGTTGAAATCATAACTCGTCAACGCTCAGGAGTTCGCGATAAGTAACAATCTGCTTCAACGCAGCCTTAGTGTCGTCGAGGCGACGCACTGGAGTGTTGTGAGGAGCAGTCTTCACAAGCTCAGGATTCTCCTTAGCCTCGATGGCAATTTTCTTCATTACCTCGATGAACTCGTCGAGGGTCTCCTTGCTCTCGTTCTCGGGAGGCTCAATCATCATAGCCTCGTGGAAGAGCAATGGGAAGTAGATTGTAGGAGCGTGGAAGCCATAATCGAGCAAGCGCTTAGCCACGTCGAGAGTGGTAACGCCCGTGCTCTTGTCCTTCAAGCCGTCGAAAACAAACTCGTGCTTGCAAACACCGTCGAGAGGCAGCTCATAGTAATCCTTGAGGGATTCCTTAACATAGTTGGCATTGAGAACTGCAAGAGGACCTACGTTCTTAATCTCGTCTTTACCCAGAGTCAAGATGTAGGTGTAGGCGCGCATCATAACACCAAAGTTACCCAGGAATCCGCTGATAGAACCCAGTGAGTCGTCGCTGTCTTCCATATGGTACCAGTAGATATCCTCGGCAATTTCCTCGCGGGTAACACGTGGGTTGGGTAGGAACTTCTCCAAACCCTCACGCACGCCCACAGGGCCACTGCCAGGACCGCCACCACCATGAGGTGTTGAGAAGGTCTTGTGCAGGTTGATGTGCATGATGTCAAAACCCAGGTCGCCAGGACGGCACTTGCCCAACATTGGGTTGAGGTTAGCACCATCGTAGTACATCAAGCCACCAGCCTCGTGAACGAGCTTGGCAATCTCGGCGATGCTATGCTCAAAAATACCCAAAGTGTTGGGATTAGTCATCATCATACCAGCAATGTTCTCATCGAGCAATGGCTTCAAGTCTTCAACATCAACTGTGCCATCGGGACGGCTCTTAACAACAACCACCTCAAGACCGCAAACTGCAGCACTAGCGGGATTGGTTCCATGAGCACTGTCGGGAATGATAACCTTCACACGGTTGGGGTTGCCATTGGCAAGGTGATAGCTGCGCATAACCATAAGGCCAGTGAGCTCACCATGAGCACCAGCATAAGGGTTGAGAGTAAACTCTTTCAAGCCCGAAAGCTCAGCGAGCGAGCGCTGCAGATTGTAATAAACTGCTAGTGCACCTTGCACATTCTCCTCGTCCTGCAATGGGTGCAGATGAGTGAACTCGGGCAAGTTGCACATTTGCTCGTTGATTTTGGGGTTATACTTCATTGTGCACGAACCCAGTGGATAGAAACCAGTGTCGACACCAAAGTTGTTGTTACTCATATTGGTGTAGTGGCGCACAACGGTCATCTCATCAACCTCGGGAAGGCATGGGGCCTCCTGACGCTTGAGAGCGTCGGGCAGATCGGCGAGTTTATACTCAGCTAGCTTGTTCTCAGGAAGGCTGTAGCCTTTGCGACCTTCTTTCGAGAGCTCGAATATCAGTTTGCCATAGAATGTATTATTCATTGTTCTTGTCCTCCTCGCCTTCTTCGATAAATTGGTTAATAGCGTCAATCAGGTCATCGATATCCTCCTTGCTCACGGTCTCGGTGGCGCACATGAGCAGCTTGTCCTCGTCGATGGGAACACCAGCGGCATAGGCTTGGTTGAGCCAGCTCAGCAGGTCGTCGACGTTGAGCGAAGTCTTAACAACAAACTCATTAAGGAATGGTTTGTCGGGATATTCCATCTCAAACTTGCCAGTCTTCACGAGCTGGTCGGCAAGGTAGTGAGCGTTGCTGTAGCCCATCTCATTAACCTCGCGCAATCCCTGCTTGCCCATGAGCGACATGTAAACGGTAACAAACAGCGCCATCAAGCTCTGGTTAGAGCAGATGTTGCTGGTGGCCTTCTCGCGACGGATGTGCTGCTCGCGAGCCTGAAGAGTAAGAACGAATGCACGCTTGCCATCGGCATCGGTGGTAGCACCCACGATGCGACCTGGCATCTTGCGGATGAGCTTCTTGCTTGTGCACAGATAGCCAACATAAGGACCGCCAAAGTTCATTGGTATACCCAAGCTCTGGCCGTCACCCACAGCGATATCAGCACCCCACTCGGCAGGAGTCTTGATAACGCTCAACGCGCTGGCGGGGCAGTTCATGATGAGCAATGTCTTGTGCTCATGGCAGTAGTCGGCCCAACCGGTGTAGTCCTCAAGGATACCGAAGAAGTTAGGCGAAGCCACGATAACGCCAGCTACATCGTCGGCGCCAACCTTAGCCTCAAAATCGGCACGGCTGGTAACACCGTTCTCAGCCTCAATCATCTCAACATCGATGCCGTGGAATTTAGCATAGGTATTCACTACGCGAAGAACAAAGGGGTTAACGGTCTCGCTAACGAGCACTTTATTACGCTTCTTGGCGTTGGATACAGCCATCATCATAGCCTCGGCAGTAGCTGTGCAACCATCGTACATTGATGCGTTGCTTACCTCCATGCCAGTGAGCTCGGCCATCATGCTCTGATACTCAAAGATGTATTGCAGAGTGCCTTGTGAAATCTCGGCCTGATAGGGAGTGTAGCTAGTTAGGAACTCGCTGCGGTTCACGATATCCTGAACCACTGCTGGAGTGTAATGGTCATAAACACCAGCACCCATGAAGCACTTGAGAGGGGTGTTGTCCATAGCGAGGTCGCCAAAGAAATTGCGAATCTCAATCTCGCTCATGGAACGTGGCAGGTCGTAGTCGCGCTTGAACTGGAGATCCTCGGGGATGTCCTTGTAGAGTTCATCAAGCGACTTGAGTCCGCACTTGCCCAGCATCTGCTTCACATCGTCCTGGGTGTGTGGGAAAAATTTATAGTTCATTGCTTGTTAATGTGTATTTATTGTTTTTTTAAAAATGGAGAAAAGCCAAGGGCCGGGCACATTAATGCCAGCCACTTGGCTTAGATGTTGAGTCGTGTGTTACTCGCCGATGAAAGCTTTGTAGGCAGCTGCATCCATCAGGTTCTCGAGCTCGCCCTTGTCGCTGAGCTCAACCTTGATGATCCAGTTCTCAAAAGCATCCTTGTTGATAAGGCCGGGCTCGTCCTCGAGAGCTTCGTTAACCTCAACAACAGTTCCGCTAACTGGGCAAACCAAGTCGCTGGCAGCCTTAACGCTCTCTACTGCGCCAAAGTCCTCACCTGCCTCTACCTCATCGTCAACCTCGGGCATGTCAACGTAAACCACGTTACCAAGCTCGTGCTGTGCATAGTCGGTGATACCTACATAGCCAAAGTCGCCTTCAACTTTTACATGTAATAGAGTCCGTCAATAATTTTACTCATAATTGATTGTTGTAATTAAAATATTTTGATTTTGTTATTAATCTCGATTTTGAAATCTTATTTCTTGTAGCTCTTGTCGTGGAATTTCTTCTTCACAACTGTTGCATCGAAGTATTTCTTGCGGATGTGAACCTTGAGTGGAGTGCCAAGCTTGCCGTAAGCAGCATCGACGAGAGCAACAGCGATGCTCTTGTCAACCGAGATGCCACGGTAACCAGTGGTAACATAGCCCACAGGCTCGTCGTTCTCGTTGCAAACCTCATAGCCGTGACGAGGAATAGCCTTGTCGTGGAGCTCGAGACCAACCAGTTTCTTGGGAGCACCCTCAGCCTTCTGCTGAGCACAAACGTCCTTACCAATGAAGTCTTCCTTATCGAGCTTAACGAAGAAGCCAAAGCCTGCCATGATAGGAGTGATATCCTGGGTCAGCTCATCTCCATAGAGTGGCAGACCAACCTCAAAGCGCAGAGTGTCGCGGCAGCCCAGTCCGCAAGGTTGAACACCTGCATCCATGAGCATGTCCCACATATCCTGGATTGTTTTGTGGCTTGCATAAACCTCGAAACCGTCCTCACCGGTGTAACCAGTGCGGCTCACAATAATATTGTCGCCATTATAGTCAACACACTTGAAGGTATAGAATGTCAAGTCGGTGCAGTCGAGGTTGAGAACAGCCTTCATGGTTTTCTCGGCATCGGGACCTTGCACTGCGATTTGTCCATAGCTCTCGCTCTGGTTGTCGACTTTAACGTCAAACTTTGCAGCCTGCTCGTTGATCCAAGCTACGTCCTTGTCGATGTTGGCAGCATTGATAACGAGGAAGTAGTCGTTCTCGCCCATGGTGTAAACCAGCAAGTCGTCAACAGTGCCACCAGTGGGATAAAGCATCATGCCATACTGGATGCCGCCCTTGTCCATCTTAGTGATGTCGTTGGTGAAGATGTAGTTCACAAACTTCTGAGCCTCGGGACCAGTGATTCGAACCTCGCCCATGTGAGAGACATCGAAAACGCCAACGGCGTTGCGCACTGCGTTGTGTTCCTCTACTATGCCCTTGTACTGAATGGGCATGTCAAAACCGCCAAAGGGGCTCATCAAGGCACCCAAGGCAACGTGTTTGTCGTGAAGACAGGTGAATTTGTTTTCACTCATAATAGTTGTTTTTAAGATGTAAAGTATTTGTTATTAAATTAGTATTCAGTTAATTAATCTCGCCTTTCAGGGTTCAAGGCACATTTAAAAACTTGAATTCACACCCCATCGCAATCGAGAAGGCCTCAAATTTTCCACAAAAGTACATAATAAAAATGACATAAAACAACTTAACTCAAAAAAAATAATATTTTATTTATTAACAAGAAGCGAAGCCAGCTCAAGTTGCTGAACTGGCTTCTATATTTTGACCTGAATGCACCTATCATTTATTAGTTCTGCTGCTGCATCAACAGGTCGATAAAATCACTGTTTTTGAGGTTCATTATCACTCGCGAGAGTTCTAAGTTACCAATGGCGCTTTCCATCTCTGCTTCAGTGAATTTGCAGCCTTTTAGGCAGCTTGTGATGCTATCTAGATCGCCCAAGAGGAAGAAGTCGCCGGCAATGTTGATGTCACGAATTGTGTTGCGATTGAGTTCGAGGGTTATTTTAAAGTCACCCACACCATCAATCCTGCCGCTTCGCTCCATGTTGCAACGTGGATTATTGCCGAGGATAAATTCGGGTGTGAGGTATCCTGCCTCAATATGCTCAATTGCTGCTATATCATTGTCACTCAGCTGTATTTCTCCATCGCACAAAGTGTTGTGAGCATGCTGCTGAAACTCCTCGATGCTCATTGTGAGGTAGCGATTGAGCGTGGTAATGTGACTCTTCACGCTTTTCACACCCTTTGAGTCGAGTTTGGCAGCCGACGGCGTGATAGCCTGAACCATGTTTTCCATGTTGGTGTCGTAGAGCATTGTACCATGCACGATGCTTATGCCTGGCAGATGGTAGAAGGCGTTGCCACTCACCTTTTTACCCTCAATCATGACGTCGTTGCGGCTCGTGTCGCTGGCATCAAGTCCCAAGCCCTTGAGCATCGCCACAATGGCATGGGTGTAACGGGCAAACGTAGTGGTCACATCATCGCTGCGGGTTATGTAGCTGAACATGAGGTTATCCATGTCGGCATAAACACACCCACCACCGCTCTTGCGACGGTAATACTCAATGCCATTTGCCTTGCAGTAGAAAACATTCACCTCACTGTCAATCAGCTGGTTGCGACCAAAAATAACAGTGGGTCTCACGCGCCAAGTGAAGAAAAGCTCGTCGATGCTTTTGTCGTCTTTGAGCAACTGTGCAGCATACTCCTCCATGGCGAGGTAGAACGTGAGCCTGCGCACCTCATCATAAGGCAGTTGTAAATATTTCATAGTCAATTAAAACGTTAGAACAAACCATTGTTGGTTACGAATGGGCAAA
>CADAAI010000044.1 GCA_902785925.1 uncultured Bacteroidales bacterium
CCTGTCACTCTCGGAATCTTGACCGGAGATCCGCGGAATCCCTTCCTTGTCTCTCACCTGCTTGTCAGATTTCCTCATCGCAAACATCTCAATGATCTCTCTCGAAACGCCCCCCGGCCACTCGGTCGCGCCCTAACGGTAGGGCGTCAAAAAAACCGCTCAACTCGGAACGGGTCCTCGTGAGCCGAAAAGCGATGCAAAATTACAACCGATTTCCCATATGGCAAAATATTTTCGGCTTTTTTTTCAAAAAAAAATGCGTTTTTTTGAGATTGGCGCGTTTTAAGACAGTTTAGTGGGAGTTTTGGACAAACACACACCATTTCTGCGTGAGAAAGGATTCGGGAGGAACTTGCGAGATAGTTGTATTGCTAATAAGTAGTAAGTGCTAAATGCCAAGTAATGCTCCACACGGAAATGGCTGGAACATGAAATCACCAAAATCAGTGGAATCAGTGTGATCATAGACACCACATACTCAGCTTGGCTGCACAGCGCACTGAAGCTGAGACGGAAAATTATGGAAAAACTGTTATTATGGTCACATATTATATATAAATAATGTGTAAAGTAAAGACAGGAAGCGGAGTGGAGGGATAGGCAAGGTTGAAAGGATGCATTTTGGGATTTTTTATCGTGTTGATGGTTGGTGATTGGATTATTATTGTTATTTTTGTTGCTGTGAAAGTAAATAGTCTTAAAATAATGCATATGAGAATAAGAAAGATACTATGGATAGTGGTTGCCGCGCTTGCATGCAGCTGTAGTGGTAACGGCAACAATAGCAACGTGAGCATTGCTCCTGCTGCTCAGGCAATTACTATTGACCGCATGCGTTTTCACTGCGCAAATGATACTCTCAAGATTAACGAGCTTCTTGCCGCAGGCCGTGAGAGTGGCCTGACTGGAGCTAATGAATTGGTGTGCTTCTATGCCCACAAACTCATAGGCACACCCTATGTGGCTCACACTCTTGAGGGTGATGAGGAAAAGCTGACAATCAACATTGATGAACTTGACTGCACTACGTTTGTGGAAACTCTATACGCTTTAGCAAGGACAACCATGAACGGGCGCTACTCTTGGCGAGACTACGCCAACCATCTTGAGGACGTGCGTTACCGCCATGGTGTGATGGGCGACTACTCGTCGCGCCTTCACTACATGAGTGACTGGCTTATCGACAACAGCACTCGCGGCAACGTAGTAGATGTGACAAGCGACATTAGTTGCGTACGTTACAAGACGAAGAAACTAGACTACATGTCGACTCACCGCGACTCGTATCAATCGCTTGCCAATGACAGTATATACGAAAAGATAAAACACTTTGAGGAGGGTTACCGCAACCACCGTTTCCCCTATATCAAGAAGGAGCAGCTTAACTCAAATGACGTGAAGAAAGTAGTGAAGCGTGGCGACTTTGTGGGTCTAGTGACTAGGATGAACGGTCTGGACCTGTCGCACCTGGGTGTCATAGAGCTTGACTCAAAAGGCAATCCCGTGCTTCTTGACGCGTCATCGATAGGCGAGAAGGTAATGCTTGAAGAGGTTGACATGAAGACAATGCTTCAAAAACGCCAGAGCAATGAAGGCGTAAGAATTTGGCGCATCAAGGAATAGGGTATCAGCATTATTGAAAAAGGAACAAGTGTGACTTGAGGGCTTTATCATACACCTCAATCACTTCGTAACAGCTCCTCTATCTAAGAGGAGCATTTTTTTGTAGGGATTAGAGAAAATTACGGCACCACAAGCTCGGATGTGAGCAAGTGGTGCCGTAATAGTGTTATATCGCTAATGGGGAGGATTCTCCCCCGCAAACAGTGCCGCGTGAAAAGTTATTACTCGGCAGCTTCCTGAACTGGAGCCTCCTGCTGAGGAGCAGCAGCCTTCTTGCCAGAAGAGCGACGGCTGCGACGAGTTGCCTTCTTAGCGTTATCCTTCTTCTCGGCGAGAAGAGCCTCGTTGTAGTCTACGAGTTCGATGAAGCAAGTCTTGGCGTTATCACCGAGACGGTTGCCCATCTTAAGGATGCGAGTGTATCCACCTGGACGGTCGGCAATCTTCTGAGCGATCTCGTTGAAGAGGATGCTAACAGCCTGCTTGTTCTGCAAATAGCTGAAAACAACACGGCGCGAAGCAGTATCATCGGTCTTAGCGCGGTTGATGATAGGCTCGGCATAAACCCTAAGGGCCTTAGCCTTAGCGAGAGTGGTAAAGATTCTCTTGTGCATGATAAGAGAAATGGTCATGTTGGCCATCATCGCGTCGCGGTGTCCCTTCTTGCGGCTTAAGTGATTGAATTTCTTATTGTGTCTCATCGTTAATTACTCTTTATCTAATTTATACTTTGAAATATCCATGCCAAAGTTCAGCCCATTGCTTGAAAGCAACTCTTCAAGCTCGGAAAGCGACTTCTTACCGAAGTTACGGAACTTGAGCAAATCGGTCTTATTGAACTTAACCAGGTCACCGAGAGACTCGACCTCGGCCGACTTGAGGCAGTTGAGTGCTCGTACAGAAAGCTGCATATCGACCAGTTTGGTCTTGAGCAGCTGTCGCATGTGCAGAACTTCCTCATCGAATTCCTCGTTGGCATCGTTCTCACTAGCATCGAGAGCTATCTTCTCGTCGGAGAAGAGCATGAAGTGCTGAATGAGAATTCTAGCAGCCTCCTTGAGAGCATCCTTAGGATGGATAGATCCATCGGTAGTTATCTCAAGAATGAGTTTCTCGTAGTCGGTCTTTTGCTCAACACGGTAGTTCTCTACAGCATACATCACATTGATGATTGGAGTGTAGATAGAATCGATAGCGATAACATCGATAGGATCGTTGCTGCTACGATTCTCGTCGGCGGGAACATATCCCCTACCCTTGTTGATTGTAATATCGAGTTGGAAGCTGGCTTTAGGATCAAGATTGCAGATAACGAGCTCAGGGTTGAGAACCTCAAAACCGTTAAGCACCTTACCGATATCACCAGCATGGAAAACATCCTGTCCTGCCACCTTAATGGTAGCTTTCTCGGTTTCGGTTTCAGCAACCACTTGCTTGAGGCGCACCTTCTTGAGGTTAAGGATAACGTTGGTAACGTCTTCCTTTACGCCTGGAATAGTTGCAAACTCATGCTTCACGCCGTCGATGCGGATGTTGCAGATAGCAAATCCCTCGAGCGAAGAGAGCAAGATTCGTCTCAATGCATTACCGACAGTCACGCCATAACCTGGCTCAAGAGGACGGAACTCGAACTTGCCGAAATTGTTATCGGCCTCGAGCATCAAGACTTTCTCTGGTTTCTGAAATGCTAAAATAGCCATGGATGTTATGATTTATTTAGAATACAACTCAACGATCAATTGTTCCTTGATGTTCTCGGGGATATCCTCACGCTGTGGAAGGTTGAGCATTTTGCCACCCTTAGCGTTCTCGTCCCACTCAATCCAAGGATACTTGCTGTGGTTGAATCCAGCAAGTGCGTCTTGCACAACTTCGAGTGATTTAGACTTCTCGCGCACGGCGACGAGTTGTCCAGGATTCACTGAATAAGAAGGAATGTTGACAACATTGCCATCGACAGTGATGTGACGGTGGAGGACGAGCTGACGAGCAGCAGCCCTAGTCTTAGCGATGCCAAGACGATAAACCATGTTGTCGAGACGTGCCTCAAGCATCTGAAGGAGCACCTCACCTGTCACGCCCTTAGAGCGCGAAGCCTTGTCGAAAAGGTTACGGAACTGGCGCTCAAGCACACCATAGGTGTACTTAGCCTTTTGTTTTTCGCGAAGCTGAGTACCGTACTCTGAAAGTTTCCTTCTCCGGTTAGCTCCATGCTGTCCAGGAGGGTTAGTCCTTTTAGCCAGGACCTTATCTTCCCCGAAGATTGGTTCGCCAAACTTGCGTGCGATTTTTGATTTTGGACCGGTATATCTAGCCATTTTACTTGTTTTTTAAATTAAAAAGTTAAGATTTGGATGTTGAATCGCTTCAGTGCAGCCGCGATTGCAGAGAGGTTGTTAAAAAAGATGCAATCCAATCACTGACAGAGATTCGCGAAAAAAATTAATAAAAAGATTTCAGGATCGAGTCCGAAGAGCTCCAAAAAATTGGATTAAACTCTTCTTCTCTTTGGAGGACGACATCCGTTGTGTGGCAGTGGAGTAACGTCGATAATCTCGGTTACAGTAATGCCAGCACCATGGATGGTGCGAATAGCCGACTCACGTCCGTTACCTGGACCCTTAACATAGGCTTTAACCTTGCGAAGACCAAGGTCGTAGGCCACCTTAGCACAGTCTTGGGCTGCCATCTGGGCTGCGTAGGGAGTGTTCTTCTTAGACCCGCGGAAACCCATCTTACCTGCCGACGACCATGAAATAACCTGTCCCTCGCCATTAGCAAGGCACACAATAATGTTGTTAAATGAAGAGTGAACATGAAGCTGTCCAACTCCGTCGACCTTAACAACTCTCTTCTTAGCTGCGACTGTTTTCTTTGCCATACTTCAAAATTATTTAGTAGCTTTCTTCTTATTAGCAACAGTTTTCTTGCGTCCCTTGCGAGTGCGAGCATTGTTCTTAGTGCTCTGGCCACGAACTGGGAGTCCGTTACGATGGCGAATGCCACGATAGCAACCAATGTCCATGAGACGCTTGATATTCATTTGTACTTCGCTACGGAGGTCACCCTCGACCTTGTAGTTCTCACCGATAACCTCGCGCACTTTAGCAGCCTCGGCGTCGGTCCAATCTTTGACCTTAGTATCTTCGCTCACTCCAGCCTCGGCAAGTATCTTAGCTGCCGAGCTACGTCCGATGCCGTAGATATAGGTGAGTGCGATAACACCTCTCTTGTTCTGGGGCAGGTCAACGCCCACAATTCTTATTGCCATATTATAAAACTGAAATTTTGTGCAAAATTAATAAAAATTATCCTTGACGCTGCTTAAATTTAGGGTTTTTCTTGCAGATCACGTATAAACGCCCTTTACGACGCACGATTTTGCAGTCGTCGCTGCGTTTTTTTATAGAAGCTCTTACTTTCATAGTAGTGTAATAAGTAAAGTGTGAAATCAAATTTATTTGTATCTAAACGCAATTCTTCCCTTAGAAAGATCGTAGGGAGACATTTCGACCCTCACCTTGTCGCCTGGCAGGATTTTGATGTAGTGCATCCTCATCTTGCCTGAGATGTGTGCGGTGATTTGATGACCGTTTTCCAACTCAACTCGGAACATGGCATTGGAGAGCGCCTCCACGATAGTTCCGTCCAGTTCGATTGCATTTTGTTTAGCCATAAAATTGTAATATAAAGTAGTGATAAAAGTTGTGTGTGATAATAATTTAAATGAATCTCTCCCCGAGTACCTCTTTGATGTAATCAAAAGAGGAAAGTATGTCGGGCTTGCCATTATGAATGGCTACCGAGTGCTCGAAGTGAGCCGAAGGCTTGAAGTCCTTGGTTCGAGTCGTCCATCCGTCACGCTCGATGACAATGTTCTTGCTTCCCATATTGATCATGGGCTCAATGGCTATTGTCATTCCGTTCTTGATGAGCGGTCCTGTGCCTCGACGTCCATAGTTGGGCACATCGGGATCCTCGTGAAGCTTGCGTCCCACTCCGTGACCGCACATTTCACGCACGACACTGTAGCCACGCTTCTCGCAATACTGCTGCACTGCGTGCCCTATGTCGCCAATGCGGTTGCCAGGAACGGCCTGCTTGATACCCTCATAGAGAGACTCCTTGGTGGTTATCAACAGTTGCTTCACCTCGTCGGAAACCTCACCAACGCAGAATGTGTAGCAAGAGTCTCCGTTAAACCCATCCTTGGTCACAGCTCCGCAGTCGATAGAGACTATGTCGCCCTCGCGCAGAACATATCCCGAAGGAATGCCGTGAACCACTGTTTCGTTGACCGAGATGCAGACTGAAGCTGGGTAGCCGTAAAGCCCTAGAAAACCAGGAACACATCCTTCGGAACGAATATACTCGTCGGCTATGCTGTCGAGCTTACGGGTGGTGATCCCGGGGGCGACCCACTTGGCAAGTTCACCAAGAGTGCGCGCCACCACGAGGTCAGCTTCCCTTAGTTTCTCAATCTCTTCTTCGGTCTTAAGATAAATCATATCACATCACGAAAAATGGGGTTGCTTATCAAGAAGCGCGTCCCTTGATTTTACCACTCTTCATG
Organism: uncultured Bacteroidales bacterium; assembly: GCA_902785925.1. Taxonomy (GTDB): domain Bacteria; phylum Bacteroidota; class Bacteroidia; order Bacteroidales; family Muribaculaceae; genus Sodaliphilus. The sequence goes on from CADAAI010000044.1 coordinate 6,197, forward strand.
AGACCATCATAGTGGTGCATGCGCAAGTGAGTCTCGATTTGCTGGAGCGTGTCGAGAACTACACCCACAGTGATGAGCAATGAAGTTCCACCGAAGAATTGTGCAAAGTTCTGGTTAACTCCAAACAGACGTGCAAACGCTGGCAGGATAGCCACGATGCCAAGGAAAATAGAACCTGGCAACGTGATGCGCGACATGATAGAGTCGAGATACTCGGCAGTCTTCTTTCCGGGCTTGATGCCTGGGATAAAGCCGCTGTTCTTCTTCATTTCCTCGGCCATCTGAGTGGGTCGCACTGTGATGGCAGTATAGAAATAGGTGAAAGCGACGATAAGCAAGAAGTAGACGAGGTTGTACCAGAAACCGTTCATATCGCCAAAGATGCGTGCCACACTGCCGAGGAAACCGCTCTTCTGAGCGCCGAAACCTGCGAGAGTGATAGGGATAAACATAAGTGCCTGAGCGAAGATGATAGGCATCACGTTGGCAGCATTCACCTTGAGAGGGATGTACTGACGTGCACCACCATACTGCTTGTTGCCCACAATGCGCTTAGCATACTGAACGGGCACCTTGCGAGTTCCCTGGGTAAGCATCACTGCACCAGCAGTGATAGCGAAGAGCACGATAATCTCGACGAGGAACATGATGAGACCACCCTGAGCATTGGTGAGACGACCGACGAACTCCTGAGCGAAAGCTCCCGGGAGGCGTGCGATGATACCCACGAGGATGATCATTGAGATACCATTACCAATACCCTTGTCGGTAATCTTCTCACCAAGCCACATGATGAACATGGCACCAGCGGTGAGGACAATAGTGAGAAAGAGCATTGTCCAAGGTCCCATCTCAACAACGCCACCGGCACTCTGTACCTGAACCCTGAGGTTGATGAGGTAGGCAGGAGCCTGGACGAGAAGGATGAGCACGGTAAGATATCGGGTGTACTGGTTGAGCTTCATGCGACCGCTCTCACCCTCACGCTGCATCTTCTGGAAACTTGGCATTACCATACCGAGCAGCTGGATAACGATAGAAGCGGTGATGTAGGGCATGATACCCAACGCGAAGATAGAGGCCTGCGAGAAGGCACCACCCGAGAACATATCGAGCAGCTGCATAAGACCGCTGTCGGTAAATTTCTTAAGGGCTGTTAGAGCCGAAGGGTTGATACCTGGGAGCACCACGTAGCATCCGAATCGATAGATAAGGATGAAAAGGAAAGTGATACCCAGACGCCTGCGCAGCTCGTCTATCTTCCAAATGTTCTTTATTGTTTGAATGAGTTTCATTATCTCTTAAACTTAAAGTTTGTTGATGGTACCTCCAGCCTCGGTGATAATTGCCTCAGCTTTCTTGGAGAATGCGTTAGCCTCTACGTCAACCTTCTTGGTGAGAGTGCCCACGCCTAAGATTTTAACCAATTGGTTCTTGCGAACGAAACCAGCCTGCATGAGGTCGGCAACAGTCACCTTATCAAGATTCTTGCTAACAGCAAGGTCGTTGATGGTGTTGATGTTGATAGCCTTATACTCAACGCGGTTGATGTTCTTAAAACCGAATTTAGGCACACGGCGTTGGAGTGGCATCTGACCACCCTCGAAGCCGACTTTCTTCTTATAACCTGAGCGCGACTTAGCACCCTTGTGACCACGAGTAGAAGTTCCACCCATTCCGCTACCTGGTCCTCGACCAATGCGGCGCTTGCTCTTGTTAGAGCCAACAGCTGGTGTTAAATTATTTAATTCCATATTGTTGTATAAATTATTCAGCGTCAGTCACTTCTACGAGGTGACGCACTTGGTTAACCATACCCAAGACTTGAGGTGTAGCTTCAACCTCAACGACTTTGTTCATTTTTCTCAGGCCCAGCGCATCGAGGGTCTTCTTCTGTCGAACCGGACGATTGATTCGGCTCTTGACTTGTTTAATCTTAATTTTAGCCATATCGATAGTCAAAATTTTAACCGTTAAACACTTTGTCGAGAGAAACACCACGATAGTGAGCAATAGTCATGGGGCTACGGAGCTCGGCGAGCGCCTTGAAAGTAGCCTTGACGAGGTTGTGGGGGTTAGACGAACCCTTCGACTTACAGATCACGTCGGTCACACCCACGCTCTCAAGCACGGCACGCATGGCACCACCAGCCTTTACACCAGTACCTGGGGTTGCAGGTTGCATGATAATGCGTGAGCCGCCGAACTTGGCAGTTTGCTCATGAGGGATAGTGCCCTTGTAGATGGGCACGCGAATGAGGTTCTTCTTAGCCACTTCCATACCCTTAGAAATGGCGGTGGTAACCTCATTGGCCTTACCGAGGCCATAACCAATCACACCATTGCCGTCACCAACGACAACGATAGCAGCGAAAGTGAAAGTGCGTCCACCCTTAGTAACCTTGGTGGTGCGGTTGATAGCCACGAGGCGATCTTTGAGTTCCACATCGCTTGAAATTTTAACTCTATTATTCTTAGCCATGACTTTGTTTTAAAATTTGAGACCACCCTTACGAGCTCCATCGGCAAGCGCCTTAACGCGTCCGTGGAACAAGAAACCGTTGCGGTCGAAAACTACAGTATCAATACCAGCGGCGATAGCCTTTTTGGCTACATTCTCGCCCACTTGAGCTGCTATTTCGCTCTTAGTACCTTGCTCGATTCCCTTGCTCGAAGCCGAGACGATAGTGCTACCAGCGACGTCGTCGATGAGCTGAGCATAGATTTGCTTGTTGCTGCGGAAGACACACAAGCGAGGACGCTGTGCAGTGCCACTTATTTTACCGCGAATGCGAGCTTTGATTTTTCTACGTCTTTGTTCTTTAGATATCATAGTAGTGAAAAGTGTCTTAATTATTATTTGGCAGCAGCCGTTTTACCTGACTTGCGGCGAATAACCTCGCCAACAAACTTAACACCCTTGCCCTTGTAAGGTTCAGGCTTGCGGAACGAGCGAATCTTAGCGCAGATTTGGCCAAGGAGTTGCTTGTCGCACGACTCGAGAGTGATGAGCGGATTCTTGTTGCGCTCAGACTTAGCGTCGGCCTTAACCTCGGGAGGCATCTTAATGTAGATCACGTGGGAGAAACCCAGCGCGAGTTCAATAGTTTGAGGGTTCTTCATAGTGGCACGGTAACCGACACCAACTATTTCGAGCTCCTTCTTGAAACCGGTGCTCACGCCAGTCACCATGTTATTGATGAGGGCACGGTAAAGACCATGCTGAGCACGCGACTCACGGTTATCGTCGGGACGAGAAACGATGATTTGTCCATCCTCGACCTCTACTTTAATGTTAGGGTTGAGCGACTGCTTGAGCTCGCCCTTAGGGCCCTTAACATTAATCATGTTGTCCTTAATATCGATTGTTACGCCTGCGGGGATAGCGATTGGCAATTTACCTATTCTTGACATAATTATATCCTCCTATTGATTAATAAACGTAACACAAAACTTCGCCACCAACCTTCTCGGCCTTAGCCTGCTTGTTGGTCATCACACCCTTAGAGGTTGAGATGATAGCGATACCTAAACCATTCAACACGCGTGGCATGTCCTTGTAACCGGCATACTGACGGAGACCTGGACGAGAGACACGCTTGAGACACTTAATAGCGTTTACCTTGTCGACAGCGTCATACTTGAGCGCGATCTTAATGGTACCTACTGGAGCGTCTTCGGGCTCAATAAACTTATAGTTAAGGATGTAGCCCTGATCAAAGAGAATCTTAGTGATCTCTTTCTTCAATTTCGAAGAAGGGATTTCAACGACACGGTGCTGTGCCTTGATCGCATTCCTCAATCTTGTCAAATAATCTGCAATTGGATCAGTCATTTTGAAATGTTGTAATAATAAATGTGTGAGATTGTGTGGTATTAATTACCAGCTAGCTTTTCTCACGCCTGGGATAAGTCCTGCCGAAGCCATCTCGCGGAAGTTGATGCGAGAAATGCCAAACTGACGCATGTAGCCCTTTGGACGTCCCGAGATCTTGCAGCGGTTGTGCAAGCGAACAGGAGAAGCGTTGCGTGGGAGTGCCTGGAGTGCATCGTAGTCGCCAGCAGCCTTCAGTGCGGCACGCTTAGCAGCATACTTAGCCACCATTCTCTCTCTCTTGGCCTGACGGGCCTTCATTGATTCTTTTGCCATAATCTAAATCTTGAAATTTTAAAAATTATTTAGCATTCTTGAATGGAAGACCAAACTCCTTGAGCAGTGCATAACCTTCCTCATCGGTCTTAGCTGTGGTAACGAAGGTGATGTTCATACCGGTCATCTTGTTCACGTTATCGATGTTGATCTCGGGGAAGATGATTTGCTCGGTAACACCAACGGTGTAGTTTCCACGTCCATCGAGCTTACCCTCGATACCCTTGAAGTCGCGGATGCGAGGGAGAGCGATGCGGATGAAGCGCTCCATGAACTCATACATGCGGTCGCGACGCAGAGTGACGCGTGCACCGATAGGCATTTTCTTACGGAGCTTGAAGTTAGAGATATCCTTCTTTGAAACTGTTTGCACAGCCTTCTGTCCGGTGATAGTAGTGAGCTCGCTGATAGCGGTCTCAATTATCTTCTTATCTTGAGTAGCATCGCCGAGACCCTCGTTGAGGACGATTTTCACGAGCCTTGGGATCTGCATTGGCGAGCTGTAGTTGAATTGCTTCATGAGAGCTGGAGCAATCTTCTCGTCATATTGTTTCTTAAGTGTAGTAGCCATTATTTAATCTCCTCTCCTGATTTTTTAGAATAACGAACTTTCTTAACTACCTTACCATTCTCGTCGCGCTCAACCTTGAAGCCAACGCGTGTGGGCTGTGCATTGCGACCGCTCTTTGGGTCAACAACGTTAAGGTTAGAGATGTGGATAGGTGCTTCCTTCTCGATAATGCCACCCTGTGGGTACTGGGCATTAGGCTTAGTGCTCTTCTTAATCTTGTTGACACCCTCAACGATAGCCTTATTGTTTTTGGCATCGATGCTCAAGACGCGACCAGTTTTACCCTTATCGTCACCAGCGAGAACATAGACGGTGTCATCTTTCTGTATGTGTAACTTAGCCATTTCTTAAATTTTGTATTTAGCGTTGTTAAAATTAAAGAACTTCGGGAGCAAGTGAAACGATTTTCATGTTAGTGGCACGCAGCTCACGGGCTACAGGGCCAAAGATGCGTGTTCCACGCAGCTCACCGGTGTTGGTAAGCAGCACGCAAGCGTTGTCGTCGAACCTGATGTAAGAACCATCTTGACGGCGGATCTCTTTCTTAGTTCTCACGATGACAGCACGCGAAACTGTACCTTTCTTAATATCACTCGAAGGGATGGCGTTCTTAACGGTAACGACAACCATGTCGCCTACCGAAGCATAACGACGTCCTGTGCCTCCAAGCACGCGAATACAGAGGACTTCCTTTGCACCGCTGTTGTCGGCAACTGTTAATCTGCTTTCTGCTTGAATCATAATTACTTAGCTTTTTCGATTATTTCAACTAATCTCC
>CADAAI010000045.1 GCA_902785925.1 uncultured Bacteroidales bacterium
GGGTGGTGTCGCCACCTCCCATGCTGCCCCTCGACTTGCATGTGTTAAGCCTGTCGCTAGCGTTCATCCTGAGCCAGGATCAAACTCTTCGTTGTGTATTGTCTTGTTGTCTTCTTTTCTCTGTTGAAAAAGAGCCTCCGCAAGCCCACAAAGAGCGCCCTCTCCCGCTCCGCTTATAACAAACGCCTCTCATTGGTTCGGCCCCGCAATCAACGCGGGACCGCTTCACCTGTCACTTCGGAATCTTGACCGGAGATCCGCGGAATCCCTTCCTTGTCTCTCACCTGCTTGTCAGATTTCCTCACCGCAAACATCTCAATGATCTCGTGCCTCCCGGCCTGCGCGCCCTTTTAGATAAGGCGTCAAAAAAACCGCTCAACTCGGAACGGGTCCTCGTGAGCCGAAAAGCGATGCAAAATTACAACCGATTTCCCACACGGCAAAATATTCTTGGCTTTTTTTTCGAAAAAAACAAATATTTAACATTGTATTAACTATTGTTTACGAGTTTTTAGAGAAATACAACAAAAAGACACCCTAAACTATATATAACACATCAGGGGACTGAGCGGCGGACAGGTCGAATTTGCAGGGGTGGGAGCAGTAGGGGGAACAAAAATTTTCATGGCTTGTTATTATTTATATTAATAATGTGTGGGACAAAGGTGTGGGGTACTAATACAAGGGGGGGGAGCATCGTATCGAGGATTGGACATAGATGAAAACTATGGAAGGGAAAAAAGAAGGAGAGGCAGGGTTGCAATCCTGTCTCTCCCGTTATTTTATTAATAACCAACGAGGTTATTCCAAAGTTGTCACTAAAAAAATTTAGAAAAGTGACATTTGGTCTTTCTCGTCGTCGTTGGAACCTGTGAACTCGATGCCGTCGTCGAGATCTTCGAGGATAGCGCTATCTTCGTTGCGCGCCTCTTGTGCCTCCTTAAGAAGTGCGTTGAGTTCGGCAACTTTCTTTTTCAGTTCGGCTATCTCATCGTCCTTGCGCTCCTTGATTTGCTCAAACTTGTCAATTTCAGCCATGAGTTCTTGTGCCTGGGCGAGTTCTTCGTTGGCGCGCTCGAGTTCTTCGGTTGTCGAGTCAAGTTTGTGATGCAACCAAGCCACCTCGGCCGAAAGGTCTTCGATCATTCCATCACGTGCAGCCTCATCGGTCACTGGAGCGGCAACAGCGTCACCCTTAGCCCTAAGCTCATCAACTTGCTTTTGAAGCTGAGCAATGCGCTCCTTAGACTTGATTGCCTCGTTGCGCTCTTTGGTAAGTTCCTCGTTAAGCTTAAGGAGTTCCTCCTTGGCCTTGTCGTTGTTACCCTTACCCTGCTCCTCATTCATCTGAAGGACTTTCATCTTGTTCTGCAGACTGCGGTTCTCCATATCGGTTTTCTCCTTAGCCGTCATGAGTTCCTGCATCTTCATTTGCAAGTCGTTGTAACGAGTGAGCGTTCCCTTGCGTGAATTTTCGGTAGCCTTAATTTTCTCTTTCAATTCCTCGATTTCATCGTAGGCCTTAAGCGCCTTATCATCAGTTTCCTTTAGCTTTTCGATAATCTCAGCACGCTCCTTATTCCAACGGTCAGCAGCACTATCGAGCACGTCCTTGCGTAGACGAGTCTCATAGTCACGGAACTGTGGTTTGAGGCTCTCAACGATAGCCCTAGTCTCGGCCTCCACATTCAAGTTGTTGATAATGTGAGGCGAGAGGTTTCCGTTGATGATATTCATGAGACGCTTGAGAATGTTCTCAGGTACTCCGTCCTCCTTAGTTGCAGCAAGACCTGTCATGTCGACCTCCTGTCTAGGCAATTCAACACGAGTGTAGGCTGGCTTAGGCTGTTGCTGTGCTTGAGCATTGTCACCACGGTTTTCATTATCGTCGTCGGAGCTCTTAGCTTTCTTATCGTCCTCATCCTTGCGCCAAGGATTGTCGTAGTTTCTCTTCTCGAAGTAGTCAAGATCATCGACTCCCTCTCCAAAGTCACCAAGACCGAGAACCTTTTTCAATGCATTGTTAAAACTCATAATACTTATATTTTTTGATAGTTATTATTCTAAAACTCAAGAAATCGGGTAAAGTTACAACTAGTTTTTCAAATATAGCACCAATTTTAGAAATATTAGCAAAAATAACTCAAAAGTCCGATTTCCCACATAAAGATTCGTCTTTAAAAAAAGAAGATTAATCGCCATTAAACGATTATCCGTCTTTTGCGGGTGCAAAGTTAGTTATTTTCCTTTAAACTTTTATCAATCTAGCCAATCTAAAATATCGGAAAGCGGTGAAAACGGTTCCACAAGAGCCATAAATCGACTGAAACAGATGCAAAATACCGCTACAACAAAAAATAATTATAAACATAATAAATAGACAACATGAAAAAGACACTTTTATTAGCATTAATGGCAATAGTTGCCACATCAACAGTAATAGCACAAGACATTGAACCGCGTGGCGAACGCCGTGGACCAGACCCCGAAAAGCGCATAGAGCACCAAATCAAGCGACTGGACAAGAAGCTCAAACTCACAGATGAGCAGCAGAAGATGCTCAAAGAGTACTATGGGGAGTTCAACCAAGCCCAGCAAGCTCGCATGATCCAGATGAAGCAGATGGAGAAGCGCGACCGCGAAGCCCTTGACGGCAAAATCAAGTCAATACTCACCGACGAGCAAAAGGTAAAGTATGACGAGATGAAAGACAAGGAGAAAGAAATGTGGAAAGACGGTCGTGGCGACTTTAATAAAGGTGGATTTGGCCCGGGTCGAGGACATAGACCAGGCCGCGGTATGGGTCCTGGTGGACGTGGAGGCCACGGTGGTTACGGTGGCGGAGGTTTTGGCGAAGACATGAGCGACTAACCTCCATCCAAAGATAAGGTAAATTTTTTTTCATAAGCACAAATAGGTTAATAATTAGATTAATTAGGTAAAAAAGGAATGGTTATATAATTTAAGCGGTGTCTCGAGAATGAGACACCGCTATTTTTTTGCATTTTTCACATCTATGCCACCATCGGGCAAGGAATTGTTGTATCTTTGCAACATAAAATGACTACAACTCCAAACAAGGAACAAGTGATATGAACGACTTTGCAGCGATAGATTTTGAGACGGCCAATGGTGAGCGCTCATCGGTGTGCTCGGTGGGAGTAGTGATAGTGCGTGGCGGCAAGATAGTCGACACTTATTACTCACTTATCCAACCAGAACCCAACTATTACAGTTATTGGTGTACACGAGTGCACGGCCTATGTTGCGACGATACCGACAACGCACCCTTGTTTCCTGATGTGTGGCAAGAAATTGAACCCTTGATTGCCGGCCTTGCACTAGTGGCCCACAACAGCTCCTTTGACGAAGGATGCCTGCGCGCTGCGTTCCGCTGCTACCAAATGGACTATCCCGATTATCTATTCCTTGACACCCTGCGTGCTGCGCGCCACAAATTGCCCAACCTACCCAACCACCAGCTACACACAGTAGCTGCCGCCCTAGGTTATGACCTAGAGCGGCACCACCATGCTCTTGCCGATGCCGAGGCATGTGCCTGGATAGCAAGAGAATTAATGTAATTATTTTTACAACAGCTCGGGGAGCTGGAATAGACGAATTCCGTTGGAGCCCTTGATGAGGATGTAATAGCCGTTGATGGGCTCGGCTTTGATAGCTTCTTTCACGGCTTCAACGTCGGCAAACTTGCGATAGTCACAATCTACAGCCTCAAACTCTGAACCCACAAGCCACACTTGATCAAATTGACAACTCATGAGTTTGTTGACCACTGCAACGTGCTCGTCATGGCTGCTCTCTCCTAGTTCGCGCATATCACCCAATATCGCCATCTTTGGCCCAACTTGCATAAGCGCGAAATTGTCGATAGCTGCCGCCATCGAAGTTGGGTTGGCGTTATAGGCATCGACGATGAGGTGATTGCGTCCTGTCTCGGTTAGCTGTGAGCGGTTGTTAGACGGAACATAATTCTCGATAGCCTTATTTATCATCTCGGGGTCAACCCCATAGAACAAACCAACTGTCACTGCCGCCAACACATTGTCGATGTTGTAGCTACCAATGAGGTGTGTTGCCACTTGATGCCACTCTTCACCACCAGCTCTCCATCGTAGCCTTAGGAATGGGTCGCACGCTACCACTTCGCCTATCACTCGTTGACCCTGATTCTCGGCACCCTGGCAATACTGAACTGGGTGCACATTGGCAGGTAATATATTCATCAACAATTCGTTGGCTGCGTTAATGAAGATAACGCTATCATCACGAGTGGCGAGGTTGTCATAAAGCTCACCCTTGGTTTTTACCACACCTTCAAGCGAGCCAAAGCCCTGCAGGTGTGCCTTACCAACGTTAGTAATGAGTCCACTAGTGGGCTCAGCCGTCTCAGCCAACGTCTTAATGTCGCCAGGATGACTAGCTCCCATCTCCACCACTGCAATCTGATGCTCGGGAGCAAGGCGCAGCAGTGTCTTGGGCACGCCTACATCGTTGTTAAAGTTGCCCTCAGTTGCCATAACATTATACTTTTGTGCAAGCACAGTGCGTACTAGTTCCTTTGTCGTTGTCTTGCCATTGGTTCCCGTGATTCCCACCACAGGAATCGAGAACTGGCGACGATGTTCTCGTGCAAGATCCTTGAAAGCCTGTAGCGAGTCGGGCACGAGCATCATTAGCTTGCCATCGAGAGGCTGCTCGATGAATTGGTTATAAACCAGCTCATCATCGACCACAGCAATTGCACAACCCTTCTCGAGTGCCTGCATGGCAAATTTGTTTCCATCGAACGACTCACCCTTGAGTGCAATAAAAATGCTACCCTCGGGGCAATCACGACTATCGGTAGTAACAACCGGATGTTGCTTATAGAAAGCGTATAGTTCTTTAATATCCATATTCTTAAAGTTTTCTTGCCACAAAGTTACACATAAAGATTGGAAAAGCTATTTGATTTATAAAAAAATTTGGTAATTAAGAGGGGTAGTAGTAACTTTGCGGTAGAATTTAAACACAATACTACTGCAATGAAGAAAACAAAACGAAATATTGCCATCGTGTGTGGTGGCGACTCGTCGGAGCATGAGGTATCGCTTCGCTCGGCACAGGGACTTTACAGCTGGTTTGATCGTGACCGCTACAACGTTTATATCGTCGTTATCAGAAAAAATGATTGGCATGTGAACCTGCACGACGGCAGCATAGCCCCAATCGACAAGAACGACTTCTCGTTCAAGCACAAAGACAAGAAGGGCGAGAAGACCACCTTTGACTACGCCTACATCACAATCCACGGCACACCTGGCGAAAACGGCATTTTGCAAGGATACTTCGATCTAATAGGTTTGCCTTACTCAACCTGTAGTGTGCTTGTTGAGGCCCTGACGTTCAACAAATATATGCTCAATAACTATATGCGCCCATTTGGTGTAACCGTTGCCGACAGCATCTTGCTGATAAAGGACGTAGAGCGCAACATCACCGAGGACGATATTGAGCGCGACCTTGGCATGCCATGCTTTGTGAAGCCCACCGATGATGGCTCGAGCTTTGGTGTCACTAAGGTGAAGGAGAAGAGCCAACTCGCACCCGCTATCAAGAACGCATTCAAGCAGTATAACCAAGTGATGGTGGAACGATTCCTCGACGGTACTGAGGTGACTGTTGGCTGCTACAAGACCAAGACTAAGAGCGTGGTATTCCCCGTAACCGAGGTAGTTACCGCTAACGAATTCTTTGACTACGACGCTAAATATAACGGACAAGTCGAGGAGATTACTCCTGCACGCATCAGTCCTGAACTTACCGCTGCTCTACAGGCCGAGACAAGTCGTATTTATGACATTCTGCACTGCAACGGCATCATTCGCGTGGACTACATTGTGACCAAGAACCCCGACGGTAGCGACTGCATCAACATGCTTGAGATAAACACCACTCCAGGCATGACAGCCACAAGTTTCATTCCACAGCAGGTGCGCGCAGCAGGCCTGGAGATGACCGATGTGCTTACCGACATTGTTGAGAACCAGTTTTAAAGAATCTTTATCCTAGCATCTCCCACGCATGATCATTGAACCGTTCGACATTGGCAACATTGACATCGTGGCGGCGATACTCGACAAGATGTGGAGTAAGGATATATTCAAAGGTATTAAGCACAGCTTTGAGCTTTCGCGAGAAGTTGTGCTTAATATGTTCTACGACCCAGAACTTGCGCTCCAGGCGTGTGATGACGACGGGAAAATGCAGGCAGTAGCTTTTGCACGCATGAAAAAGGATGTAAACACTTCAAAACAATGGGTTGAGAATTTTTTGGTAGACAAAGATGACGATGAACGCGAAAAAGTGCTCGAAGCCACTGGCTATCTGCTTCGAACAGAGAGTGACTTGCTAGATGTCATGAGCGAAGATAGCGCCAAGTTCTCGTTCTTGATAAGCTACAAGCGCGGTTATGCCAAAGCACTGCAGGAGCGACTCATGCAGATGCTAAGAGCTCGTGGCGTGCGATGGACTTATCATATCACCGACAGCACCTGCACTTGGCAATACTTTCCTAGTCACGGCTTTGAGAAAGTGCATGAGGAGCTTGTTGAACCATTCAGCAGCCCAGGCAATCCTTATTTTTGCTATATATTCAGGAAGGACATTGAAAGAGCGTGCCGCGAGACACACTCATAGGACCAGATGCCGTTATGAGTCGAAGCAGGTCAAATTTCAGAAATTAGTTTCGATGGCTCGGAAACAGGATGCTTAAAGTGCTTGAAATGCCATTTCTTAATGTAACGGACGGCTTCACCAATCAGAATCACTGGTAGGGTCACTACGATGATGAATATCCAATCCTGCAAGTCGATAGGCTCGACATTGAACATTGCTCCGCCCACATTGACAATGAGCAATTGCCCCACGAAAATCAACAAAGCAATGAACACAAACTCACCACAATCCTTAAGTCGGAATGCTGAGTAGGGCGAACGATAGGACTTAGTATTGAACATGTTCCAGAACTGCATCATCACAAAGGTTGTGAAGAAGATTGCGCTCTCGTAATAGGAGATTACGTGCCGTGGTGCCTTAAGATAGCTGCCACTGATAAGCATATTCCATAAATCACCAAGAGAGTTGATTTGCCGCAAGTCACAGTGCTTGATTACATAGAAGAGCCCTATGAGGATGGCACTGAAAAACAACCCTGTCCACAGGATGCGGAATGTCATGTGACTGTCGATGATGAAAGCATGACGGTCGCGAGGTTTTTGTCGCATCAAGCTCTTGTTGGGTGGCAAGGTCGATAAAGCCATAGCCGCAAAGGTATCCATAATGAGGTTCACCCACAGCATCTGAGTGACTGTGAGAGGAGCATCGGTATCCATGAATGCTCCAGCGAGCACCACCAAGCAAGCCACCACGTTGACCGTAAGCTGGAAAAGGAGGAAACGCTGTATATTTCGATAGAGCGAGCGTCCCCACATCACAGCACGACCGATGCTTGCAAACGAATTGTCGATGATAGTGATGTCGCTTGCTTCCTTGGCCACACTGGTGCCGTCGCCCATTGAGAGCCCTACTTGTGCAGCCTTGAGGGCAGGAGCATCGTTGGTGCCGTCGCCAGTGACGGCAACAACCTGGTTGCATCGCTGCAGAGCTTCGACAATGCGCTTCTTGTCGTGTGGTCGAGAACGTGCAATTATTTTCAGGTCCATGACACGGGCATCGAGTTCATCATCGGTCATTGCCTCAATATCGGGCCCCGTTGCAATGTTGCGCTCATTATCGGTCTTATCGTTCCACAGTCCTATCTGCCTGCCTATCTCACATGCTGTTGCAGCATTGTCGCCAGTGATGATCTTCACTTTAATGCCTGCTCGCAAACATTCCTCGATTGCAGCAGGAACATCATCGCGAACGGGATCGGCAATAGCCACATATCCCAAGAACGAGAGTCCTTGTGTCACAACCTTGTTGCGTTGCAAGGGTTGCTCATTGGGAGACAGAATCTTGTAGGCGAATCCCAGCGTGCGCATAGCTTTGCTCTGGAACGAGAGGAGTTCGTCGTGAAGCGTTTCCTTATCAACCTCATAGCTTGAGTTATCGCACATGGCGAAAACAATCTCGGGCGCACCCTTCACATATAATATATTGCGGTCGAGAACCTCGCTTCGCACCATCGTTGCCATGAACTTGCGTTCGGTATCGAAAGGTATGTCGGCAAGAATCTCGCAAGTGTCACGCACTTCGGTATAGTCGACTCCCTGACTCTTAAGCCAAAGCAACAATGCTCCCTCGGTGGGGTTTCCCAGCACAGTGGTACGTGCCGTCGACTCGTCGGTCGAGAGGTGCGCTGTTGAGTTCATCGCTATGCTCTCGCTCACGATAGCCGACTGCTCTTCGTTATATAGCCATCCGCCGCTCATTCCATAGAAGCGGGCATAATTCACATGCATCTGATTTTGGGTAAGTGTGCCCGTCTTATCGGTGCAGATAACCGTAGCAGCTCCCATCGTCTCGCAAGCGTGCATGCGTCGCACTAGATTGTTGGTCTTAAGCATTCGTCGCATACTATAGGCAAGACTCAATGTCACTGCCATGGGCAGTCCCTCGGGCACAGCCACAACCACCAGCGTAACAGCCATCATGAACGACTGCAACAAGTAGGTGACAAAGTCTAGGTTGAAGGAGGCGTCGGGAGTATTTATAAAATAAGCCACTACCCTACCCACAATTACCATGGCGGCGATGAGGTAGCTCGCGCGTGAGATCAGTTTCCCGAGACCGTCGAGCTGCTCGTTGAGCGGAGTGCGCACACTAGAGTCGATTTGCGCGCTCACCATCACCTTGCCGTTCTCGGTGGCGTCGCCCACCGCGGATACCTGTGCCACGCCATGTCCTTCCATCACCTTTGTGCCCTTAAGCACCTCATTACTTGGATAGGTGGCATTTGGATCTAGGTTAGACTCATCGTCGGTCTTGGCGCATTGTGGCTCACCAGTGAGAGTTGACTCATCGACGAGCAACGAGTGCGCCTCGAGCAGTGTTGCGTCGGCAGGGATTTCCTCGCCTGTGTTGAGCATCACAATATCGCCAACCACCACGTCGCGCCTAGCGATGTGTTGTACCTTGGCGTCGCGCACAACCTGTACTGGTTCGTCGTCGTTGACCTGATTGAGTATTTCGAACTCCTTTTCGGCCTTGTACTCAAAGATAAACGCAAGCCCTGTGGCAAGTGCTATGGCAATGAATATACCTATTGGTTCATAGAACACCATGGCATCCTTGTGGAGCCCATAATATTCATAGAAAGATATGCCCACTGACATCGCGCCAGCGATGAGCAGGATGACGATGAGTGGGTCGTGGAATTTTTCAAGAAGCTTCTTCCACCAGGGTTCTTTCTCGACGGGTGTTAATACATTGGGACCGTGCTGCCGACGACTTTCGGCAACCTGTTGAGACGATAATCCAGTGTAATGCTGACTATTAGCCATAAAATATTTGAGCCGTTTAACGGTTTTGAGTATACAAAATTACTAAACACCACTCACATAGCAAAATATATGCCAAAAAAGTGGGCTGCGCGTGTATGGTTTTTTCAGACTATTACGGACAAAAAGAAGTGTTTTCATTGGATGCTGGATACTAAGCCATGCGGCTTGTGGTTATTAAGGACAATTGACTCGGTTTTTGCCACTCCTGCGGAGTGGAAATTGAGTCAAGTTTCAATGCCCAAAGGGCACCGCACACCACGCTTCGCGTGACTTATGCTTTGAAATATCCCCGAGCTAAAGGTTGGAGTGCTACGCGCTAAAATTATCGTGGTGCTTCGCACTAAAATTTGGTTACGGATTGTAAGCGATTTCTAAGAATGCATAATTCACAATTCACAATGCACAATATTGCCACTCTTGGCGGAGTGGAAAGATTGTGGGACAGTTTTGAAAAAAAATTTTGGTTTTCATGGGATGTTTGGGACAAGTGGGACAAAAATGGAAAAATTTTTTTTAATCTCACAAAGTTGCACCTGACGGTGCCGAAAAGCCTGCTTACGCAGGAATTCTGAAACATGGAATCACTGGAATCAGTTGACTCACCTGACTCACCTGACTCACCTGACTCACCTGACTTGTCCTGAAATAGGTTTACAAAGTAGTAAATCAAAAACAGGATTAAGAATGAAAAAAGTAAACATCCGTCAGGACTATGAGATTCTGCAGATA
>CADAAI010000046.1 GCA_902785925.1 uncultured Bacteroidales bacterium
CGGCTACGTGACCAGTACCGATGTTACCTGCATTTATAATTACCTGCTTAACGGCGATGAGACCTTCCTTGACACATGCGACGTGGACGGCGACGGCTATATCACCAGCACCGACGTTACAGTAATTTACAACATTCTTTTAGGAAACTAAAAAGAATAAAATATTAAGATAAGACTCATTCAAGTGCCGCAGGGAATACCCCGCGGCACTTGTGCGTTAAAAGAATTGACATTGCCTAACTCAAAAAAGGGGGAGAAATAGTGCTGTTGTCATTTATTATTACTAAATTTGCGTGCAATAAAAAGAAACCCCTAGTTAAAAACTGAAATCTCGACTTATGATCGACAACAAGTTCAAGCTGCTAGCCGGCCCTTGTGTGATTGAGAGCGAAGAGAATGTGATGCTTCTTGCTCAGGCACTTAAGGACATTACGAGCAAACATGATATTGACTTCTATTTCAAAGCTTCGTGGGACAAAGCCAATCGCACTAAGGCCACCAACTATCGTGGGCCAGGGCTTGAGGAAGGACTGCGCATCCTGCAGAAAGCTAAGGCTGAAATAGGCGTGAAGATTGTCACTGACATCCACGAGCCAAGTCAAGCCGAGCCTGTGGCCGAAGTAGCCGACATAATACAAATTCCTGCGTTCTTATGCCGTCAGACCGACCTGCTACATGCCGCTGCCATGACAGGCAAAGTGGTAAACATCAAGAAGGGACAATTCTCAAGCCCCGAGGAGATGAGCAACGTGGTGAGCAAGATGGAATACTTCGGATGCCACAATTTCATGCTGTGCGAGCGTGGAAACTGCTTTGGCTACAACAATCTCGTTGTCGATATGGCAGGTCTTGTTAGGCTTGCAAAGCTTGGCTATCCGGTGCTTTTTGATGCCACTCACAGCGTTCAGATTAGCGGTGGAGGTTTCAACTACGGCAATAGTGGCAAGAGTGAGTTTGTGCCCTACCTTGCCAAGGCGGCTGTGGCTACTGGTGTGCTGTCGGGCCTTTTTATGGAGGTTCACAACGACCCATCCAGTGCCTTGTGCGATGGCAGTTGCATGCTTCGCCTCGATGCCCTCGATGCCCTGCTTGATCAGATAATGCGAATAAGAGAAATCACCCAAGAATAAAGATGATTTTACTCAAGAGAATAGTACACACCACCATTTGGGGCGGACCTAAGATAAGCCGCATGGCAGGCGTTGAAGGCGACAGCATAGGTCACCTCTACTCGCTCTACTGCCGTGAGGGAGTGTCAAACGAGATTCTCAACGGCGAGTGGAAAGGACGCTGCCTCAACGAGGTTTTCCCGCTTTTCAAGGACAAGGTGGGAATGGCACAGTATGAGTATTTTCCTCTCACCCTCGCTTTGACCGAAGCGCAAGAGAACCTGAGCATCCAAGTTCATCCCAATGATGAGGCTGCCTGTGCCCTTGAGCATCGAGCCCGAGGTAAGCGCGAGTCGTGGTACTTCATTGATGCACCCACGTCGGGAACAATCATCAACGGATGCACGTGCCGCGACGAAGCTCAAGAAGCACAGATGATAGCACAGGGACAGTTTCGGGAAATGTGCGACACTCTGCCCGTCGAAGTGGGCGACTATGTGTTTGTCGAGCCAGGCACCTTACACGCAATCACTGCAGGCAGCTTGGTCTTTGAGATTGAGGAGGGCAGCGACTTCACCTACCGCTTCTACGACTACGACCGCGTCGATGCCCAAGGCAACAAGCGAGAACTTCATGTGGAAAAAGCCACCAGCTCCCTCGACATCAACTTGAAGTCGACCGCAAAGAGATATAACGGACAGGAAATCAAAGAGAAGACTTACAGTACAAAACTGATAAACAATATTGATATTTACACCAACGAAAGCAACACGCTTGAGTGCTTCACTCTCGTGAATGGTTCACTCATTGCCGATGGCATTGCTGTGGCACCTGGCTCAACCATCGTGCTGTGGCCTGGCGAAAACCTTGATGCCAGCAAGGTGCAACTGGCTTTCGTTTCAAAGATTAGGGAGGACAAGATATGATATATTCACCATCATTAATGTGTGCCAATTTCGACAACCTCAAGGCCGAGACTTTTGCCCTTGAGGCGGCAGGTGCCAACCGACTTCATCTTGATGTCATGGACGGGCGTTATGTTCCAAACTTTGCCATGGGACTTGGCGATGTGAAATCGGTGTGCCGCAACACGTCGCTGGTTACCGAGCTGCACATGATGATTATGGAGCCAAGCCGATACATTAAGATGTTTGCCGATGCTGGTGTCGACATCATATATTTTCACCCCGATAGCGACAGCCACCCCATGCAGGTAATCAAGAAAATCAGGAAAGAGGGACGCAAACCAGGCATAGTAATCAATCCTGAGACTACGATCGAGAGCCTGACAGAGTATTACGACTTGGTCGACAACGTACTCCTCATGGGTGTGAAGCCTGGATATGCAGGCCACATCTATCTGCCATATGTTGAAGAGAAGATTGGCCAGTTGCTTGAGCTCAAGGACAAGCATAACCTTGAAATCATCATGGATGGCGCTTGCACTGTGGAGCGCATGAAGCGCTGGCGTAAAAAAGGTGTGGACGGTTTTGTGCTGGGAACATCTTCGCTCTTTGGCCACCTGGGCACCTACAAAGAGATTATCAACAACATTAAGCGTGAATGTGAACAGTAAAGCCATGGATATTAAGTTGCTTGTAATGGACGTGGATGGCACGCTTACCGACGGCAAGATCAATATGGGCCCTGAAGGTGAGGTGTTCAAGGCATTTGACATCAAAGATGGGTATGCTATTAACGAGATGCTGCCTGCTCACGGCATAGTGCCAGCAATAATCACTGGCAGGACTTCACGCATTGTCGAGAACCGAGCTCGCGAACTCCACATCACTGAGCTCCACCAAGGAAAGCATGACAAACTCGACACCCTAAAGATGCTCATGAGCAAATATGGATGCTCACGCGAGAATGTTGCCTACATAGGCGATGACATCCTCGACATCGTGTGCATGCGTGAATGCGGCATGGTGGGATGCCCAGCCGATGCTTGCTCTCAAGTGAAGGAAATAGCGCACTATGTGTGCAAGAAGGATGGTGGAGATGGAGCAGTGCGTGAGTTCATAGAATTCCTTCTGGAAGATAAATAGCTCTACCAATTAGCTTTATCCAAGAAAAATCTTAAAAAAATAGGCAAAGTTCTTTGTCGTAAAAGAAATTTGTAGTAATTTTGCACCGCTTTTCGCAATCTCTGGCAAGAAGTTTAGGCGTGAGTCTATTAGAGTGGCTTGTGAATATTGCGAAGTGTGATTAAACAACAATTTAAGAAATTTCTTTACAATGGACTTAATTAAAGTTGCAGAACAAGCGTTTGCTACAGGCAAGGAGTTGCCAAGTTTTCTCCCTGGCGACACAATCACAGTAGCTTATCGCATTAAGGAGGGTAACAAAGAGCGTATTCAGCAGTACCGTGGCGTTGTTATTAAAATCAACGGCGAGGGTAGCAAGAAGCGTTTCACCGTTCGCAAAATCAGCGACAACATTGGCGTAGAGCGTATCTTCCCAATGGAGAGCCCCTTCATCGACAGCATCGTTATCAACAAGTACGGACGCGTTCGCCGCGCCAAGCTTTATTACCTGCGTGGTCTCACCGGTAAGAAGGCTCGCATCAAAGAGCGCCGCTTCGTTAAGAAGGACGCCGCTAAGTAAAACGGACCCTTCAAGGCATAACGATCAAAAAGAACCAAAAACCGTGGCAGTTGCAACTTGCCGCGGCTTTTTGTTTTTGGGGGTGCTACAGAAAGAGCCTTGCATTACGCAGGTTATCCCATCACCACGTCGAGGACCATCATCAAAACGAAGCCAACGGCAAAACCAATGGTGCTGACGTTGGAGTGCTTGCCGCTCGACGCTTCGGGAATAAGCTCCTCGATGACCACATAGAACATCGCACCTGCAGCAAAAGCCAGCATGTAAGGAAGCACAGGCACCACAACCGATGCCAGCAACAAAACGGCAATGGCCCCCACAGGTTCGACAGCACCGCTCAACGTGCCAATGGCAAACGACCGCCAGCAGCTATTGCCCGCAGCTCTCATGGGCATGGAGATGATTGCCCCCTCGGGCACATTCTGAATGGCAATACCCAGCGACACAGCAATGGCGCTGGCAAGAGAGATGTTTGGCATGCCGCTGCCGGCACCAGCGAGCACAACACCCACAGCCATTCCCTCAGGCAAATTGTGGATCGTGACCGCCAAAGCCAGCATTGCCGTACGCGATAAATGCGAATGTGGTCCCTCGGGTTTGTCGCTATCCAGATGTAGATGTGGAGTAATCACATCTATCATCAGCAAGAAACCCATGCCCAACAAGAAACCCACAGCGGCAGGGACAACAACCCAAGCGCCCTCCCCCACTCTCATCTCCATGGCAGGAATCAGCAGCGACCAAACCGAAGCCGCAACCATCACCCCCGAGGCGAAGCCCAACAGTGACTTCTGGATCATAGCCGACATCTCGCCCTTCATAAAGAAGACTAAAGCCGAACCGACCATCGTGCCAAACAGGGGCAAGAGAAGGCCTAAAAACAGAGTTGTTGTCATGATTTATCTCCTAATCAATAATGTTTAGACACTAGCAAGTCAAGGCTTAACGCCAATAATGGCAGCATTGGACGGCTTCATGCGATGAATCTCTATATTGACAAAACCAGCTTCGTCAAGCATCTTTTTCAGTTGCTCGGGAGGATAGGCTGTCATACCCTCGCACAAGTCGTTCCATTTTGAGTCGGAATCAACCACCTCAACCAAGATAGCAAATCGGCCGCCCGACTTCAGCACCCTACGAACCTCTTGCATGCAATCGGGCAGATTGGGCCAGAAGTAAACTGTCTCGACAGCAGTCACGAGGTCGAAGAGTTCATTCTCATAAGGCAATTTCTCGGCTGAACCTTGACTGACAAACACTTGTTTATCGAGCCATTCGGCATTGAACTTTCGCGCCTTCTCAACGCTCTCTTGAGAGATGTCAATGCCATACACCTTGCTGTCTTTGCTCCTCTTGAGCAGCCGCGTCAACGTGGCTCCACCGCCACATCCAATGTCAAGCATCGTCCAACCGTCCCGGAATTCGATAAGACCCAAGCCCCAGTTAGTAAGTGGTGCGTGACAGAAGTTCATGAAACGCAGCATCGCGCGCCCCATCCGTCCTTGCGGATGGACACAATTGGTAAAGAATGATTTCAAAAGTCCCATTGTGTAATAGATTTAGATTGTTAATATGCTGCAAAATTACACATATAACCATCATCACCGCAATACCAAAAACTTGGGATATTTAGACCAGACATCACTAAAAACCCTAATTTCAATTTAATGCAATGGCATCATTTTGTTGACATCTCAACACGCTTTTGTTCTTTTATTACAAGAATTGTTGTATATTTGCATTTCAAACAAAGAGCTTGACTAGCTTTTTGCAAATAATATCAATGACATAGAACACATTAACAAAAAACTCAACTCACTTATGGACACTCAGTATAAATTATTTTTTGGGGGAGCTTTCGCCTTCGACTCCCGTGATGAAGATTACGAAATTGCTGCCGCCGAAGACTACAGGTCGCAAATTCTTGGCAGTGTTCAAGCTTTGCTAAGACCAAAGGACATGAGTGGAGTTAGCATAAATGATAATGTTTTCTACATTGGTCCATTCTATTTCGAGGCCGAAAGCCGAAAGGCCGAAGACATCATATTGTGCGAGAAGAAGATGATTGAAGACTGCACCGATGCTGTTTTTGTGCTTGACGACGCAACATGTCCTGGCACTATTGCCGAGATTATGTATGCCAACTCGCTCGAGAAAACCATTCATCTGTTCTATGTGAAGCATGAAGATGACGACGAGACCGAAAGCGACCTGCACACGCCATGCTGGTATCCACTGACATTCTGCCAGCAGACCAATGAGAAGACAAAACTATATGAATGCGAAGACCTAACCGATGCCGCAAGAAAAGTCATCGACCTGATAACCTTCAACTTCACCCAGGAACAATCCTAAATATTGCTTTTGTTTAAACTAAGAATTGAAACTATAGCTTGCTTTTGAAAGCTGTGGCAGAGGCTCACATGCTCTCTCGAAGGAACAGTTATACATGAACTGCCCGCTCGTTTAATTCTATTTCGGCTCGCTTCGCTCGCCTTAATTATAACTCGATTGTATGAGGCGCAATATCAGTATCGTGGGTAGCCAACGATTCAATGCAGTTAGGGTCAAGCGACTGCTCACGAATCCATTCAAGCGACTTGCGCTGCATCTTTTTGTCGAGCGATATGCCACTTGTAATCATTTCTTTCCAAGACTTCGTGGCATAACCACCATCGGCAAACAGAAGCACATATTTACCATCACCATTGCGGAGTTTTACTGCGCACAATCCATCGCAGTGACCGGGTATGTTTACCATCACCACCGTTCCATCACCGAACAAATCGAATGACTTGCCGGCAGGGCCATCTGTGCCGTTCCACTCAAAAGTGCGTAAGTCGACATCTTGCCACCACTTCTTTTGATAGCGAACGAAACCATTCTTTCGGGCGCAGTCCACTTCCTCGGGGGCACAAAGAATGTGCTTGGCATCGGCTACAGCACTCAATCCGTTAGCATGATCACAGTCAAGGTGAGTGAGCAGCACATAGTCTAGGTCGCTTCCTTTCAGCCCCATTGCTGCTAGTTGCTCGTCGATTGCTTCACCATTGGCAATACGGCCCTGGTTGACATGATAGAGAATCCAAGAACCTAGGCTCTTTATTTGGGCTTTCCTGTCGTATTCTCCATGGGGCGACATGTCGCGATGCCAGCCTGTGTCGACGAGAATACGGCCTTTAGGGTGCTCAATCAGATAGCAACACACAGGAAGCCAAATCCAATCTTTCTTAGGTGTTGTTATTCCAGAAGCTTTCAACAAACTGCAGTTATCACCGCCGAAAGGCAGGTAGGGTGAGACACGCACCTCTCCAGTACGCAATACATGTATCTTCATTATTCCAGTTTTTAGGGTTTTCTGTATTAATTAGTTTTTGGGTTAGTATGCAAAGCTACAAAAATTTCGCCAAAAGCCACGCCTTATTCAGCAATTATTCCTGTGTAATTTGTGACAAGATATTAGAGGTTATTCATAGTAAAAAAGAAAGAAGAGATAAAAGGTTAATATCTCAACCGATTATCTCTTCATTCATGTGTCCAAGATGAGAACTGAACCTTGTTATTTTTTGATATTTCATGTTATCTGATGTTATATTAAAACAGCTGATTTACAACATTTTATGAATTTATCTTTTTGTACAATATAGTTAAGTAACGTTAAAGTTATATTAAGTGTGCAATTTTTGTTCATATCTAATTTGTTAACAGGAGTGATTTGAACCTTAGATAGTTACAAAAATAATCATATTGAAGATTTATGTGATTTTCTGGGAAAAAGTGTTGCAATTTTGATATTTTTTGACTACCTTTGTCGCAGATTTTTAACGAAAAACATATCATAACATATTGTATGGCAACAATTTATCTCAGATTATCAAAGAAAAAGAATGGACGAGGTCGACAAGAGATTCTTCTCACTTTCAGGCATGGAAAAGAGATTTATCAGCGTGCCGGCACTGGTATTTTTATAGCCGACAATCCCACTTTCTGGGATGGTAAGAAGATGGTCATGCATGCAAGGATAAAAACCGAAGAAGTTTTGTATCATCGTGAGCAACAGGAGAGGCTTAGTAACCTCTGCTCTGCTATTCTTATTGCATGGGATGACACTGACCACAATCGTGTAGGCCCGCGATGGCTTAAGAATGTCATAGCCGAATTCAATATGCCTACTATATCTCAAGAAAGACGAAGAAGGCATAGAGATAATGCCGATCGAATTCAGAGTACTGATGAAAATGATGTCGGCCCCAAATGGCTTAAAAGTAATAATGATGAACTTGAAATGCTTTTTGAATTATTTGATGATGAAGAAGAGATACATGAGGACACAGTCACTTCGGTACTTGTTGATTATATAGAGCAGCTTGAGGCGTCGGAGAGTCGCATAAAGCATTTCTGGTCGCTATGGAGGGTGTTTCGCCGTTTTGAATTGTGGAATGATGACACCTTTGAGTTCGACACTTTTACTCATAATGACCTGGAGAACTTTCGTGACTTTCTTCTATCGGAACATGAATTCTGGTACTACAACAAAACCACTAAAGAGATGGACTGCCATGACCGTTTATATAAGGAAGCTTTCTATAAAGTGAATTCTGAATGTAAGAAATATGGCAGAAGGATTGAGAGTCGTTGTCCAGAGCAGCGTAGCAAGAACACGTTGAACAATATTCTTGTCCGACTGAAAACTTACTGGCTGTGGTGTATTAGGCAGGGTTATACCAATAATAATCCGTTTAACCGATTTAAGATCGATGGAGCTAAATATGGGACTCCATTTTATATCGACATCAACGAACGCCATAAACTGGAAAACACCAAGATGGAAGGTATGGTTGCAGTTCAAAGAGATATCTTTGTTTTTCAATGTTGCACAGGTTGCCGTGTGAGTGATTTGTATGCACTTACCTATGATAACATTGACAGCAATGGTGTACTTATGTATACACCACAAAAGACCGAAAAGGAGAACCCGAGGATGGCATCGGTGCCTCTAGTTAAGACTGCATTGGATCTAATTGAGAAATACTATGACCCAAAGCGAGGAACTTTGTTCCCTTTCATAAGCCAGCAAAAATACAACGTCTATATAAAGAAAGCCTTTAAGTTGGCTAATATCGATCGCAAGGTGGCAGTGCTTAATCCTAAGACTCGGAAGAATGAACTAAGACCGCTTTATGAAGTTGCGACCAGTCACATGGCTCGACGCACATTTGTCGGAATAGCATACCAACACGTGAAAGACCCAAATATCATCGCAGCAATGACTGGCCATGCCGAAGGCAGCAAGGCATTCAACCGATACCGTGAGATTGACATGAAAGTCAAGCGTGAAGTGGTTGGATTCTTAGAGTAAAACAAATGTAATAGCCATATTGTTCTGCATCCATAAAATGATTACCTTTGCAACTGAATAACGACAAGAATAATAGATATGATAAACTTCGATGAATATATTAGACATGGCGATCCTGGCAAGCGAGAGAAAGCATCGGCATGGCGCACGGCAATAGGTTTGCAAGCTGTTGATGGACTTACTGTTTCAGACTACTTGCAAGAGACCGCCCAACGTCACATAGAAGGAGAAATCTCTATAGAAGAAGTATTATTATGAAACTAAGTCTAAACGTACTCCAGATGATAACGAGAAAAATGAAGCAGATATAGTTTCATCTAACATAACAGATATACTTGCGACGAGAACACTCGATTTTACAACTCATGGCTTCAAGAGTTTGCACCGCCAAATATTCAACGGTGTGTTCAAACACGCAGGCGAGTTCCGCACCTACGACATCTCAAAACACGAGTGGGTGCTCCGTGGCGCATCGGTGCTTTATCTTGGCTACACAGAGTTACAGCAGGCTATGGACTACGATATCGCCCAAGAACGAGCCTTCAGTTACACTAGACTCACGACCGACGAGATTGTAGCGCATATCTCACGCTTCGTTGCAGGGATTTGGCAGATTCATCCCTTTGGCGAGGGTAACACTCGCACCACAGCGGTTTTTGCCATTCAATATTTGCGTTCATTGGGCT
>CADAAI010000047.1:0-9030 GCA_902785925.1 uncultured Bacteroidales bacterium
GTTAAAAGGAATGAGCCCGATACAATACCGGACTCATTACTATAAGAATTTAAATAATTAACGTCTAATTTAACGTCCAACTTTTGGGGGGCACTTCATAGTAAGGCTGCTCTTTCTGTTTTTTGTGATAATCGATGATTACTCAAAATTAAAGAGGTTGATGAATCCGGTCATTTTAAACACGTTCTTGATGTCGTCGTTCAGGCCCTTGAGGGTGACGGTGTGGCCGTGCGACTTGGCTTTCTTGAGGATGCCGAGCAATATGCGCAATCCACTCGAAGCGATGTATTCAAGTTTCTCGCAATTAATCACGATGTCCTTGTCTTCGTTGTCGTAGAGAGGTTTCATCTCCTTCTCCACTTCGATTGCGGCGGCAGTGTCGAGCTCGCCCTCAAACGTGGCAACTAGCTTGCCGTCAAATTCATTAATTGTAGTCTTCATAATCTTGTGTTTTATAGTGTGTTGATATTGTTAGTTATGATAGTTTCTTTGTTAGTGTTAGCACGTTCTTGCCCTCGATGCGCTCGTAGTTGATGGTGTCCATGAGCTGACGCACAAGGAAGATGCCTAGGCCACCTATCTGGCGCTCCTCGGTAGTGAGCGAGGTGTCGACATCGGGGGCGTCGGTAGGGGCGAACGCGACACCGGTGTCAATGATTTTGAACTTGAGAGATGTTGCCGTAGCCGTTGCCTCAATGTTTATGTCGCCCGTCTCGCCCGTGGGGTAGGCATAGTTTATCACGTTGACTACAGCTTCCTCGATGGCGAGTTTGAGATTCTGCGAGTCGTTTTTCGATAGTTTCAGCTCATCACCAATGCTCTTGACAAAGTCATTCACTCGGGGTACATGGTTCAAAGAGTTGTCGATAGTGAGCTCGCGGTGCATGATAGTTTTCTCTTCTTTGGGCGTAAATTTCACAGCAAGCATGGTAAGGTCATCGCTTTGCTCGGCTCCACCCACAAACTCGTTGCAGGCAGCATGCAGAGCATCAAGAAGTTGCTGTGGCACATCGCTTAGATGCTGCTCTATTGTGTCTTTCACTCGTTGCAAGCCAAACTGGTTGTGTTTGGTATCCATCGCCTCAGTGAGGCCGTCGGTGTAGAGCAATAGCGTGTTGCCTGGCTTGAGCACAGCGTGCTGCCCCTCGTAGAACCAGTCTTCATCAATACCGAGAGGGATATTTGATTTTACATCAAGGTTATTAGCCTTATTGTCAATAAACTGCGGAGTGTCGTGGCCAGCGTTGCAATAATGCAGACGTCCTGTGGGCAAGTCGAGCACTCCAATGAAGAAGGTGACAAACATGCTCGAGTCGTTGCCGTGGCACACAGCCTGATTAATCTTCTGCATGATGCGTGCCGGATGGCTCTCGCGTGAGCCAAATGAGCGGAACATAGAGTGGGTTACCGACATGATGAGAGCCGATGCCACACCCTTACCGCTAGCGTCGCCAATGCAGAAAAATAGTTTGTCGTCGCGCAAGAAGTAGTCATATATATCGCCTCCTACTTCGCGTGCCGAGAGCAGCGAGGCTGCGATGTCGAAATTGTCGTGGCTGATATCATCGTGTGGCAGCATCTCGCTCTGTATGCGCTTTGCCACCTGCAACTCGGTGTTGAGGCGCTCGTGCTCCAGCTCGTTTTGAGCCATTATCTTGTTGTTCCTTAGGAATCGGTAGATGATATAGCCCAGCAGCAGGAATCCCAGCAGCATGAGCAGGCCCGTCCTCAAGCGTATGGCGTTTAGGCCAGCGTATACCTCGTCGTCATAGCACACCACAGCAATCATCCAGTGAGGGTTGCCTTTCATGTGGTGGAAAAAGACGCGGGCTTCCTTGCCGTCTTCGGTGTCGAACTCTATCACTTTGATTTTGCTTTTGGCTACAACGCGTGCTCTGTTGGTAGAGTCATTGATAAGCTTAATGGCATCGTCAAAATCTTTATAGCGAGCGTGACTTTTGGCTGGTTGAGAAATGAGCTTGGCATCATTGGTAAGCAGCAGGCAGTAAGATGATGGATACATGTGCCGGTTGTTGAGGCTGTCGCTAAGCCATTCAAGCGAGAGGTCGATACCTGCAACACCTGCTTTTTGCCCATTTTTATCAATAATGGGCACAGAATAAGTGGTGATAAATGAATGGGTCTCGACGCTGTCGATGTAAGGGTTGCTCCAATAAGGCTTTCCAGTTGACATGGGTTCGCTGTAGAACTTGAACTTAGTGTAGTCGTGCCCACCTCTCATGGCGATATTATCTCTCACCATCACACCATTTTTGGTGTTGAAAGCCCAGGGTTCATAGAGCTCGTCATGTCCCTCGTAATAGCCAGGCACGAATGCCAGCCCCACGCCCTTGAAATAGGGGTTGGCTCCCACTATGGTTTGAAGTGCGTCGTGAATGTCGTCGGGATCTTTGGTCAGGTTGGTGATTTCGGTCACATGGCTGTTGAGCACCTGTTCGGTGGTGTTGAGCATGCTCTTGACGAGGATGGCCTTCATCGTCATCTCGATTGAGGCTTTCTTTTCAAGCTCGTATTCAAGAAGCTGCTTTGTATAGTAATATTGCGCCCACGAGAACAACTCAAGCAGCAGTGCGGCAAACACGATAATCAAAGTAATCCATGTGCGCCTGTTCAGGTGTTTTTTTATCGTAGATAATAATTGTTTCATGGACTCAGTTTTTCCCCTTAACTAATTAGTGAAAATTACCACTTTATTTGTAGAAATCGTGGGCGAACTATGACATTGAGCCATGCCCAGTGGAGGTTCTTCTTGTTGTCAACACGTTTAAGGGCCTCCATGGTTTTGCTGCCGTGCATATAGCTGTAACCCAGCGACACGCTCACTTCCTTGATTGGTGTGTAAGAGGCCGAGAGCTCAAGCTCATGTCCAAGGGGCTTGTCGAGGTTGTCGGTGTTAGTCGCAATGGCAAGATAGTGGTAAGCGGCATCTAAACTCACCTTGCTGATAGGTTTGTAGCAAACTCCAGCATAGTAGTTTTGCAGTCCTGGAGTGAAGCCGTGATAATAGGTCGAGAGATAAAAGAAATCCATAGCACCATAGAACTTGTGATGAGAGCCATACACGGGGCTGAAACCCTTGATGGACTTGTGCTGAATAAGTCCTAAGCCTATATTGCCCCCAGGGGGGACAGCAAAGAATTCATCACCACTGAGGATGTCGTAGCCGGCAGTAAGCATCCATTGATTGCTTGGTGAATAGGTGCCTTTCACGCTTGCCATCCATGCCGAGATGTTCATGTCGTACTCATTCCTGCCAAATTGGTAGTAGAACGATCCCTCGGCACTCCAGTTATTGGGCTTATAAGAGAGGTACGTGCCAATAAGCTGTTGGTAGTGAGATTTATTAATGTATGCATCTAACTCGCTTTGCATGCCTATGTTCATGAAGAGTAGCGATGCCCCAAATGGCACACGATGGTGCTGGTAGTGATACCACACGTTAGCCATCGTCTTATAAGGTTTGTCGCCGTCGCGATACACTGATCCACCGTTCACGCTCTCGCTGTTTTGGTTATAGGCAAACATCAGGTGTAACTTGTGTTGGTCATTTTCGAAACCCAATTTTAACATGTCGTGCGATAGTGCTGCCATTGCCCAATCGTTGGAGCCAATGATGCGCTCGTCGTCGTAGCTGAGCACTTGGCGACCAATCTTGGCAAAGAAACCCTTGCGTGAAGTGAGTTGCGCCCAAGCCTCATAGAGATTGAACGAGCCCTTTCCTGCTTGCCCCCACACGGCTGAGTGTTGCCCTGTGATATGCGCTTTAAGGAAAGTACGCTCAAAGTCGAGCCCCAGCCTGGTGCGTTCTAGGATGAATTGAGCTTTGTTGTCGTTGTCTTCTTCTGATTCGGGCAGTCCTCCTTGCCTAATCTCTCCACGTGTCAAGAGCTCAGCATCGATGGTGAACTGGTTGAGTTTCTCGTTGTTTTCATCCTCTTGAGCTCTAACTGGGGTGGCGAACATCAGAATTAAAGATGCTACAAGCGTTGTGTAGCACAATCTGGCGGTAATATGGGAAGTGATGTTGTACATTAGATTGCTGAAAAAAGGGAAAATCAATTATTTCTATCTAAGAGATTGTTGCTTAATTTCATTATATTATGCTTCTATTCTTGCAAGAATTCAGAAACATGGTGAACACAGCGATTACTGCAACGGTTAGAATCAAATTAATCTTCCTCATTCTGTTTAATAATATAGTATAATTATGTGCAAAGTTATAAATAATATTGTGATAGGCAAAATTAAACTAGCATTTATTATGGGGTTCTTTGGCGAAATGTTAAATGACTTAAAAGTTGGTTATGATTCGCAACGAAGGTTAAAGGAGGTGCTCTATGATAGCTAGTTGAATAATAATGCTTAATTTTGCAGCGCAAATAATAGGTTTTTCTTACTGAACCCCAAACAGAGTATATAATGAGGGAATATCGAAAACTTACTCAACAAGAAATAGATGTATTAATTCTTAATGGCTGCCAGGCCGAAGACTGGACTCTGGTGGAAGTTACACGTGGATTTGACCCACATTGTGTGCGCCGAACCAATTTTTATGGTACTGCTAAACTAGGAGGCTGTTGTGGCAGCATCGAGGTGAGCGAGGGCTTTGTTAAGCGCTGCGGCATCAATAATGCCACATTGCGCAACGTGACAATAGGAGATAGCTGTCTAATAGAGAACGTGGGCAACTACATGAACAATGTGGTTGTGGGCAATAACTGCCACATTAGCAACGTGTGCACCATCGAGACTCGTCCTGGCGCCACCTATGGTCAGGGAAGCCTTATCTCTGTATTGAACGAGGTAGGCAAGGGCAACCTGTTGCTCTTTGATGGTCTCAACAGTCAGTTGGCAGCATTGATGGTTAAGCAGCTTGGCAACAGTGCTTTTCAAAAAGCTCTTACTGCACTCGTTGAGAAGTTTATAGCCAAGAAACGTCCTGAATGCAGCACCATTGGCAACAATGTACAGATTATAAATACCAATGAGATTACCAACGCTGTCGTTGGTGACGGCTGCCAAATGAGTGGAGCTTCGCGCCTGAGCGACTGCACTATTAGTAGTTCTATTGAGAATCCAATCACTATTGGTACTGGTGTAATTTGCGAGAACTCTATCATTAGTGGTGGCTCCAAAATCATCAACAGCGTGAAGATAGTTGACTGCATGGTGGGCGAAGCATGTGAGTTGAGCAACGGCTTTACAGCAGCAAGCAGTGTGTTCTTTGCCAATAGCTACATGTCGAACGGTGAAGCATGCGCCGCGTTTTGTGGACCATTCACGGTAAGTCATCACAAGAGCTCGCTGCTCATTGGTGGCCAATTCTCGTTCTACAATGCTGGTTCGGCTACCAACTTTAGTAACCATGCCTACAAGATGGGCCCCATGCATTATGGCGTGCTAGAGCGTGGTAGCAAGACGGCTAGCGGGGCTTACCTGCTGATGCCTGCCAACATTGGAACTTTCAGCGTGCTGTTTGGCAAGCTGATGTATCATCCCGACACCCGCGACCTGCCATTCTCCTATCTTATTGCCTACAGCGACACGATGTATCTTGTGCCTGGTCGCAACTTTGCGACAGTGGGACTTTATCGCGACATACGCAAATGGCCAAAGCGTGACAAACGCCGTGTGAGCGACCGTAAGAGCATAGTCAACTTCGACTGGCTTAGTCCGTTCTCAATTAGCGAGGTGCTTCGTGGAAAAAAAATTCTAGAGCGACTGCGTGAGGCTAGTGGCGACAACGTGAGCACTTACAATTATCATGAGTATGTGATCAAGGCTCCGCTATTGCGCAAGGGTATTGAGCTTTATGACCTGGCGCTGCGCATCTACATGGGTGCTGTGCTCAAGCGCCACCGTCCTGTGGTACCCGCATCTAGTGCTGGCGAGGGCGACTGGATTGATCTCTCGGGCATGCTGATGCCGGTGAGCGAGGAGCAGCGTCTGGTTAATGACATCATCGACGGGAAGCTGTCGTCGATAGAAGATGTGCTTGAGCGCTTTGTTGCCGTTCACAACAATTATAATGAATATCGTTGGGCGTGGACCTATCGCATGATACTCGACTATTACGGCATTGACAATCTTGATGCAGAGGCGGTTGAGCGCATTCATGCCGACTATGTGGCTGCTCGCCGCGAATGGATATCACTCATTCGTGAAGATGCCGAGAAGGAGTTCAGTCTTGGCGATGTGGAGCGTGACGTTCTCGATGACTTCGTGACTCAGCTTGAGGGAGAAGTCGATTTTGAGAACAACAAGCTTTATATGTGATTTGGGTTATCCAACACGTAATCAACAAAAAAAGATGCACTCGAATTGGGTGCATCTTTTTTATGAGTATTGCTGGAACCTGTGATTTTGCGTAAAAGGATGAGGTTATTACTTGTTGTTGAGGTTTGCCTCGTCCTCTTCGGTCCATAGAGGATTTTCATCGTCCCAGTCGTCAAAACCAAAGAAAGCCTCATCGGCAAACTCCTTCATTTCTCGTCCTTCCTTCTTGGTGGGACGTCCCATACCTTTCTGTCGGCGAACGAATCCTCCAATGCGTGCCATTTCAAGAAGTTTGTATTGGTCGTCGGGAGTGATGTTTTTTAGGTAGTTGGGCACCAATTTAGCTCCCACTCGGTTGTTGAGCAGGCCTACGACCTCAAAGGTGAAAGTGATGGGTGGTTTGCGTACCTCAATCACGTCGCCCACCTTGATGTTGTGCGACGGTTTCACGTTCATGCCTTTGATGGTCACACGCCCTAGCTTACATTGGTCGGTAGCTAGCGAGCGTGTTTTGAATACCCTTGTGGCCCATAGCCACTTGTCGATTCGCATTTCAGCCATATTGGTTTTTCGTTTATGGTCGGTCGTTTGTCGTTTATAAAAGCAGGTGTGAAATTATGGGCAATCCACTTTCTACTTGTTGTTGTAGTTAGTCATGGCGAAGCTTAGACCGCTCAGGCAGAAAGCCTTGATGGCTTCAACTGCTTTGCCCACACGCTCGGGCAACATCTGCTGCTCTTCGCTGGTAAGAGGCCCCAGCACATAGTCGACCTGTGCTCCCTGTGGAAAGTCGCTGCCAATTCCAAACCGTAGACGTGCATAGTTGGTCGAGCCCACCAAAGCATTGATGTTCTTGAGACCGTTGTGTCCACCGTCAGCACCTTTTCCTCTCATTCTGATTGTGCCAAAGGGCAGTGCCAGGTCGTCGACAATAACCAGGACGTGGTCGAGCTCTATTTTCTCTTTCTGCATCCAGTAACGCACCGCCTCGCCGCTCAGGTTCATGTAGGTTGATGGCTTCAAGAGCACCAGTCGCTGATTCTTGAGGCGCATCTGAGCCACAGCCCCATAACGCTGCGAGGAAAAAACAACATTGGACGCCTTGGCAAAGGCATCCAATATTGTAAAACCTATGTTGTGACGGGTGTGTTGATACTCAGCACCGATGTTTCCCAGTCCAACAATCAGATATTTCATCTTTTCGGTTTCTTGTTGTTCATCGCTCAACGAGCCGGATGAGTTTTTTGAGAAAAAGCGCTTGAGAAAATTACTCAGCAGCTTCACCCTCTTCGCCCTCCTCGGCACTAGCTGCAGCAGCTGCGGCAGCACGTGTAGCGCGAACGCCAGTGATAACGAGATCCTTAGAGTTGGCCAGCTCGAAGTTGTCGAACTTCAGGTCGCCAACCTTAATGGCGTGACCAATAGCGATGTTGTCAACATTAACAACGATGCGCTCTGGAATGTTGGTGTAGATGCCTTTAACTTTCACCTTCTTCATGCTCAAGAAGAGCTTACCACCAGCCTTAACACCAGCAGCGTGTCCTTCGATCTTAACGGGCACGGGCACGGTAACGGGCTTATCCTCAGTTACCTCAAGGAAGTCGAGGTGGAGGATGCTGTCGTTAACTGGATGCCACTGAATGTCCTTAAGCACGGCCATTTTCTCAACACCATTGAGATTAAGAGCTACTACAAACACGTCGGGAGTGTAGATAAGCTTGCGCACGTCGCCGAAGTTTACTGTGAAGTCGGTGGTGATCACGGCCTTGCCGTCACGACCAATCTCAACAACCTTCTCGCCCTCGGCGAGAGTGCCGTCGTACTTACCGTCCTTCAACTCTACTACCTTGCCACCATTGAGGACGCAAGGAATTTTTTGGCTGGCGCGAAGCGCCTTAGCAGCCTTCTTGCCAAGGTCGGTCCTTGGCTCACCATTCAATTGAAAAGTCTTCATTTTTAATAAGTTGTGTTACTCAAAATTAAGTTATTTAGCTTAATTTCCCATCACACGGGAGCTTAAAGCGGGGCAAAGGTACAACATTTTTTCTTATCACGCAAATTTCTTGTTCTTTTTCATTAAGTAATAAGTTTTTAAGTGAAGCCGCTGGGCTGCTGGGACACTTTCAGAAAAAAATGTCAAACAACAATAACAGAGGAGAGGGGAGAGGAGAGAGGGGAGAGAGGGCTGCGCGAGGTAGTTCGTTTGAGATCGGGAACATGGGTTTCAAATTGTAAGTAGGGTTTTTGAGAAAATGGAAAAAGTGGGACACTTTTGAAAAAAAAATTTTTTGAGTTTGAGGGTTTATAGTCATAATGAGCAAAATTTGTTTTAAATGTTAAGGAATGGAAAGAGTGTTGCTTAATGTTTGGTGGTGGGTGGGACAGTTTGCGCAAAAAAATTGGTGGTTACGGATTGTAAGCGCGTGGGTGGTTTTTTCAGACTATTACGAACAAAAATAAATGTTTTCATTGGATGCTGGATACTAAGCCATGCGGCTTGTGGTTATTAAGGACAATTGACTCGGGTGACTCAGTTTTTGCCACTCCTGACGGAGTGAAAATATGGTGGGACACTTTTGAAAATTTTTTAGGGTTCCTAGTGGACCTTGGGGACCAACGGGATTTTGTGGACATTTGACGATTTTGGGACAAATGGGACAAGTGGGACAAAAATGGAAAAATTTTATTTAATCTCACAAAGTTGCAACTATCGTTGTCGCAAAGCCTGCTTAC
>CADAAI010000047.1:9094-15519 GCA_902785925.1 uncultured Bacteroidales bacterium
ACCTGACTCAGTTGACTCAGTTTTATCAAACAACGGGGACAACATCGTAACAATCTGAAAAACAGATTTGTTTTGGTTTTGGGACAAAAATGAAAAAAATTTTGGTGGGTGGCAGAATGTCAAATAGCGCTTTTTGCAAATGCTGCATTTGCAGATGAGAGGGAAGTGGGGAGAGGTGAGAGCGGTCTGCGCCGAGATATTTTAGATGAAAATTATACATACGTTTTTTTTATACAAAAGTATGCGCATGAGTGAAGAGAATGCAATATTGAAAAAATTATTTCACAAATAGAGATAATTCTTGTTTTTTATAAAATTAAAGTGTAAATTTGCGACAATTCAAGTGACCTTGTGGAGTCATGCTCTCACTTGAAGATATAAGAAAGCGTTTTGGCTTTATCCTTACTTAGAAAATCGCCAAATTTAAACCTGAAGGATTAAGCAGTCATAAAACGCCTTCGCTTGCCTATATCTACCTCCCTCAAGGGGCACGATATATAGGTGCAGCGTGGGGGGACTGTTTATTTCAGGTAGGGCGTTTGGCGATGCCCCTAAGTAGATAAGCAGGACAATTCCTCACGCTTTTTGTTTGATTTTGAAATCGTAACAATAATAAATGTGGTGAAAATTGGCATTTGATATCTGAATTTGAAAACAGAAAAGATTAAAACAAAAATGAAACAACCATGAGATTTGAAAAAAATAGATATTTGGTATATTTGTTGCTGACAATAATGCTATGTTGTTGTCCGGCTTTAGTTGTAAAAGCAATCGATGAGGTTGTTATCGATGATTGTCGTGATGTTTATGAGTTCAAAAAACATAAAGGAGAAATTATCGTAAATAACAAGATTTCGCTTAATTACGAGCTCTTGAAGCAATTTAAATGTAAGATTCAGCCCTCAATATTCTATGGCGACAATATTAAATTTGTGAAATCATCATGCAGCCGAAGCAACACCCCCGAGCACAAGTCAATCACTCCCGACAATGTGTTCTACGATGACTCAAAAGCTTGTTTTTATGATGTGCTCTTAGATGCCAAACATCAAAAGTGCGAAGCTAAGTTTGAGCGCAATTTCACCGATATTCATTACTTCTCTCGCATTTTTCTGGCTGATGAATTCTTTATTAGGCACAAAACTGTAAAAATCATCATACCTGATGAACTCCAACAATTTAAACTGATAAACAAAAACCTCACTCCCAACATCCAGGTAGAAGAAACCCATGAAGACAACAAGCGCATTATTACCTATACAATAGTGAGCATGCCAGCAGTAAAAGTTGAGGATAACATGCCCAACACTACCAAAATCTATCCCACCATAATGATTGAAGGAGCCTATGCTAATGTGGATGAGCTTTACCGCTGGAGCTACGACCTGTCGCGAGTCGACACTAATATCCCATCACTGAATTCCATACTTCTTGAGATGCCCGAGACCGACAATAAAATCAACAAAATGAAAAATACCTATGCATGGGTGCAGAGCAACATCCGATATGTGGCTTTTGAGTCAGGAATAGGAAGGCATAGGCCCGACACTCCCGCCGAAGTGATAAGGAAACGCTATGGCGACTGCAAAGGTGTTGCGTTGCTGCTCAAGACGCTGCTTGTGGCGCAGGGCATTGACGCACGACTGGTATTTCTAGGGACCGACGATGTGAGTTGCCGCATCAGTGAGATTCCTTCGCTAGCATCGATGAACCATGTGATTTGTGCTGCCGACATTGATGGGTGCACCTATTATCTTGATGCTACGAGCAATTACATTCCATTAGGTCACATACCATGCAACATTCAAGGTGTTGAAGCCCTAATCGAAAACGGCGAAAGCTATAAACATGTGACCTTGCCCACACAACCATTGGAATCGAGTTGTGACAGCCTTCACGTTGAGCTGGCAATTGTTGGCGAAGCACTGCAAGGCACAGCCGAGCGCTGGGCCAAGGGCGACATGAAAGAAATGCTTCTCACGGCTTATAACGATGGTGAGGCTCGTGACCGCAGCTCATTTACTGCACTTGCCTTAAACGACAATTCACACAGCATAAAAGTCAACAATGCACACTGGCTCGAGACAGCATGTGACAAAGAATGGGCAAGTTTGCAGGGCGAGATTGTTGATGAGAACTCGTTGTCAAGACTTGATGATGAAATATACATTGAACTTGACCCCGACAACATGACTCAAGCCATCATCGACACAACAAAACGAGAGCACAACTATGTATTTCCCGTTAAGTGCCGCCGTGTCAACGAGGTGTGCTTTACCATTCCAAGTGGTTATTATGTTGAAAAATTGCCAAGTCCTATCAGCTTCAATACTCCAGTAGGAAAGTTGAGCTGCACTTTTGCCCAAAAAGGCAATACTGTGGTTTATGTGAAAACTATAGATATAGCCGGCACCGAACTTCAACGCGACCAAATTACAACTTGAAACAAAAACGTGCGCAAGTGGAACGAAGCGTGCCATGAGCAATTAGTTTTAAAACCCATAAAATAAACAATATGAAAAAATTATTGACCGTAATGCTTGCTTTGCTGCTTTTATTCACAGCACAAGCCAATGATGAGAAGAAGTATGCCGAGTTTGCCGAGCAACTGAAACAGCAAGTGTGGAGCACCTCCTTGTCTGAGTTCTCCAATTATTACTGTCCCGACGAATACGTTAAAAACTATTCGGCAGTAATTCTTGCATCTCGCACCGATGTGGAGCTCACTCGCAAGTCATACATTAAGATGACAGGATTGATGGGGTTTAGTGGGGCAAAGAAACTGGGAAGGCATGAACTCACCCGGATGCTCATAAAGCTCAACGATGAGGCGGCAATCAAGAAGTTCTCAGAGTTTGATTACTCTACATTCAAGAAGAGCTATACCATATTTGGTCAGCAAGAGAGTGAGATGAAAGTGCTGGGCGTGAGGGTCATTAAGCCAAGCGGAACGATAGTAAATGTCAATACTAGCGACTACATGGTCACCCGCGAAGGAAACTATGACAGTGAGGTGAGCCACAAGCTCGCTGTTCCAGGACTCGAGGTGGGTGATGTTATGGACATATTTTTCTTTGATGAAGAAATTGTACATGACCGCAACATGAAGCCATTCACATTCATCATGAAAGATGAATACCCCATTTTGCATTATAGAGTGAGATGTGTAGTTGACAAGAAAATCACAGTGCAGTATCGAACCTTAAATGGCGCACCCGATTTCAAGATATCGACCGATAAAGACAAACACACAATTCTTGAGACCGAGATAAATAATATTAACGGGGTAATTCCCGACTTGTGGTATAATAAATCGAGTCAGGCTCCGATGATTCTTCTCTATGCCTATGACAAGAGTGTTACAGGTGGAGGCATTAAGAGTGTGAAGAATGAGGACCGAGGACTTCAAGCAAACCCCGACTACCGCAGTATCCTCATCGATGATTTCACACTCATGAAATATGAAATCGACAATGCTAAGCAGAGCCGATTCTACAAGGCATTTGGCTTTTTGAAAAAGGACATCGACATCGCAAAGAAGGACCCCGACAAAGAGACTGCCGCGCAGCGTCTGTACAACGCCTTTATCTATTATGCTGCTGGTTTTGACAAGGATACTGAAAAGTTCACACCCTATGAGTTTGTTGGAGCATTAAGAAAAATGTTTGCGATGAGTGAAATACCCTGCACGATGATTATTACTACCGACACCGATAATGAACCAATAGAACAATTAATAAACAACCAAAACACTTCTTGGTTAATCAAGACTCCTGGTGGTGCTTATTATGCAGCACCTGAATATAAATGTCAAACACCAGGAATCCTACCAGCTGACCTGCAAGGCCGCAAAGCGGCTTTCATCAAAAAACTTGAAAACGAGAAAACCGATTATTATATGGAACTTCTTCCTCAAAATGACTATAGTCAGAACCGCGACGTCGTGAATCTAAAAGCCTCTCTCGACGGTTTGAATGTCAACATCGACCGCAACGAGACCCTTACGGGCACATCTAAGGAACTTATCACGTCGGTACTGATAAGCGACAAACAGATGATGGACGATTACGACAAGCAACTTAAGCGCGAAAAGTCCTATCTTGAGGCATTATCAAAGAAAGACCGCAAAGGCATGGAGGACAAATTTGAGAAAGACAAAGAAGAACAAACCGAAATATATCGAAATGAAGTTGACCTGTATCACGACATGAAGCCATTGGAATTCAAAAGTTTTGAGATTATTTCAACAGGTCTAGACACACAAAATCCCGATTTCTCTTATCGCTCACAGTACTCCCTTGATGGTCTTGTGAAAAAAGCAGGCGACAACCTGGTGCTAAGTGTAGGCAAGCTCTTAGGTTCTCAATTATCACTCGAGGGGCACGATAGAGAACGTGATTGCGACGTTTATCGAACTGCTGCCAATCAATTAGTGTGGGACATCATCGTTGATATACCTGATGGCTACACTGTCTCTCAAGAAAGTCTTGATAAGTTGCAACAATTGGTGAGAAATGATGCTGGCGAGTTCACAGCCAGAGCTAATGTTGATGGCAACAAACTACACCTCCAAGCTACCAAGAGCTACTTCAAATCTTATTATCCACTCTCACAGTGGCAAGACCTGCTGAAGATTATTGACACTGCAAGCGAATATACTAATCGCCAGATAGTTATCAGGAAATAATAGCACTCACTAAAAAACACAAGAATATGAAAACAATAATTCGCACACGACTTTTCATAGCGGTGTTCATTTGCGTTTTTGCAAATATACACTCCTTGGGGCAGAATATGTTTGATTTCATCAGGCATGATTTCATTTGTGATGGATTTGCTTATCAAATAAATAAGGAAGATTCTTCTACTGTGATGCTTGTTAATGATGATGATGAAGGGTACTTTAACTGTACCTATTCAGGTGCCATTGTAATCCCTGAGCAAATAACGTATGACAGCAAAACATATACTGTCAATAAAATAGGTTCTCAGGCTTTTTGGAATTGCACAGGTGTTACATCTGTATTAATCCCTGAAAGCATAATCGAGATTGGTGGTAGTGCTTTTAGCTATACAAGTATTAC
The DNA here is from genome assembly GCA_902785925.1 of uncultured Bacteroidales bacterium. Classification (GTDB taxonomy): domain Bacteria; phylum Bacteroidota; class Bacteroidia; order Bacteroidales; family Muribaculaceae; genus Sodaliphilus. Next base: position 14,179 of record CADAAI010000047.1, read on the forward strand.
ATCGGTTGTCATTCCGAAATCAGTTACTACGATGGGTCCTTTTGCATTTTGGGAATGCAACAAACTTGAAGATGTTATATGGAATCCAATTAGATGCAATGGCTGGCCTGCCAGTGGAGATCAACCATTCTATAAAACGGGAGTTAAGACATTCACATTTGGAGATAGTGTAGAACTTATTCCGGAGGGATTGGGAAACGGTCTGTCTCGTGTGAAGTCATTGGTTATTCCCCCTTCGGTAAAAACCATAGAATATGGTGGACTTATTAATTGTTCAGGTTTAGAGGAAATAGTGATTCCAGAAACCGTTGATTCAGTTTTTACCATGTCACTTGCTGGATGCCATGGACTTAAACGAGTAGTTTGGAATACACCATCAAGTATTGACTATATTTATTATTCTCCATTTGGTCGTAACTATTTCTATGAGAATCTTGAAGAGTTTGTCTTTGGGAATAAAGTTTGGCGCATTCCTAATATCCTTTGTTGGTCATTAGGGATAAAGCACATAATTGTTCCCGACTCGGTTAGAGAGATTGGCCGTCGTGCATTTGAGGCTTGTGAAAATGCCGAGGATATCATCATTGGCAGTTCGGTTGAAAGAATTGAGGAAAAAGCATTTTTTGAGTGCTTCAATGTTTCTAAGATTTACTCTAAAATAAAAGATCCAAAAGGGGTCTATTATGACTTGACTCACAATGAAGACTATAACACTTATATAGTTGATGAAGAATATGATATCTTTGGCAGGATAAACAAAGAGACCTGCATACTTTATGTTCCCCAAGGCACTCTAAGTGACTATCAGACCACAGCGCCTTGGAGTGATTTCTTGAATATTGTGGAGCATCACCCTGCCGACACCAATCTTGATGGTTTTGTCACAAGTGCAGATGCTACAGTTGTTTACGACCTATTACTTGGCATTGATGAAGCAGCGGCTGCTGCAAGCGATGTGAACGGAGACGGTTCAGTTACAGTAGCCGACATTACTGCTATCTACAACATTCTCATGGGGAACGAATAAGGGCATTTTAAAGAGTTGCCAAGTGGCCGATTCAATTATAATTGAAAAAGAATTACTAACTTAGTTTCGTCAAAACGATTAGAAAACATAAAAACGATATAATTATGAAAACGACACTCCACACAATTACACGGCGCCTCTTGCTACTTGCGCTGTTACCGGCAGCTGCTTTGCCTATCGGTGCTTATGACTTTTATGCGAATGGCTTGTATTTAAATGAAACGAATAACTCCTATGGTGGATATTTTCATTCAGTTGTAACTTATGGTCCAGTTAAATATCATGGCAACAAAACAATACCCAGAGGCGTTTGG
>CADAAI010000048.1 GCA_902785925.1 uncultured Bacteroidales bacterium
ACACCTGCCCAACAAGTTCATAAAAAGCATCTGCAAAAATTATGGACATAAAGCAACGTTTGTGAACGCTAACGGCAACATCATAGTCGCCATTCATGAACCATATTTCGACAATACACATGTTGTTCTTAGAAAATGATAAACGTTCCATTTGAAGAATATATCATCGTCGAGCGAGTAAGCTCCGCACCTTACATCAGGCGGCGTGGCACCAGCGACCATCAGAAGCACAACGCTATCCACCGTGATGGTGTCACCTGCCGCCACGACTGTAAGAGCTATCCATGCTTCTACGGCATTCAGAATTTTAAACGAAACTTCGCAATGAAGTGCAAAACTTTATAAAGAAATAAGAATAAAGAAACTATTATGATAATCAACACAAACTCGCTAGAAATTTTCAAGCAAAACGAATACCGAGAAACAGATATAGGACTGGTGTCAAACAACGCCTACCTCAGTATAGTGGCCACAAACAACTGCCAGCGGAACTGCTTCTACTGCATAAACTCACATACCGACAGGAGACTTAACCTGCCGATAGGGAAAGCAGTAAAGAATATCAAAAAGCTTGTTGATAAATATGGCATCAAGGAAGCTGTAATCCTGGGCGGCGAACCATTGTTGCACAAAGATATTGTTAGACTGTGCCGCCAAGTAAAAGAAGTTGGCATCAAGAAGTTATTTTTAACGACCAATGGGATTGAACTTGTGAATAATCCAAAACTTATTAGAGATTTATCTCGCTATTTGATTGGAATAAACATGAGCTGCCATATGTTGGGGCCTGAAACCCTTGACAAAATGAAGGTCATCTATGACACATTCCATGAAAAGAATGTAAAGGTGCGTATCAACACAAACGTGTGGAGAGAAAACCATGACACTCTCGAAAGCCTGTTGGACTTTATTCACACATTGACGGATGCGTGTGTTTGTGACGAGATAAGGGTTTCTAATTTAATTTTCAAGGACTCATTCTCGGTCAACAATGTCAACAACCTGAGAGCCGAAATGCTTATCCTTACAGATGAGGAATATCAAAACTTTTTCTCAGATTATCTTGCCTATGAGTCGCAGAGACACGCTATCTTCGTAAACGAAAACACACTCGGCTTTGTGAAATATTATCTTATCCCAACACCAGTACCTGTCATAGTAAACTGGAATATGGGCAGTAAGGTCAGTGACCAAGTCTGTGAGAACGAAATAGAAAAAAGGAAGATAAACACATTCAAATGCCTCGTGAGTGGTGACATCTCTTTATCGTGGAACACAAAAAACATTATACAACTATGAACCTACTTAACCGCATCCTCGACCATATCTTTGGCCCTAAATACTACGCCAACATCATCAACACTCGCGGCACCTCCAAGTGCGAGATCTCCTGCTTCATCTTCCACACCAAGGAAGAGGCCCTCGAGCACAAAATCAAACTCGACACAACACGTTCCTTCATGTTCGTCGAGACTGTGTCCTTCCGCTCCAGGAAGAAGTATTAAAACTTAAAAGTAACCACTAGCCACTAATAACTATTTTCGCATTATGAAGAAACTTTTCAAGAAAATATTAGATTGGTTCCGTCGCCGTCACATGTATGTCATTGCCGACGGCAGCGACAACAGCATCACGCTCAGCCGTGCGCTCTTCCACCACATGGGAGGTATGGAGTTGGAGCAGGCCAAGGTCTTCGCCTTCTACATCCCCGACGACAACACCTACGGCTTCATCTTGAACCCACAGTTCGACCAGGAAACGCAGCTCGCCGACATCCAATATAACGAGAAGTATCGCACTATCGGTTTCCCCATGCTCAACCCAAGCGTGGCACGCATGTTCTACGACTACCAGATGCCGGCACTCATCCGCGCAAAACTCAACGTGAAAGCCAAGACAGCAGGAGACATAACATATTACGAAATCTGCCCACCAAGATGACAACGACATTAGAAAATACTCGACGCCCCGACATCACCTTCCACGGCAGCGGCCGCATAGACATCACGGCTCGTGTGGCAAAGGCACTCTCCCTACATCAGGGCGACGTGATAGACATCGCCCACGACGACGGCGAGTATTACCTTTATGTCAAGCACCGCAACGCTGTCGGCCGCCACGAAGCGCAATGTGCGCCAACTTACAAAGGCCGCACTTGCAACAACCTGCGTGCACATTCCAGGCGGCTGTGCCAGGCAGTTTTGAAAGTAAACGGCAACTACACAACAGCACGCCTGCCAGTAGGAGAACCACTACAACATCAAGGCCTCGGCACCGCTCTTCCAATTATAATCAAAAGAAATATACCAAGATGATATGATAAAGGACATTAAATACCAAGGACACTCGGCAGTGCCATCCGACTACGAATGCATGGATGGCGAGCTCGCAGGATGCTACAACCTCATCCCTGAGGATGGCGCCCTGCATCCTATTATGCCACCAACAATAAAGTTCACCCTCAACGAGGGTGAGCAGCTGTTGTGGATTCATGAGATGACAGGCCACACACACTACATCCTGATGGTGACAACCACCGTCAACGATGTCACCACACAGTCCCTGGCATGGGTCTGCGAGGAGAATGCCGATGCAGTTGGCGAGAACCCATGGACGCGCCACTACATCACTGGCAGCTCTATCACAGGCACACCCACCATCAACAGCATCGGCAACACCCTCATTGTCAACGACGACAATGGAGTGCAACATTTCCTGTGGTCTACCGAAGGCAATGCACACTATGAAGCCCTCGGCCAAAAGCCTCCCATGATAGAGATCACCTTCGGTCTACATTCCGACTTCGCCGTCTGGCCTGATACAAAGAACGTAAGCGATGACAATCAATCTAACTATCGAGGCACAATTATTGAATTCGGCAATCTCTATGAACCTGTTGTGCCGCACCTGGCTAACGATGATACTAATATAAAATCTTGGGCTGCGCCAAAGCCATTGATGGAGCAACCTATATGGGGTAATGATAACACCAACCACTTGAACTTTGCAATGAACTATGCCACCCATTCTATTGAGGGGATGGAAGGCGGCACCGACAATGAGAAAAGCAGTATTATGACATTCAAGTCAATGCTTTCTAAATCCGTGTTCGCACGCCTTAACTCCTTCGTCAATGAGAAGGGGGCCAACGACAACAAGTTCGTGCTGCCATTCTTCGTGAGGTATGGCTACCGCCTTTATGATGGCTCTTATATCAGGCAATCCTATCCGGTGTTGATGATTCCTAACAGCCGTGGCCCCATCTTTGCTCTCGATGGTCATCGAGGCTTATGCCTTAATGACAATCAAGATGGCCGAGTAGAAACAAAGATTCGCGGTCGCATATATGGTTGCCTCTCTGAACTTGTGTACACCATCGCTTCTATACCTCCAAATCTAACTAAGTGGAAAGACCTCATCACGTCGGTAGACATCGGCGTGTCAGCTCCTGTCTACACCTACGACCAAGCTGGTGAGGTGCTCGGTTGGACCAACATGGATGCCGACAACGATGCTGATTGGGAACCTTATTACACCATCAGCAAGGTGATGAAGCTTGGAGACCAACCTGTGACATCACCACAATGGGCTGGGGTAAAACCACTCAAAGATTTATTCACAAGTTTTGATACAGCAACACGCAATGATGGTTTCGGTGATTATTTCAATCGCTACAACTCAACCTATAACTATCCCAACTACATTGCCACAATCCCACTGCGCAAGACTGCCGATGTGAACAAAAGCATCACTAGTGAAGCCTACTTTCATATCATTAAAGAGTTTTCTCTTGACGAACTTGCCACATGCAGCGAAGCTTCACTCGACCTTGAGGATGGTGTTCTCGGCGGTCTGCTCGGCCGCAAGACTATGAAAGATGACTATCACAGTCACGATACTCTCAAGGCATCGCTCATGTACAACTTCAATGGACGTGTCAACTATAGTGGAATAGAGCGCACTCCTCACAACCCGATTGACCCAGAAGTTCAATTTGCCCAAGCAAGCACGATGGTGGCTACTCCATCCAACCCATGGCAAGTTGAAGTTTCAATCAAGAATGAAATGCACACACTAGTGGTGCAAAATGAGCCAGGATCAAACAACACCAACTTCCCCCATTGGATTTTCTATCCCGATGCCAATGCGAAGTTTGCTTATATCAAGCATCTAGGCAAAACCTATGAGCTCAAGCTCACTCCACACGACCTGCTCAATGGAGCCTATTGGTTGGGCGATATCACAAAGCAGGACGCGACACCAACAGCCATGACCGTCACTGCTCCCACACCAACCACAGGCGGCTTCCTTGAGCAGAACAAGGTCTACACCTCTAATGTCTACAACCCATTCGTCTTCGAGCCCACCAACATCAACACAGTGGGCACAGGCAAAATCCTTGGTTTGTGTGCCGCCGTCAAACCTCTGGCCGATGACCAATATGGCAAAGCGCCTCTATACGTCTTCAGCACCGAGGGCATTTGGGCCATGGACACCACAGCCAGGGGGACCTATGCCAGTGTATGGCCGCTGCCGCGCGACGTGCTCAGCAAGATTGGCGACAACTACAATGCAGCCAGCATCACACAGCTTGACGATGCTGTGCTCTTTGCCACCGAAAAGGGCATCATGATGCTCTCCGGCAATCAAACGCAGTGTATAACCGATGCCATCAGCAGTGAGTTTCCATTCAACATCGCCGAGTTGCCAGACAGCTTCGCCTCCTTCCTGAATGATGACGGCTATGATGTCAATGCGATGAGCCTGCAACCATTCTCCTCCTTCCTGGCAAGCTGCCGCATGATCTATGACTACAACCATCAGCGCATCATCGTCTATAACTCCAGTTATAACTATGCCTATGTCTACAGTCTCAAGGATCACAAGTGGGGAATGATGGTTACCAACATCGACTACGGCATCAATTCCTATCCCGAGGCGCTGGCTGTGACCGATGCCGACAACAACGGCCACCGCAATGTGGTAAACCTCAGCACAGAGGTTCTACTCGACGTAAATGTAAAGGGTTTGATCATCACTCGACCTTTGAAGCTCGACCAACCCGATGCGCTAAAGACTATAGATACGATTATACAGCGAGGCAAGTTCGACTTCCTTAAAAGTGGTCGCACACCCAAGCCCATACGCTCTATCCTCTTCGGTTCGCGCGATCTCTACAATTGGTTCCTGGTGTCTAGCAGCACCGACCACTATCTGCGAGGCTTCAGCGGCACGCCCTACAAGTACTTCCGCTTGGTGGCGCTTGTCGACTTCCTGCCCGACGAGTCAATCTATGGCGCGACAATCCAGTACACACCACGCTACCTCAACCGTCCAAGATAGTAGCACATTGCGCCGCAAGCGCGGCGTTCAAGAAAGAAACTTTTCATTTTTCATATTAAATATTTTAGAGCCACCAATCCGTGAGGACCAGAGGCTCTTCTCTAATCATTAACTAAATTCAATTTAACATGAAAAAATTTATCTTCAGTGCGCAACACGTGCGCTATATTGCTTGTCTCTGTGGTTGCCCTTGTACTTGACCTTTAAGCATCTGATAGCCTCTGTTCACAGCGTCCATATTGGCTCCCTGCTGCACTTGCTGTGCAAGCTCAGGCGACAAGCCTTGTGGCACCTGGCCTTGTGCTACCTGCTGTTGCTGCGACTCAAGCTCTTGCAACAGTGCGTCGGCAAATGGGAAGCTGCCATGCTTCAACAACTGTATCATGCTTATCTGGCCTGCTGCCCAGAACTGCATCAGATAATCGTTAGCAAACTGCCTGTACGCTGGCGTCGTGGTGCTCTCAGTAATAGCTATGTCACATTTTACATCACGCCAACCAATCAAGCCACGCTTGCCTGTAATGTTGTAGATGGTATCCTCGTCATAGAACTGCTGGATATTGCTAAGGTCTTTATATGCGCTGTCAACGACAAACGAGCTGTAGCTCTCAAGCAGGTCAAGCAATGATGTAGTAGCGTTATGGGTCTGCTGTGCGTACAGCGTTCCACTTGTGCCACTCGCTCCTGCTTTGCCTTGCAAAGCTCCGTGCACACCGCTAATGTCCTCAAAGAATTTAAGCTGGATGTTAAGCAATTCGCTGATGCCTATATTCACGGCATTGTTGGCAATCTGCTGGGGCATAGGGACACCGTTCTTGGTCTTGATAGCGATAACGCCATTGAATCTCGACCACTCGTCGGCAATCTCCTCGATGTCCATGCTTCCTATGCTCTCCTCAGGAACAAGCAACACACCTTTGCTCGACGCACGCATGATCCAGTCATAGAGTGTGATTAAGCGGTTGGTATAACGCTGCTGGTCTAAGAAGTCTTTGACATAACTGAATATCTCGCCGTCAACAAAGGGGTAGAACTTGAACACATAGGGATGGCTCTTGTGATTATATGGCGTCTCGCCTTCTTCAAGTATATCACCAAATGGAGTCAAATGGTAATAATACCAGTAATAATCCATGAACCATTCTTCCTTAACCTCTATCAATGGGATGTCATTAACTGCCATGCCGGCCTCAACGCCTCTGGCAATGCGATCCTCATTCACAGCATCAACAAGTTCGGCTTTGTCGGCAATCTCTATCTTGAACAGCTCGCCGCTATTGGTGTCGTGACATAGCATCCTGGGTTTGCTCTCTTTGCGCCACACCTCAATAACACGGCATCTGGTGGGATCATTGGTAAACAAAAAATCATAGTTCTCTAGCTTATGCCGACCAAACACCTCACAATAGTTTTTTAGAAAACCTCGGTTATGTGCATTGTGGTATATCTCTCGGAGTCTTTGATAATCTTCAGGGCTATGCGCATATTTGTTACACAAAGTGCCAAAGTCTATGTCATGAACCTCTCCAAGCATCGACACGTCCCAGCCACGAATGTCACGCATGTTGCTGTCTATAAAGAACGTGTTGAGCTGAATGGCATCTGTCCAACAATCATACTTTGGCTCGTCGCCATTCCAACCTGCCCACTTTCTGTGAACTATGGCACCGCCAACCAAAAATTCCTCAAAGCCTCGTGCTTGAAGCTCTTTAAGGTCATTGATTTGGCCATTATATTGCAAAAGGGTGCTAAAGGTCTCGCCATACACCTGCTCGTCACGGTCACGAGCCACACAGGTAGGCTCTTTGTTCTGGTCTCTAAACACTCCAGTAACGTTACGCACTAGGCGACGCATCAAGTTGTTTTTTAGCGGCACATTTCCTTGCTTCTTGATGTAGGTCTCTTCTGTCATAGTCTCGCCCTCAACGGTCACATAGTCGCCCCACTGGTTGCCTTTGACATACTCCCACATCCTGTGGCGCTCTTCTCTGAAAGGCCCCATAGCGTCCCAGCAACGCTGCGCCTCCATAAGCACGTCAAATGCTCTGCGGCCATCAAACTTCTTGCTCCAAGCCACCGTGTCCGCTTCTAAGAGGTCTTCTTTAACGACTCTGCGTTTGCTGTATATCTTGTCTTTGCTCATAACTTCGTTCTGTGTCTGTGGTGTTTTGTATTGCAAGGCATCGCCTTGTGTCATTATGCATTGTGCATTATGAATTATGCATTATCAAAAAGGACTCTGAAATTTCCTCACCCTGCCAGTTCTGGCGTTGAGTTTCCCTTTAATCTCATCTTCTGTGTCCTGAGCTTTAGCAGCCCAGTTAGCGGCACTGTTGGGATTGGCAACATTAGCTATGCTCATCCAGTCCGCAAGGACATAATACACAAGCAAGTTGTGAATAAGCTGCTCCAGGTATTTGGCCGTAGTGTCCGAAAAATCGTCTGGCACAAGCAGTGTAACGGTGTAGGCGGCTGTCTCTGTAAGGTTGTCATTTAGCACCAATCCGTTCTCTACATCTACTTTGCTGAAAGGGTATAACACCTCAACACAATGAGCCAGTGCCAGGTCGAGCATTCTGGTTACTCGGTCAATATTGCCCTCGTCGCCGATGTCCTGCACCTGGTGCTTAGAGTGCTGCGCATCATCTGGCAGCACATCTCCCTCAACGTAGGCAAGGTTCTTTATATCATACAACAACTGCTCTCTGTAGAAAGTCAGCGTTACTGTCTTTGTCCTCTTTTTAATCATGGCTCATACCTAATCCTATTGATGCTGTCGGCCTTGTCGGCCTTTTGCGAGTGAATAATTTGTTTACTGCATTGACGAGTATGGCACCACTTTCAGTAGCATAAGCCTCACTCTCTGATTTGTTGGTAAGTCGATACCACTTGCTTAGTATTACACCAACCATAAAGTTCGTCAAGTCGCTCTTCACACTGTCGTTGAGCGACACTGGGTATAGGTCCGCAACTTTGAGTGTCACTGTGTAGTTGGTCTGGATGTCCACTCCATGATGTATGGGTTGCGCCGACACCGTTTCAAGCCACTCCTTAAGCCCATCAGTGACAAGACTGCAAGCTTCTACCCAGTATCGCTCCAGCATTTCTCGCTCTTCGTCGCTGACAAAGATGCGGTCGTAAGCTCCTGGATCGTCAGCCATCATCTTTGCACCAGTGTAGCTCGTAGCCTTTGCAATCTCGTGCATCACCTTGTTTTTCTCTATCGTTATAGTAATCTCCTGCATAGTATCTGTTTTGTATGTGGCGTTGTGAACGCAACTGTTATAGTTTCTTTATCTTTCCATACAACCGCATGCGCATGCCGCCAAAAGCAGCACCGAGCACGAGCACCACAAGAAATGTGTAGCCCATGCCCTGAATAAACTTCTGCCACTTGCTCAACCCTCGCTTCTCCTGTTCTTTGCTCTGTAGGCTGTCTGTGTGGCCCTGACTCTCGCTGTGGGAGCTTGTCTCTTCATGGACGACCGCTTGGTCGTTAACGCTCGTCTGTGCGCTCTGCGTCGCCATGTGAGCCGTTACGCCGTGCTGGGTTGTCGAGGCATAGTCCAGCAAACTCGACACGTTACCCAGCGTGTCATAGGTATAGTATTTCCACGCCACATTTGTTAGCGTGGAGTCTTTGACGTGCTCGGTAATAGTGTTCGTGATGTAGATTGAG
>CADAAI010000049.1 GCA_902785925.1 uncultured Bacteroidales bacterium
GCAACGGATAGGCAGACTCCATGCCATACCAGCAGACTTCCAGGGAGTGCCGTTTGAGACATTCATCGTGTGCGATAACCTCTATCAAGGTTATATCTCCACTCAGAATGAGCAACTGCTTGACGAGATGGCTCACCATCTATACAGAAGCAAATACTTTTCGCTAATCATTCGCCTCTCTCCAGCAGACAGAATCAGTGTGTTCTACTGGTTCGCCTCACTGAAGGCGATGCTCTCAAAGGAGTTCCACAACTTCCTGCAGCCCGCCACTTCGGACAATGTGAATCTGCTTGACAGCGACAAATCTCAATACGAGATTCTAACTGCCGCAGTCAATGCGCAGATAAGGGCATTGACCAAAGGTGACGTGACAAAGGAGAAAGAGGTTCTCGCTCTCGACACATGGAGAGCGATGACAGAATTAGACGCACTCGCGAAAGAATATCAGGAACTGAACACTAAATACCCTCACAAATGAACGATTACCCACAGGGCATCTGGAATGCCACAGAATATTTCAAGCATCTGACCGCAACCAACCGCCTAGCAAAAAGTGAAGGCTTCACCTTTTGCTCTGTCAGCGGCTTGGACGGTTTCGAGGAAGCCCTTGACCACATGCAGAGGTCAAAGGCTTTTATCTGAGTCTCGGACATCGCCAATGGCTATACCGAACTTCACAACACGCCTCGGACTCGGCGAGTGAAGACGGTGTTCCTCGCCATGAGGCATCGCATTGAAGATATGAAAGCACGGAATACCTGTATGGACACACTGCGTGAGGTGTTCCGTCAGTTCATGAGCAAGCTCATACTGGAGAAGACGAAACTGGAGAACCACTGCATCTATATAGACCCTCGAATATCGTTCAACGAGATTGACCGGTATTTCTTCTCGGGCTGCGCTTGCGCCTATTTCCAGATTGCAGAGGACGTATATACTGACCTAAGAATCAATCCCGATGAATGGAACGAATAGGATAACAGAGCAGCAGGCAATCGATGCTCGAAAGAAGTATGTAATGGCATTCAATGACACGATGCTACGCATCTGGCAGGAGAGGATAACAATGCTCAACGTCATTGACACTGGAGCACTGCTTGCTTCGCCCAAAGCTCTGCCTGTACGTGCCGACGGCAGATTCTTTGAGGTCGGTCTGTCACAGACCTTCCTCGAATATGGTCTTTGGCAAGACTATGGAACAGGACGTGAGACACCGCGAGGAAACCCTGGCGACATCGGCGGAGCAAAGCGTCGTCAAAGGCGTAAGTGGTTCAGTACCAAGTATTACTCATCAGTCATGCGGACCAAGGAGTTTTTCGAGGAAAATTTAGGATGGCAATTTTGTGGCATAATTGCTAATGCGCTAGACAAGAAGACTTTCAGCCAAAATCACTTGTGATAATATGATTTAATAACCATATCTTAGTCTATATGCTTTTTCCTCATCACCATTTTGCCAAACTCCGTTTATGTAGATTTTTATTATTCTCCATTGCTCTGAATCATCATTCCTAACAGCATATACTAGTGGACCAGCGTCATCGCCATATCGATAGACGCGTTTTTGTAATTTAAGGTCATTTTTGTGGCCATTTATAATGTTAAAATCACGAGCCCTTAAAGCAACATATCTATCATGTAATTTTTCCCAAACTGGATCTGAGGTTTTTATTATCGTATATTCATCTTCCTCAGGTTGAATAGATGAATTGTCAAACACATCATCAAAAAGTGAGGAAAATGGATGCGGAATTTCACTTTTTCTTATTCGTTTATTTCTACGCACCATTTTCAAATATGATAATTTGCCGGCAACAATATGTTCCATCTTGGGAATAAAATCTTTTGCATTCGTCATATTTTTATAATAGTGCATCAAGAATTTATTGCTAGCTAATACATATCCATCTTTCTCCCAATTATGGAGAATGGTGCGAAGTTGTTTTATATATTTATTTGTAACATTCAATTGCGAATTAACTGTTAAACCTGCAACTTCTTGCCTTTGATAATAAAACGAAACACGGTTTTTCTTTTTGTTGATAAAAAAACCCTCTGATTCAATAATCTCTCTGAATGTTCTCGCAAAATACCACCATTTTTGAGTCCTAGAGCAACTAAATGTTATATCATCAACATATCTTGAATATTGAAAGTTGTGTCGTCTTGAGAATTTAGATAATTTAGCATCTAATTTTTTTAAAACTATTTCTGAAATAACTGGAGATGAAGGAGCACCTTGTGGAAGTACAGGAGTTCCGGTTTTTGAACGCATCGTCACAAGAGAAGTTATTGTCAAGGCGACATCATAACTATAGCCTTTATATAATAAGGCTGGAATTATTTGTGTTGCATTAATGGATGGATAGAAATCCTTTATATCCATGTTGTAAACAACATCTTTTCCCACATGAGGTTTTGCATAATCAATTATAGATTTTCCTCTATGATTGACACTTGTTAATAATAGTCTTATGCAGTTTTGTATTTCTTTAAGCCGATTATCCGGAGCTGAAATTTGACGTTTATCTCCATTTCTTTTATTAATGAAGAACAGTCTGTAATGAGAGTTGTTTCTATCTGAAGCTATTTCTTTAATTTCATGTAATGTTATGGGTTGGTCATAATGAAAATAGCCTCTATTAATAGCCTCCAAAATGTCAGCTAACATTTGGATGTCTTTGATATTATCTTTATTCTTTTTGACGAAAAAATATTCGTCACGAGACATTTCTCTTCTTTTCATTTTTCAAAAAAAAAGAGCGACAAAGAAATAAACTATATTGCTTTCCTTGAAATTTTTGATTGGTACATTTTGATGCATTGTTTTCTATTTACCGATACCAGTAAACTGAATTCGGAAAGTCCGAATCAAAGCTTGAAATTTATTTCTTGTCGCTCTAGAATAAAATTGCTAAATACAATTTTTTTACAAAAATAATCAAAAAAATGTGATTATTATTATATTCCCTTATTTTATAAGTTTAATTAACTATTTCATTCTTGTCTTTTATAGTGTGATTCAATCATAGTAGTTTTGCGTCAAGAAAACCGCAAAACTTTTTTATTATGATTGACACAACATAACTGACTCAACTTATCTCCGCATTCCGTGTGGATACCGAGAAGGAGTCGAACTCGCCGGAAACCGTCGGCTCACTCCTTCAGAACATCACTGACTTGCTCGCCAATGCGTCAAGCACTACCGAGCAGCAGATCTTCGAGAACTGGAAGGCGATTCTATCGCAACTCAACCTCGTTGAGCAGTATTGACAGCGATTGATAAATTAAAAAGCGGTTGATTTGGGTCAACCGCTTTTTAGCTGATATTTTGATTTTATGGAATTGGACATGAAGAGTTTATGCGATTTCCATAGATATAGCCAATACATGTTCCGTTTGAATAAAGCTTAACCCAATTAGTGTTGGTTTTCTTATATAGCCAAGGATCGCAAACGTTTACTGTAGTGACAATTGGATAATTTGTTCCAGGTCCACTCCTAACATTTACATAGTTGTCCACAGGATCTGTAATTGTTCCGGCATAGTATCCACTGAATTTCACATAACTCTCTGGGACAGCTTTTCCCCATTCAGATTCCCCCCAAATCCTTACTTTGCCTTTTCCTGCAGGCTTGTAATAAACACTCTCTCCTTTCTTGTAATTGTAATAATTGTAGTTCCTTGTCAAATATCCTAAACGTGATTGGGCATTGACACTCAGGAAGATTGAGAATAAAAAAATAAGAGTAAGTAGCTTTTTCATGACTTTATTGATTAATAAATTATTGTTTTTCTTGTTGTTTGAAAAAAAACTGACTGCTTAGAACTCATTTTTTCTTGCGGACGGTCCATCCGAAGTGTCCTATTTCTTCGCCTAGGCGGTAGTAGTGGCCATGGCAGTAGGTGATGAGTCCTGCTTCTTTCAAGTCGAGTGCACCTGTAGTGGGGTCGATGAATCGCTCGTCGGCAATGACGTTTAGCACTTCGGCGATGAACATGTCATGGGTGCCCAGGCGCATGATGTCCTTGACGATGCACTCGATGCTGACGGGTGCCTCGTCGATGTAGGGTGCCGCCACTTTCACGCCCTTGACGGGGGTGAGCCCCATCTCTTGCCACTTATTGAAGTCGCGCCCTGACTTAACGCCACACCAGTCGGTGGCTCGAGCGAGCTGCTCGTTGGTGAGGTTGATGGTGAATGCCATGTTGCGCTCGATGATGTCGTGGCTGTGGCGTTCCTGGCGGATGGAGACGTAGCACATGGCAGGGTCGCTGCAGATGGTTCCCGTCCATGCAGCAGTGAATAGGTTATACTCCTCGGGGGTTGCTCCGCACGACACCAGCACGGCGGGTAGCGGATATATCATAGTTCCAGGTCTCCAGTTTTGCTTCATTGCTAGTTTCTGGTTTTTAGTTGTTAGTTTTGGGTTTTAGATGCCGAGAATCAATCTCTCCACTCTCCACTCTCACCTCTTAACTCTCTTCGCTTTCCCACTCCATGAGATGATGTCGAGGCGCACGATGCAGGTGCGCGGCAACGACTTTTGGGCATATTTCATGCCTAAGTCAAAGTCGTTAGGTGAGAATTTCTTTAGGATTAGTTCGAGGGCATAGAGGCGCTCCTCGTCGTAGGTGGGTATGGTGACCTCGCAGTCGAGGATTATGCTCTCATACTCGGTGGTGAACTGGCTGGGCAACAAGTTGACATTGCCAACCACGCAGAACGAAACTCGGTCGTGGCACTCGAGGATGTCGATCTTCTTGCCCTCGGGTGCACAATGAAAATAGATGGCATCATCGCCATCCCACACAAAGTTAACTGGCACGCCATAGGGCTTACCATCCAAATCTATCATCGACAAGTACCCATAATGAGCACTGGCAAGGATTTCACGGGCCCTTGCTTCGTCGAGCAGACGGTCTTGCCGTCTGATTTTACTATTGTCGTACTTCAAATCGAGTAATTATGTCCTATAGGCAGTCGCGTTTTAAAGATTAGTATCCGATTTTCTCAAACACTCCACTGGCAAAGCAAATCACGATGAATGCCACCAGAGTGAACCCTAGGCTGTACATGAGGAAGTTGCTGTTGTAATCCTCTTCGTCGAAGTCGTCGCTTGTGTTGGCTGCGCTGGCACTGCGACGGCGCACAAATCTCACGACGACGTTGGTAATGAGTCCGCAGACCAAACCAATACCTAGAGCAAGCAGTGCATAAAGTCCAATAGATGCCATGATGAAGTTTTTTAAGTGGTTAAACTGAACAAGCGGGCAAGAAAATGATTGATCTCTTGAGGGCTTGTCTTCATTCGGTTACCCGACTGCGGCATGTTCACTCCTCGCGTGCTATCTCGCACTGGCACATCTCGTGATACTCTTCCCACTCAGGGTCTTCCTCGGCGTGGAACGTGAGTGGAAGCTGCTCGTCGATTGTGCTCAGAGCTTCGTTTAGCACTGCCTGAAACGCCTTGAGCGTCACGGCATAAAATACCCAGTTGCGCTCGCCGGCTCCTGTGTAGATGCCGGTCATTACTGCCACCGGGTCGCGGCGAAGCTTGTCGTGCAGCAGGTCGGTAACCACCTCCATTTTACGTGAGGTGGTGAAGTCGGGCATACCTCCCTTGTCGGGCTCGTATTCCCAGGTCATCTCAATGCGATACACATAGCGATGGCTTTCTATTACATTATTGAGCGAGCGCCGCCCAGTCACCATCACCGTGCGTCCTTCTCGGTCTTCGCTCGGTGCTGTCCACCAGTCGTCGCTTATGCTCAATTTTGCCATGCTAAAAGTGTCCCATTTTAAAAATCGCCCTAAAGTACTATAATTTTCTGTATTTTCAAAGAAAAAAGACGAAAAAAATAAATTTTCTTACAATATTTGCGATAAATCTTCGTTAAGCTTGCCTGGTTTTTGTCTTTTTCTTACTAAAGTTTGACGTATTGCCCGAATATTTGTATTTTTGCAATTCAAAATAAAAGGATATCTCATGATTACAACACCTATCTTTATAATTACCCTGGCAGTAGTGGTGGTAGCTGCAGCACTTGTGGCTTGGTTGCTGCGTAAAAATGCCACCGATGCTCGCGACCGACTCAATAGCGCCAACCAAGAACTACGCCAGCAGCTTCAAGCAGCCGACGGCAAGACGCAGATGCTCAGCGACGAGAATGCCAACCTTAAGGCTCAACATGCTGCAGCCAGTGAAACGGCACGCATGCTTAAGGAGCGGGTTGAGGAACTCAACACCTCGGTCACTGGTTTAAAAGATGAGATAAAACAACTCGATGACGTGAAAGACACTCTCGACCGTGAAAAGGCTACGCTTGAGGCGCGGCTCGATGCTGTGACTCGCACGCGTGAGCAGCTCGAGGAGGAGTCGAGGAGCACCTTCAAACTGGTGGCTGCCGAGTTGCTAAACCATAGCCGCAAGGCGATGAACGAAGAGGGTAAAACTAGTCTGGGACAGCTTCTCACGCCACTGCGTGAGCAAATTGATGGTCTGAACAAGGAGCTCAAGGAATATCAGCACAAGCAGGATGTGAATTCGCAGCTCTTTGGCAAAGAGCTTGAAAAGATGGTTGCTGCCAACAAGGAGATAACGCAGGAAGCGTCGAGGTTGTCGAACGCCCTTGTGAGCAACAACAAGATTCAGGGTGATTGGGGAGAAGGCGTGCTCAAGCGGATTCTTGACCTCTCGGGCCTGGAAGAGGGTGTGCATTACCAGGTGCAGGTGACTCGCAACAGCGACGGCAGTGTGATTACCAACGATGAGGGAGCGATGCTGAGACCTGATTTCACACTGTTTATGCCCGATGGTAAGAACCTGATTATTGACAGTAAGGTGTCGCTCACGGCTTTTGTTGACTATGCCAACGCCACTTCGGCCGAAGAACAGGAACAATCGCTCAAGCAACACATTGCTTCGGTTAAAGCGCAGGTCGATCTTCTCGCCAAGAAGGAGTATACCAAGCAAGTGAATAATGCCACCGATTTTGCGCTCATGTTCATCCCTAGCGAACCGGCCTATCTGGCGGCAATGCAGGGCAATCAGCAGTTGTGGGAATATGCCTACTCAAAACATGTGGTGATTGTGAGCCCCACTCACTTGCTAAGCGTGGCACAATTGCTCATGCAGCTGTGGTCGCGTGACAAGCAGAGCAAGAACACCGAAGCAATTGCTAAAGAAGTGATGAAATTGATGGATAAAGTAGATGCTTTCTATACCGACCTTGAGAAGATTCAGAACGGAATCAACGCCATGCAGAACACCTACGACAGTGCTAAACGTAAATTGGAAGGCAAGGGCGGTATACTCTCGAAGTCGGCCAGGATTAAGGAACTGGCAGGGCTTAAAGCTAGTGAACTCACTGAGTGAGGTGAGAGGGAAGGGGATGGGTCAATCTTTGGTGGCTTTCATCTCGAAGCCGACCATCACGTCGCGGAAGTTCTGGCTTAAGAAAGACAGCGACTTCAACGTTTGACTGTGGCTCAATCCACTCAGCAAGTGTAGGATTACCAACAGACGATCGGTGTCGAATGCGATGTAGAGTTTAGAGCCGTCGCGGTGTACGTGCGACTTAAGAGGAATGCCGTTCCACTTGAGTGTGAGGCGCTCGGCGTCGGGCTCGTAGGTGTAGCTCCCCTTGAGCGGAAGACCTAACACTCGCATCTCCCAAGCGCCATCATCGGTGAGAATCATAGAGTTCCATCGGCTCTTGAGTTTGAGCTTCTTGTAGGCTTTGTCAAGGTTCTTCTTCAGCTTGCTCTTGGCGATAGGTTTACCCAGTTTTCCAATGAGACTAGAACCGTCGGCATGCACATAGGGTTTGCTGTACTGCCACTGTCCGGCGATTAGGCGGTATGCCGCAAGACGCGCAATCTCGGCGGTGTCTTCCTCGACCACGAAAACTTGGCCAGGATTAACTAAGGCTATGGTGTCGGTCTCTTGGCTCCACATTGTGTTGGTGCAAGCAACCACTGTGAGGAGAAAAAGGAGGATTCGGTAACGCATAATTGTCTTTTTCTTGCAAAGGTATTATTTATTCTGGAAAACGCTGTGTTTTTCGTGAGAAATATCACTAATCGATAGCCTTAACTCCAAAAAATGACGACTGAAGATAATGCAATGAAAAAAAAACTTAAAAAACTTGCACAGTTCAAACCAAAGCAGTAATTTTGCATCGCTTTTCGAAAAAACGGCACATACGGGATGCCGATTGCGAGGAGCAATGTTCGGGATGTAGCTCAGTCCGGTTAGAGTACGCGTCTGGGGGGCGTGGGGTCGCTAGTTCGAATCTAGTCATCCCGAC
>CADAAI010000050.1 GCA_902785925.1 uncultured Bacteroidales bacterium
TAAAAGGAATGAGCCCGATACAATACCGGACTCATTACTATAAGAATTTAAATAATTAACGTCTAATTTAACGTCCAACTTTTGGGGGGCACTTCATTTCGCTCTTCCCTCTTTCTTTTATCTTATTCTCTATTTTGTCAAAAATTTGCTGTTGATGTAAGCATTGAGTTGATCTCGGTAACTGTCGCCAATAGGTATCTCAATATCATCTCCAAGAACGATGCGGTTCTTGCTCACCTCCCTTATCAGTGTCAAGTTGATGATAAAAGAACGATGTATGCGCATGAAACTGCGCTTGGGAAGTCGTTCCTCCATCTTTTTCATGCTCAGCAGCACAATGATGGGGCGTGGATTGTCAATAAGGTGGATGCGAAGATATTCACTCATGGCCTCAACATATCGGATGTTTCTGATGTTTATGCGCACTATCTTATATTCTGTCTTTAAGAAGATTGCGTCATCTTCGTCAATTTGGCTGACGTCCTGCAGGGTGCGTAGCGAGTCTTGGCACTTTTTGAGTTTCTCGGCAGCACGCTTCATGTCATCACACCCAAAAGGCTTGAGCAAGTAGTCGACGGCATTGAGTTGGAATCCTTCGACTGCATATTCACTATAGGCAGTTGTGAACACTACCATTGGAGGATTATCTAGAGACTTGATAAAGTCCAGACCGTTGAGCTCGGGCAAATTGATATCGCAGAAAATAGCATCAATCTTTTCTTTCTCAAGAATTTCCTTGGCATCTATTGCGCTTTGATATGTAGCCACAAGTTCCAGGTATGGAATCTTTTTGATGTAGCTTTCCATTTGCTGCAATGCAAGAGGCTCATCGTCTATTATTATGCAACGTATCATTTTATTTGGGTTTTAATTTTGTGTCTAGTTTTTTTCTTCTTTGTTGTGAGTATTCGGATTGCTTGTATAGACTGGTATATCCATGGTGACCTTATATTCTTTGTCTCCATCGGTGATTTCTAGGCTGTAGTTTTTACCAAACATCAAGTCAAGTCGGCTCCTTATATTGGAGAGGCCCACGCCACTTGCTTCACTTACTTTGTGGCAGTTCCCATTTGTGGGGTGCTTACTATTGCGACAGGTGTAGTGGAGGCGTTGCTCACCAGTGTTATTCGTGTGACGGACTGCTCCCACTTCAATAAATGATTCCTTGTTATAACTTACTCCGTGTTTGAAGGCATTTTCCACAAACGATATGAAAATCAATGGAGGAATCCATATTCCTTGTCCGTCGTCGGAATTGTTGGCAGTAAATTTAAACTTGTCATTATAGCGGATGCTCATCAGGCTTACGTAGTTGGCCATGAACTCCACCTCGCGAGAAGCTTGTACATACTCATGGTTGCTCTCATACAAAATGTAGCGCATCAATTTTGATAGGTTGATTATGCACTCTTGTGCCTTTTCAGGATCGATGTCAACTAGAGCATGAATGTTGTTGAGTGTGTTCATAAAGAAATGAGGATGCAACTGATATTTTAAGTGCTCTAGTTGCTGTTTCGAATTCTCTTTCTCCAATTCCTCAAGCCTTTCCTTAGCACTTAGCGATCTTATATAGAGCTTCACGCCAAGATTGGTTCCTAAACCAAACAAGAATAGGATAAACGATACAATGTCCCTGCGTTGAAAAGGAGGTGGTGTGGCATTTGCTACACCAAATTCTCCTTTTGCACCAGGTGGTGGAGGGCCTGGGTGAGCCACGTCAACGCCATTGGGCAATTCTGTTACTGGCTTTCCACCATCAGGAGATTCAGGGAGGTCGGGACGTCGGTTGCATTGATAAAGCATAAATACTCCTGTAAGAACCACTATCCCTGCTACATAAGATAACGTTTTGTGCTTGTACACAAGCAACGGAGCTATTATTTGGTCGTGAATGGCAAAAGCTATTACATACACAATGAAGATTTTCCAACTCTTGAGCAGGTCGTTGACCAGAAACTTGGTGTCGGTCAAGTCATGGCCATGAAACAGTGCGCTGAAGGTGGGTGCCAGAAATACCATCGCAACCAAGATTGCGTAGATGGTGTATTCATATTTGTTGAAGCGTTTCTGGACTTTCATGTGTTTTCTGTATATGATTTTTCTTAAACACAAAAGTAATATTTATTATCATATAAACAATCTTTTTTCAATAGAATATTGTTTTTGCTCAATAAACACCCGTTATTACACAATTGATAGCTGTCCATTATTGCATACAAAAATATGCTTTTTGAAAGTTTTTTTGAATTAATTTCTCAAATTGCTTTTATATTAGACAAATATCTATTACTTTTGCACCGCAAAAATAAAAAGCAGAATATAAAATACAGATTTTACACAATATTATGGCAAAAAAGAAGAACCAAGAGACCCGTACTAAGCTTGAGGAAATCAATGATTCATTGTCGGGTATCGAACAGAAGTTTGAACAGCACAAGAACATAATCTATTGGTCGGTGATGGCTGTTTTGATTATTGCTCTTATTATTTGGGCTTATTTTAAGTTTATCTATACTCCTAACCTTGAGAAGGCTAACGCTGAGCTTGCTAAAGCTGATACTGAGTTGATCATGAAGCAAGATTCAGTTGCAGCTCTTAAAGCCTATGAGAAGGTTGCTAAGAACTACAGCAATGAGGCTGGTAACGTGGCTAAACTAAAGGCCGCTACTATTCTTTATGCTCAGGGACAAATCAAGAAGGCCCTCAACTATCTTGAGGATTATTCACCCAAGGGAAAAATCGTGGCTCCTAGCTCTCAGTCTCTGCTCGGTGACTGCTATGTTAACACCAAGCAACTTGATAAGGCTGTAGCTGCCTACGACAAGGCTATTAAGCTTGCTGGTGACAACAAGGCTTTCCTTCCATCTTTGATGCTCAAGAAGGCCAATGTGCTGCACAGTCTCAAAAAATACAATGAGGAGCTCGATATCTACGAGGAAATTGAGAACAACTATTATGGTCCTGGAGCTCTTGATGCTCAGATTGAGCGTGCTAAGGCTCTCGGC
Source organism: uncultured Bacteroidales bacterium (assembly GCA_902785925.1). GTDB lineage: Bacteria > Bacteroidota > Bacteroidia > Bacteroidales > Muribaculaceae > Sodaliphilus. Next base: position 3,006 of record CADAAI010000050.1, read on the forward strand.
GCTAAATAAATGAAATCAATTCTTGTGGATTTCACGAGGTAACAATATCAAAGGTTGGACAAGGCGGCTTATCGTCAAGTCCAACCTTTTTTCTAAAGTCTATTTCTTAACTCTTTAATAAAAAACTATGGAAACTAAATACAAGAGAGTTCTTCTCAAGCTCAGCGGTGAGTCGCTAATGGGAGCGCAGGGATATGGTATCGATCCACAGCGTGTTGATGACTATGCCACTCAAATCAAGGAAATTGTAGAGGCAGGTGTGCAGGTGGCAATTGTCATCGGAGGTGGTAATATCTTCCGTGGACTGGCTGGCGCAGCAAGTGGCTTCGATCGTGTCAAGGGCGACCAAATGGGTATGCTGGCAACTGTAATTAATTCTCTGGCTCTATCCTCGGCTCTTGAGGCTATGGGGCAACCAGCACAAGTATTCACCGCTATAGCAATGACCCCGGTAGGGGAGCAGTACACCAAGTGGCGCGCTATTGAAGCTATGCAGCAAGGCAAAGTGGCTATTATGTCGTGTGGAACAGGTAACCCTTTCTTTACTACCGACACTGGAAGTACTCTGCGTGGAATAGAGGTGGAAGCCGACGTGATGCTCAAAGGAACTCGTGTTGACGGCATCTACACTGCCGATCCCGAGAAGGATCCAACAGCCACCAAGTTTGATACTATTACCTATGACGAGATTTATAACCGTGGTCTCAAGGTGATGGACATGACAGCCACAGTAATGGCTAAGGAAAATAACCTCCCAATCCATGTGTTTAACATGGATGTCATGGGCAATCTCAAGAAAGTAATTACTGGAGAGTCCATCGGCACTATAGTCACTCCATAAAATACATTATTAATCTTTATAGAAAGCGGGATTAGTGAATTGCATTACTAATCCCGCCTTGTTTATGTCTCTTGTGCCGCTTAGCGGCATTACTTTTTATCTGTCCTCCTGGAATAAGGGATCCTCAGGCATTACCATGATTGGTTTCTGCTCGTAGGCCTTGAGGATATTGGCAGGTACATATTTCTTGTCTACCACCAGGCGGAAAGCATATTCGTTGAACCACTCATTGGTCATGATGATATAGCCTTTGTGACCGCTGTCTGCACCCCAAGAATTTTCTACTTTCCATTTCAATGGGTTGCCATTGGCGTCAAGATCTACAGCGGTCAAGGTCATAGCGTGGGTTGAACCACTGTCGAAAGTAGCGATACGGTCGGCCTTGTTCATACCAAAGGTTGTGCCGAATAAGGTTCCGTAGTCATAGTTGTCAAGCGATAGATACCCGTTGTTTCGGTTGAGCTGTTTACCAACGTCGTAGCTCGAATAAAGTTTTGTGGAGTCGCGAAGCGATGCAATGGCCATCTGCGCAATGTCTTCCATAGGCAGGTTGATGTATCTCCAGTTGTGACCGTCATAAGTGTGTCGGTCCCACTCTACTTCGTAGGTCTTGTAGTATTCTCGTCTTGGGTCGTTCATTGCCATAATGAATGTGCCATTTATGGGACCTCCCTGGGTCTCCTTGTAGAACTCAATGGGGGTATATGTGCGCACAGGAGTCATAGCCTTGCCATCTTTGTTTTTGAAAGCGTATTTAAAACTTTTGAGTGGCTCGCCAAGCGAAAGTGACAGCATGTTATATATCTCTCCTAGCATCTCAGTCTTGCGCTGCTTTATAGCGTTTTTCGACTTGCCGTCTGCAACCATCTTCCTTAGTTCAATACCTTGTTCGCGAAGTTTCGATGACAGTAGTTGGCTTAGGCGCGAAGTTCGTTCGGCACTGTATGTCTCTGGTTGAGCCTCCACAGGAACGAGACCGTATTTCTCGGCAAGGTCGGCAGCACCGCAGAAGGTGCCTCCATCGTTTATTGGGTGGTGGAAGAAGAACTGAACGCGTTGGTCATCCATGGGTTTGTCGGCGCAGTCTATTACGCCCTGAAGCATTAGGTTGGCTTTCTCGAGTTGATCCCAGAAAAAGAGATAGTCGTGCGAGTACTCTACCCTAAGGGTGTCGTTGTGTTTGCGAGCAAAGTTGGCGCGCATTACGTTGAAACTGGAGTACATCCAGCAGCGTCCACTTGAGCGCTGGTTATGGATGCTCTGTTTTGGGGTTTCGATACTGAAATGTGTGTCGCTAATTGTCGTGTTGCGGTAGTTCTTTGCAAGATCGTCAATGGAGTTCGAGGCCATTGCATTGCTAAGCGCAGCATTGCTCTTGCTGGCACTCTGCTGGGTAATCTGACGAAGCATTTCGGCATCTATGCCACCTCCAGCTTTGCTTTGTGCAAAAATGGGCAAAGAAACTGCCATGCAAAGCACAAGTGCTAATGTCTTTAATGATTTCATAGTCTGTTTTTATTTATTTTAATAAATGTTTGGCTTTTAATCTATAATATTCGTCTAGACTGTTAAAATATTCAACTTGAGTGTGATAGCACAGGATGAGGGTTGCAATGAGCATCAGCACATACACAGCCATCCATATTGCAAACGAGCGGCGGTAGTTGCCAATCTTCACCTGCAAGAGCACATAGAGTGCTATTACCACAAATAGTGGTTGCAGTGGAAGCACATAACGGCTCACAGAGCCGCCAGTTATGAATGCGATACCTAAAAATGTGACGAGTGGCCACCAGGCCCACATGCCCAGGTTGTTCTGCTTGTAGTGGAGTCCGTTGATGTAGAGATAGTAGTATATGCAGGTTCCACCCACAAAGTACCACATCACTCTCATGCGAGGTAATATGCTCATAATATCAGCATTTTCAAGGTCATAGAGCCAAGGGAAGGGTATTATATACTGAACACCAGCAGTGATAGGCAATAGCAGCAACCGTTTCCATTCGGGATAGTGGTAGTAGTCACCAATCAGAGTAAAGTATGGTTGTTGAACAATTCCAATTTTGAACGCTCGGACCATAGCATCGCCACCGTCAACGGTGCGGTATTGTTGACCAAAGGAGTAGGAGAACAATATGCTGAAAACAACAGTTATCGCTAGCGCAATAAAAGCAAGCAAGCTGCCACGTTTCCATTGTGCATGATGGCGAGCGAGTGCCATCATTGCAGCTCCTATCATTGCAAAGTAGGCAAAGTTGGTACGAACAAGTGCTAGTATTACAGTGCCTATAACAAATACTGCTAAGTCGCGTCTTTTTTCATTTTTTGTCAGATTATTCCTTTCTGCAAAGCCAGCAAGACAGTAACCCACCATAACTATGCCCAGAGTGCAGCCTGCTTCTTTCTGGATTCTTAGGTTTTGAGATACTAAGAAGCCAAGCAGCGGTACCATCAGCATGGCGCAGGCCGAGATTGTCGATGGTTTTATGGTTGGGAAATGGTGACTCAGTACTCGGTGAGAGATTTTTCCAGTGATTACTATAGAGAGTAACGCGAACATATAGTTAAGCGCCATAGGCCACACAACACTCACACCAAGAACTTTCCATAAGCCGAGCATGAACAAGGGAAGTCCTTTGAATGATAGTTTAGGAGTCGGGCATCGGCCGTCGTAATGCGCTAGGGCCCAACTGTAGTATTGACCATCGTCTGAGTGTAGCTCTGGTTCTTCTAGGGTGAAGCTTTCATGAGTGGTCCATACTTTCAGGCTGTGGATTACGTATAGAGCGAGTAGCAACCCAGCTGCAAGCAAAATCCATTGTCCCCAACTACAGCGCAGTTTGCTCTGCGAGTACATCAGCCGTGGAACAAGGTATCCAGCGCCCAGTGCAAGCACAATGTCACAACTTTCGGCAAATGAGAAATGTCTGCTGGCGTAGGCGGCAATAATTCCAAACGCTATTACTTCAAAAAGCAACAGCACCAACCTCTTTTTCTCGATACGGCACTTGGGTCTATTTCCTATAGCATTCTCCACATTAATTTTATATAATTTCTATATCGTAAAGATCAATAAGCTTTTCTTTAATAAGGCTATGAAACCACACATTACAATTACATCTGCAAATTTACTCTTTTATCCAATAACAATCAAAATAATAATCCAAAAACTTCTTCCATACCGTATGAACATATCTTTAATTATTCCTACAGTCTCGAGATGCGCCTTTTCAACCTTGCGTTCCCCACCTCCCGCATCCCTTCTTTGCTCCACACATCATTCGCCTCCGTGAATGCCTTCGTCTCCCAAGCTCTCCCCCTCTCCCTCTGGAGGTCACTTTCAATCCGGGACCCGTCCCGCGCGGCCTCAGGAGCGCTCCCCCCCGCGCTGCCCGTCCCTCGCGTGTGGCTCCGCTGGTTCCGGGCGCCGGGCATTCCGCGCGCGCGTACATTTATATATATGTGCGCGCCCTCCCCTTGCCCCCCGGTGCGCCTCTCCCCTTCGCTGCCCTTGTCCCCCTCTTCCCGCCCGTTTTCCTCCCGTTTCGCCCCGTTTTCCGTTAAAGGGTGTTAAATCCGCGTTTTTTTCGAAAAAAGTCGTGATAATATTTTGCCATATGGGAAATCGGTTGTAATTTTGCATCGCTTTTCGGCTCACGAGGACCCGTTCCGAGTTGAGCGGTTTTTTTGACGCCTTATCGAAAGGGCGCGCAGGCCGGGAGGCACGAGATCATTGAGATGTTTGCGGTGAGGAAATCTGACAAGCAGGTGAGAGACAAGGAAGGGATTCCGCGGATCTC
>CADAAI010000051.1 GCA_902785925.1 uncultured Bacteroidales bacterium
TTGCTTCTGCTTATAATAGCGCTGACCACCCGAGAACAGGTTCCACGACAATGCCAGTCCTGCCTGAGAGTATGGGTTCCAGTTGAAGTTCTTGAATGGGCTGCCATTGCTCATCGAGTTCCACATGTAGTTTATGGTTCCATTCAGTGTAGGAGCCCACGACATCTTTTGTACCTTAAGAGCCTGCTTGAGATAATCGGTCTGCAGGTCGAGTTGGCGCAGGTTGGTATTATTCACCAGCGAAGTGTCGACGTTTAGTGTGTTCTCATATATTTTATACTTGAAGTCGTCGAGGGTCTCGATGGGCTCAATATCTATAGCCACATCCATGCCCATGAGCACTTTGAGCTGTAGCTTGAGAGCTGTGATGGAGTTCTCGGCATCGAGTATCGATGGTTCAAGCGTTGTGGCAGCCACGCGGGCACGAGTTTTATCATACTCGCTGGCTACGCCAATCTCATATTGTTTCTCGAAAACATCGGCAGTGAGGAGCGCAGTCTCATGATTTGCCTCAATAACTCTCTTGCTGTCGCGAGCAAGCAGCAGTGCATAATAGGCATTCTTTACTTGGTTGACCAACGACAGACGTGAAGAGCGCGCTAGCTCAATGTTTTGCAAGATTTGAGTGTCGCTCAGTTTAATCGACTTCCACAGTGCTGGCACTATAATGGGCAATGAGCCTTGAAATCCCACACTGTGTTGGTTGTCGGTACCCACCTTGAACTCCTGGTCCATCATCACCATAGTTTGCTTGGCGAGGGTGCGATTGTAGTTGGCGCTAAAATTCACTTGGGGAAACAATTGCCCAAGAGTCTGTTTTTTGGAGTAGTCCACACGCTGAATCTCCATATCGGCAACGATAATTGACGGGTTGTCATTAAGGGCGATACGGATGCACTCGTCGAGGGTCACGTTGAGTGTCTGGCCACTGGCGGTCAGTGCACAGGCAACAGCCATCACGAGCACAAGCATCTTGTTGATTAATGATTTGTAGTGCATATAAATATTTATGTGTTTGTGTTAATTGTCTTTTTTGATGAAGTGTTTTACAACATAGTCTTCAATGATTTCCTGCCCTTTGGTTGTGGCCATGCCACGCATAAAGTTGAGGAATGCTCCGTCAAACACTTCGGCTGCCGAGTATTCGGGGAAGGGAAAGTCCTGCATGTGGTGCAGGTTCTTCATGTTGTTGTTGAAAATGAAGGCGGCAATCTTACACTTGATGCCGGGTAGCACTAGGCCTTCCTCCTTGGCTTTGCTTATGATATTTGCAAGCGACAGGATGTGGTTCAACTCTTGCGCCTTGTATTCGTCGAACGCCTCAGGATATAGGCGCTTGATGTCGGTGAGGAACACTGGTGAGGTTTTCTGTATAAACTCTCGTGCTACAGTGTAGACTCCCATCAGTGCTTCAAAACTGTTGGCCGACTGCTCAAAGATTTGAGTGAACTTTGCGTTTGCTTGCTGCTGGTTATACTCGATGACATCACTTATGAGATTGTGCTTGTTAGGGAAGGTCTCATAGAGAGTGCGCTTCGATATTCCGCAGTCACGAGCCACCATGTCCATGGTTACCGATTGCGGCCCAATGCGAATCATCAAGTCCATTGAAGTTTTTAAAATTTTCTCTCTTAAATCCATCTAGCAACAGTTGATTTTATTTATGAGTAATATGCTATTCTTTGAATTTTGGTGCAAAGTACGTAAAAAACTTTCAAAACTCCAAAAGTTTTCTTGGTTCATTTTGTAAAAAAATGTTCTTTTTTCTTGATATTGGTTGATAAGAAATATTTTATTAATTTTGTCGATTCTATATTTTTTATCAATAACAATGAAATCGCAATCAAATATAAAGGAGATAATTGAATTTCTTAGGTTGCTGGCTGCCAACAATGATCGTCCATGGTTTAAAGCGAACAAAGAGCAACTCTATGATCCCTTGCGCAACGCTTGGGAGCAGGACATGGCAAGGCTCATCTCGTTCATGGCCGAGTGGGATGAGAAGGCTAGGGGGCTTGATGTGAAGCAGGCTGTCTACCGCATTTATCGAGACATCCGTTTCTCGCACGACAAGCGTCCCTATAAGCAGTATTTCAGCGCAGTTGTTGGCCGTGGCGGCAGGCATTGTGTGTCGAGTGGCTACTACATACATTTTGAGCCTGATCACCTGATGTTGTGCGGTGGCGTGTGGTGGCCCGCGAAGGACAAGTTGGATGCCCTTCGCCGCCTCATTGATGCCGAGCCCGAGGAGTTCACGAAGCTCATAACTGACAAGCGCCTCAAGGCATCAGGGTTTCACTTCGAGGGCGATACGCTCAAGAACGTACCCAAGGAATATCCCAAAGATCATCCTCTGGGCGAATTCCTTAAGCGCAAGGAGTACATCCTTGTAAAGCATGTTGATGAGAAATACTTCGACTGCGATGACTGGGTGCAACGTGTTAACGATGACTTCCGCGTCCTAAAACCAATTCACGATTTTCTCGATTATGTTTACGACGAGTAATTATGAAACAGTTTAAAGACGGAGAATGGCAATATATTGATTATGTGCCTTTGGAACAATCAATCTCAGTGTGGCCTGTGAAAACTCGCTACTCTGATGGCATGGCTTGGTTTGACAAGTGTGAGATGGCTAGCTTGTTGGGTTGGGAAGTTCGTGACATCCGGCAATATCTAGATGAAATGGAAGCTAATGGAAATCTGCCAAAGGATGAGATTGCTATGTTCGAAGATAAAACATCTGGAGGGCGAATACTTAACACTAAGTGTTACTCAGCCTCTATATTTTTGCAAATTTCTGAGGCCTCTGAAATTGAAGGCAATCAACACAAGTTATGGGTGTTGTCAAAATCAGGGTTAGATCCTAATCATAAATATGAGAAGCATGTGCTCTCACTTATGGATAAAAATAAAGAAGTTGAGAGTAAATACAAATATTGCATCCTTGATTATTTGTGGTACCATGGCGAGAGAGTAAAAGAAGCTGGTGGATATAGTGACGGGTATTTTGTTTTACTATATTATATAATTTTCTCCATCATACCTGTTGCTGTCTTATCACCTAGGTTTTTGCCAGTCACTATTGCTCTTGTTTTGATAATGGCATTATTGTGTGTCTCGTTGCTGTTCAGTCGACAGCGTCGATGGGCAATAAAAGTACATTATGGCTTGAACTTTAAAATAAATAATTCTAAATGGACGCGCATTAATAGTAGTCACGGTTTATTCATGACTATTCATCTACTCTCTTGGTTAGTTTGGTGGACGTTACTCGCAAACCTAGTAAAATGATTGTTTGTCATTAATACTTTTAATTTAGGTTTGTAAGTTATTTTTGCAAGAAAATTTTGCAAATCAAAAATGTGATTTTATTTTTGCAAAAGATTATAACGCTATTGCAATGGAGCAAAACAATAATTTAAATAAACCTGCAACAGCCACTCAGGAGCCAGAGCAGAAGGTGTGGTACGCCATCCGTGTGACGTTTAACCGCGAGATGAAGGTGAAGGATGATCTTGACTTGCGTGGCATTGAGAGTTTCATTCCTATGAAATATGTGATGGGCACAAGGCGTGGTCGTCGTGTGAAGAAATTGGTGCCAACTATTCACAACCTTATCTTTTTTCGCATTGAACCTTCGGTGATGAGGGAGTATAAGGCTACAACCAAACTTCCCATCCGCTATATCATGAACCCCGCGACCAAGAAACCCGTGGTGGTGCCCGACAAAGAGATGCAGAATTTCATCGCTGTGGCAGGCACCTACGACGAGCAATTGGAATATATAACTCCCAAACCTGGTCAGTTTACGCGTGGTGACCGTGTAAGGATTCTTGGTGGCCCGTTCGAGGGTGCCGAGGGTATTCTAAAGCGTGTGAAGGGCGACAGCCGTGTGGTTGTGAGCGTTCAGGGATTGGTTGCAATTGTCACTACCTCAATTCATCCGTCATTGCTTGAGAAACTGCCTAAGGAGAAATAATACACTCATTCATTGTTGACTTTCCAAAAAATGTATGTACCTTTGTAGGTTAAAACAAAAACTAGGGTAAAATGAACGAAAATAATCAAAAGGTAGCGTTAATAACTGGCATTACTGGTCAGGACGGCAGTTATTTGGCTGAATTGCTCCTTGAAAAGGGCTATGAAGTGCACGGTATCATTCGTCGCAGCAGTTCTTTCAATACAGGTCGCATAGAGCACCTGTATCTCGACGAGTGGGTGCGCGACATGCGTCAGCAGCGTCTCATCAATCTGCACTATGGCGATATGACCGACTCAAGTTCGCTCATTCGCCTCATCGAGACCATCAAGCCCGACGAAATTTACAACCTTGCCGCACAAAGCCATGTGAAGGTATCGTTCGACGTTCCTGAATACACTGCCGAGGCCGACGCCGTGGGCACCTTGCGACTTCTTGAAGCAGTACGCATTACCAATCGTGAGAAGGTTACCAAAATCTACCAGGCGAGCACAAGCGAACTTTATGGCAAGGTACAGGAAGTGCCTCAAAGCGAGACCACACCATTTTACCCTCGCAGCCCCTATGCCGTTGCCAAGCTCTATAGCTACTGGATTATGAAGAACTACCGCGAGAGTTATGGAATGTACACCGCCAATGGCATCCTCTTCAACCACGAGAGTGAGCGACGTGGCGAGAACTTCGTGACTCGCAAGATAACATTTGCGGTAGCGCGCATTGTCAACGGTCTTCAGGAGAAACTTTACCTTGGCAATCTTAATGCTAAGCGCGACTGGGGCTATGCTCGTGACTATGTGGAGTGCATGTGGCTCATCATGCAGCAGCCTGAGCCCGATGATTTTGTGATTGCAACAGGTGAGTTTCACTCGGTGCGCGAGTTCTGCACATTGGCGTTCCACTATGCCGGTATCGAGCTTGAGTGGCAAGGCGAGGGTCTCGACGAAAAGGGCATCGACAAGGCTACAGGAAAAGTGATTGTCGAGGTCGACAAGAAATACTTCCGTCCTGCCGAAGTTGACCAATTGCTTGGTAATCCTACCAAGGCAAAGACCCAACTAGGTTGGAATCCCCGCAAGACAACTTTCGACCAGCTCGTGAAACTCATGGTTGATCACGACCTGCAGCACATTCGCAAGGTCTACCATCTTTAATTATATTCATAATGCATAATTGAAACTAGGGAATAAGAGGTTTGTTTTGCTCCTTTTATTCCTTTTTATCCCTTTGAAAATATGGAGAAAAACTCTAAAATATATGTTGCTGGGCATCGCGGACTCGTGGGCTCGGCAATTTGGAAAAACCTTGAACGCAAGGGATATACTAATCTAATTGGCCGCACCCACAAGGGACTTGACCTTATGGATGCCGTTGCGGTCAAGAAGTTCTTCGATGATGAACAGCCTGAGTTTGTTGTGCTTGCTGCTGCTCATGTGGGCGGTATCATGGCAAACCTAAACTATCGTGCCGACTTCATCTATCAGAATCTGCAGATTCAGCAGAACGTGATAGGGGAGAGCTGGCGACATGGTGTGAAGAAGTTGCTTTTCCTGGGTAGCACATGCATCTATCCACGCGAGGCTCCTCAACCCATTCCCGAGACTGCTTTACTCACTGCACCGCTGGAGTATACCAATGAGCCCTATGCAATAGCCAAGATTGCTGGACTGAAGATGTGCGAGAGCTTCAACCTGCAATATGGTACTAACTATATAGCTGTGATGCCTACCAATCTTTATGGTCCCAACGATAATTTCAACCTTGAGACAAGTCATGTTATGCCTGCGATGATTCGAAAAATGCATCTAGCAAAGATGCTTTACGAGGGTAATTGGGACGCTCTGCGTGCCGACCTCGACCGTCGCCCTGTTGAAGGCATTGACGGCAAGGCTTCACAAGGCGAAATCATTGCTCTTCTTGAGCGTTATGGAATAACAAGCGAGAGCCTTAATTTGTGGGGCACTGGAGCTCCCATCCGTGAGTTCTTGTGGAGTGAGGATATGGCTGATGCAAGCGTTTACTGTCTCGAGCACATTAACTTTGATGACGTGCGTGGCACCGACCCCGATGTGCGCAACTGCCACATCAACATTGGTAGTGGCAAGGAAATTACTATCAAGCAACTGGCTGAACTTGTGCAAGCCACAGTTGCATATAATGGCACCATCAAGTGGGACAGCACTAAGCCTGATGGCACCTTGCGCAAACTCACCGATGTTTCAAAGCTTCACTCCCTAGGTTGGCGTCACACCATGGAGATAGAAGATGGAGTTCCTGCACTTTACAACTGGTATCTGAATAACTAAATTTGAAAGCTGATTAAAAAGAGCGAAAAATGCGTTTTGATATGAACCCCGAAAGTTAGACAAAAAACTTTCGGGGTTCATTATGTCAGAAAGAAAAAGAAAGAAACATGGTTACAATGAACGGCTGATGTA
>CADAAI010000052.1 GCA_902785925.1 uncultured Bacteroidales bacterium
TGATTATGACACTGGCAACGAAGTGAGCCCTTATAGCACGATAGAGCCAAGTTATGGCTATCTGTCAATCAACACGTCGCAGAATCATGTGAACATCGACTTGTTTAGCAGTGCCAGTGTTCCTGGTGACGTGAACGGCGACGGCACTGTGACTGCCGCCGACATCACCGCACTCTATGACTACATGCTCAACAACGACAGCAGCAACATCACCAACGGCGACCAAACCAGTGACGGCATCATCAACGCTGCCGACATCACCGCGGTTTACACCATCATGCTGGGCAGCAATTGATGACGACTGAACAAGAAGATGAGACTGGGATTACTCTCAGTCTCATTTTTTATTGTATCCATAAGAAAACAGCATGGCAACTTATTTGAGTATCTGAGCCGCATATTCTTCCACGGCAAGGTAGAACGTTAGTCGACGCACCTTGTCATTGGGCAATTTCAGGTATTTCATTGTTGTTTATTCTGGATGCCGCCGTCAAGCATTATCATGTTGAATACTGTACCATTAACCAAGAACACCTTCTTGGTTATAAGTCATTCGGCAAGACGCAAGCCGATGTAAGATTTGTGCTCATCTACCAATGCATTGTCACGGAAGGTGACACGGCAGTAATCGGTAGTGTACCATGCCCAGCATCCGCCACGAGTGATGCGGGCAATACCAGTTTCAGGACCTATAGGGTTAGTTTGTGGTTCGGAAGGATATTGGTCGGCATACCAGTCATAGCATAGCTCTTGGACATTGCCACTCATGTCGTAGATGCCCAGCTCATTAGGGGCTTTAGTTCCCACTGGTTGTGATGCCCTGCCCGAATTGTTGGTGTGCCATGCCACCTCGTCTACATTGTTGCTGCCTGAGTAAAGATATCCCTTGCTCAAGTTGCCACCACGAGCAGCAAATTCCCACTCTGACTCAGTTGGTAAGCGGAAGTTGCGCCCTGTCATAGCATTGAGCATTGTGATAAACTCTTGGCACTCATTCCAGCTTACATAATCCACAGGCAGATTGTTGCCCACATTTTGGCTTGGATTGCTGCCCATCACAGCCTCCCACAACTCTTGGGTCACCTCGGTCTGTCCTATGTAGAAGTTGGATAATGTAACTTGATGAACAGGGAATTCATCTTCCAGAGCATTCTCATCACCATCCATGGCTCCCATCATGAAGGTGCCGCCCTTCACCTCCACCATACAAAATGTCACGCCATTGACGGTGTATTCGGTGGTCTCGGGTACGGGACCATTGAGCAGGATGTTATACACATAGGTTACGTCGCCCGACGTAACAAATCCGTCGTTGTTCACATCGCCGTTCACAAGGCTGCTGGTGTCGTTGTTGAGCAGATAGTTGTACAGCGCCGTCACGTCGGCCGCCGTTACAAATCCGTCACCGTTCACGTCGCCCTTAAGAGCATAGCAACTGAGCCATGAGGCGATTAATAGTAAGGATAGAAATAATTTTTTCATAATAATATAATTTTTTATGTATTAGTTTTCTTCGTTGCAAATATATAAATTAATAATCAATTTAAAGAATTTTTACTTTCCTAATACTTAATTTTGTTGAAATTTTGGGAAACATTGCTCTTGTTTGAGAATAAAGTTGTATCTTCGTGCAATCTTTGCAAACAAAGAGTAAAAACACCAAAAACTATATCACAAATGAAAGAGAAAATCATCGCATTATTCAAGGAACGCTTCGGCGAGGAACCAGTGATGTATGCATCGGCTGGACGTATTAACCTTATTGGAGAGCACACCGACTACAACGGTGGATTTGTGTTCCCCGGTGCAATCGACAAATGTATCATGGCTGGTATCAAAGAGAACGGTACTGATAAGGTGCGCGTTTATAGTGCCGATCTTGACGCTTACACCGAGTTTGGCCTCAATGAGGAGGACAAGCCTGCTGAGCAATGGGCATGTTATGTCTTTGGAGTTTGTCGCGAGACCATTAAGCGTGGCGGAACAGTAAAGGGCTTTGACGCTGTGTTTGCCGGCAATGTGCCTCTGGGCGCAGGTCTGTCGTCATCGGCAGCTCTTGAATCATGCTTTGCCTTCGCACTTAACGACATGTTCAACGACAACAAGATTGACAAATTTGAACTTGCAAAGATTGGTCAGTCAACCGAGCACAACTACTGCGGTGTGAACTGCGGTATCATGGACCAGTTTGCCTCGGTATTCGGAAAGAAAGACCACCTCATGCGTCTAGACTGCCGCTCGCTTGAGCATCAGTATTATCCATTTGACGCCAAGGGATACAAACTCGTACTCATCGACTCAAGAGTTAAGCACGAACTTGTTGACTCACCTTACAACAAGCGTCGTGAATCGTGCGAGCGCGTGGCTGCCACACTAGGCGTTGAAACTCTGCGCGACGCATCGATGGAGATGCTTGAGGCCAACCGCGACAAGATTAGCGATGAGGACTACAAGCGTGCAGTATATGTGATCGGCGAGAAGCAGCGCGTGCTCGACGTGTGCGACGCACTAGAGCGTGGCGATTTCGAGACTGTGGGACGTTGCATGTATGAGACTCACAACGGCCTTAGCAAAGATTACGAGGTGAGCTGCGTTGAGCTTGACTACTTGAACGACATCGCCCGCGAGTGTGGCGTTACCGGTTCGCGCATCATGGGTGGCGGCTTTGGCGGCTGCACCATCAACCTAGTGAAAGATGAACTTTACGACAAGTTTATCGCCACTGCCTGCGAAAAATTCAATGAAAAATATGGCCACGAGCCAAAAGTTTATGAGGTAATCATCAGCGACGGCGCACGCCGCATCTAATATTTAAAAATCTGACTTCTGAAATTATATGAAACCAACATTATTTGTTCTTGCTGCAGGAATGGGAAGCCGTTACGGAGGTCTCAAGCAGCTCGATGGCCTGGGCCCTCATGGCGAGACCATTATGGACTATTCAATCTACGATGCCATCCACAGTGGATTTGGCAAAGTTGTGTTTGTTATTCGCAAAGATTTTGAGCAGGAGTTCCGTGACAAAATCCTGTCGAAATATGAGAGCAAAATTTCCACCGAGGTAGTCTTCCAGTCAATTAATGACCTCCCCGAGGGATTCACCTGCCCTGAAGACCGCACCAAGCCATGGGGCACCAATCATGCCGTGCTCATGGGCAAGGATGTAATTAAAGAGCCATTTGCCGTTATCAACAGTGACGACTTCTACGGCCGCAACTCTTTCGAAGTGCTTGCCAAGGCCCTTAGCGACCTGCCCGACGATTCCCACGACAAGTACTTCATGGTGGGCTTCAACGTGGGTAACACCATGAGTGAAAGCGGCACAGTGTCGCGCGGTGTGTGCGAGACCGAAAACGGACTGCTCAAGAGCGTGGTGGAGCGCACCAAGATTGGCTACGACGAGAACCACGACATCATCTTCACCGAGGGCGATCTCGTTGAGAAGCTCGAGCCAACCACTCCAGTGTCGATGAACTTCTGGGGCTTTACCCCTGACTACTTCGAGCATAGCGAGAAATCGTTCATAAATTTCCTCAACCAAAGCATCAATGTACCTAAGAGCGAGTTCTTCATCCCTATTGTGGTGAGCGAGCTCGTCGAGAGCGGACAATCGACTGTTGAAGTGCTTCGCACCGACTCCAAGTGGTTTGGTGTGACTTACAGTGAGGACCGTCCTGCAGTAGTTGAAAAGTTTGCCGAGCTGCACCGTCAGGGCATTTATCCAGAGAAAATGTTCTAACTACTAGCCCACTGTACACTCACGCAGGCTATGCTTAACAAAAAGGTGAACGAACCCCTGAGCGACGACGCCATCGTTGAGAAGTTTAACAGCTACCTCAAGGAAAGAGGCAAACGACGCACACCCGAGAGGTATGAGATTCTGAATCACGTGCTGGCTTTTCGCAAACAGTTCACCGTCGACGACCTCAAGCAGACGATGGACAATGGGCATTTCCGGGTGAGCCAGGCCACATTATATTATACCATGGATCTGCTCGTCGAAGCCGACATCCTCAGACGGTTGAGCACTGGAACTAATGCAGTAGCATTTGAACGAGTCGACAACGTGCGTCACATTCACCTGCTGTGTCAGGAGTGCGGAAAGGTAAAGCTTGTCAAGGACCAGAATTTCATGGCCTACATGAATGCGCTCAGGTTTCCCGCATTCACAGCGAGCTACTACAACCTCACCGTCTACGGCATTTGTAACGACTGCGCCCGACGCATCAAGCGCCTACAACGTGAAGCTAAAAAAGCAACGAATCAATAGTTAAATAACTTTCTTTTATTCAAACAATTAACTTAAAAACAAAGCATTTAAGAAATTATGGCAAATGTAAAACCTTTCAAGGGACTTCGTCCCCCAAAAGAGTTAGTAGAGAAAGTGGCTTCTAAGCCTTATGACGTGTTATCAAGTGAAGAGGCAAGAGCCGAAGCTGGTGACAATGAAATGTCGCTCTATCACATCATCAAGCCCGAAATCGACTTCAACGACGGCACTACCGAGCACGACCCTCAAGTCTATGACAAGGCAGTTGAGAACTTCAAGAAGTTCCAGGCCAACGGATGGCTGGTACAGGACCCCAAGGAAATGTACTACATCTATGCACAGACTATGGACGGACGCACTCAATATGGTATTGTAGTTGCTGCCAACTACATGGACTACATTGAAGGACGCATCAAGAAGCACGAGCTCACTCGTCGTGAGAAGGAAGAGGACCGCATGAAACACATTCGCGTTAACAACGCTAATGTTGAGCCAGTATTCCTCTCGTTCCCAACCAACGAGCCTCTCGAAGCAATCATTGCACAGGTTGCAAAGGGCGAACCCGAGTATGATTTCGTTAGCGAGGATGGCATTGGTCACACCTTCTGGTGCATCACCGACGATGCTATTAATGAGCAAATCACCAAGGAGTTCGAGAAGATTCCTTACCTCTACATCGCCGACGGTCACCACCGTACAGCTGCCGCTGCTCACATTGGTGAGGAGAAGGCACAGGCCGACCCCAACCACACCGGCAAAGAGGAGTATAACTACCTCCTGGCAGTTTGCTTCCCCGAGTCACACCTTAAGGTGATGGACTACAACCGCGTGGTTATGGACCTCAACGGCAACACACCCGAGGAGTTCCTTGCTAAGGTTGGCGAGCATTTCGACATCGAGTGCAAGGGTGAGCAAGAATATCGTCCAGCTAAGCTGCACAACTTCTCGCTCTATCTTGAGGGCAAGTGGTACTCGCTGACTGCCAAGGAAGGCACCTACGATGACAACGACCCAATTGGCGTGCTCGACGTGAAGATTTCAAGTGACTACATTCTGCGCGACATACTGGGTATCATGGACCTGCGCACCGACAAGCGCATCGACTTCGTTGGTGGCATTCGCGGTCTTGGCGAACTCAAGAAGCGTGTCGACAGCGGTGAGATGAAGATGGCTTTGGCTCTCTATCCAGTTACCATGCGCCAAATCATCAACATCGCCGACAGTGGCAACATCATGCCTCCCAAGGCTACTTGGTTTGAGCCTAAATTGCGCTCGGGCTTGATTATCCACAAACTCGACTAATAACACAGCACATTTCGAGTGGCGGCAATCCATAAGAATTGCCGCCACTCGTTATTTGTGTATAAAGCACAAAAGAGGGTATGTCATGCATGACTGAAGTGCCCCCCAAAAGTTGGACGTTAAATTAGACGTTAATTATTTAAATTCTTATAGTAATGAGTCCGGTATTGTATCGGGCTCATTCCTTTTAACC
>CADAAI010000053.1 GCA_902785925.1 uncultured Bacteroidales bacterium
CAATTGCTATAATAATACCTTTGGGAACATGTTTCAATCAAACACCTTTGGGAACAGCTTCTTTGCTAACACCTTTGGGAACAACGCTGAGAAGTGCAGCGTAGGTGATGGCGTTCAGAATATCACTGTCTCGAAGGACTATATGCGCTATGTTGTCATCGAGAATGGCAATCAAAAGATTACCATAACAAGCAATAAGACAACAAGTTCGAGTGCATATTTGCAGAACTTCCTTATTGCTCTCGGTGTAAACAACAGCAACAACACTAAGACCATTAGTCATAATTCTGTTGGTGATGCCTTCAGAACCGTTTATCAGAATGAGAATAGCACCTCAGTTGATGTCTAACCCTATAATTGTAAGTGCTTTATGTTAACTACTGACAACAGAAGATATGCAGCAGACGAAGGCTGCTTCATTGTTCGCAAGAGCGACCAAAAGATTATGGGTGAGGCTATTGACCTCGGTAGCGATGACAACATCGAAAACTATGAGGATCAAGCCTACACCGAAGAAAGTTATCGTGAGTTTTATGCTGCTATCGGCATCGATGTGACAGCAGAAAAAGAGCCAAAAAATGGCAAGAAAAATGGCTGATGATGCCATTGATGTGCCATAGGATGCAATCAATATGGCATCAATTCTAAGAGCTCACTAATAAAGAGAGTGCGCAACCATCTTAAAATAAGGTGGTTGCGCCTCGTTTTAGGGCTGCTCTAAATACTTGTTCCCAAACTTTATCAACTGGTTACTTTTGCAAGTCGTTGCTGCCTTTACTCTTGCGAGACTTTCGCAGAACTTTTTTAATGTCGCTGGCGATAGTCCTCTTGTCAACTTCTCCGTAGATTTGAGTGGTGGCCAACTTCTGGTGCCCGAGCATCTTCTGAACAGAAGTGATAGGCATTCCCATCTGGAGCATGAGCGTAGCGAATGTGTGCCTCGATGTGTGAAAAGTGAAGTTGCCTTCAATCTTTGCCATTCTGAAGACCTCCTTAAGATTTTTATTTACGGTAGCATTTGTGCCGAGCTTGCGAGTGAGGCGTTCAATACTTCCGTATCCCTCGATGATTGCGATGGCCTTGCCGTCGAAGACCTCGCTTGCTGGTATCTCTACGGTGAAGTTGGTCTTGACCATCTTCTTCGTGATCCAGCCCTTTGCGATCTCGCTACTCTTGAGGGTAATGAGGTCGCTGAAGCGAAGCCCAGTGTAGCAACAAAAAAGAAAGGCATCGCGGACGGTGGCAGCCGGTCCGCTCACAACCAGGCTCTCAATCTTGTTGAGTTGCTTGGTTGTGAGGAAGCCTTTCTTGCTGTTCATGGGCGGGATCTTGAAAAGGTCAAAGGGATTCTTGGCGATGATATCGCGCTTGTGCGCCTCGTTGAGAATTGCTTTGACCTGGCGCAATCGCCCTACACGGGTGTTGTGTGCGATACCGCTAAGGTGCATCCATCGGTCATAGCGATTGATGAAATCATAGTCTATGTCCGTGAGGAGCACGCCGTGGCGAAACTTCTCAAGGTTATTGAACAGAGTCTCGTATCCCGCAATCGTGCGAGTTTTGCGCTCCGAGGCCGTGACGATGGAGCGCGCGAAGTCGATGAAGGTGGATGATGGCGCAGCAGCTTCACGGATCGCTCGCCGCATAGTGTCGAGCGACGGGTAGATGCCACGCTTGATGTAGTCAATCTCTATCCTCTCGAGACGAGACTTGTAGTCATTAATCACAAAGTTGTATTCATCGGCCATGGGGTGATCCACAACCACTCCCTGGTTCCATTGTTTGGGCTCGATGTGGATGTGCGTGGTGAAATAGATGCGGCTGCCATGCTGCAGCATCTCGATTTGAATAAGCGCCTTGCCGTGCTTGTCAAGGCGATGGGCGCGGTTGAATACCGCTCGATACTGAATTTTAGTGTACATATGTTTTTGTTTTTTGGGGATCTGCTCTAATAATATCACCGACCACATCAGCAACAAAGTTGGTGTGGTCGGTTTCGGTGCATACAAAAGGCTCGAGAAATCGAGCCTTTTGTTATCGCTTAATAATTTCGTCAAGTGTTAGATTGGGCCTTACTCTGTGGATTTTCTCTGCAATCTCTCTGCCCCAAATTCTATAAATGATATGTAATGGTTCTGCGTCTCCGTCCCAGTCGTACATGTATTCGTGATTGTTGCACTCATAAAAATATACTTCTTGTGGGTCGCATTCAGCAGCTATCAATTTGTCCTTGTCAGCATAGAAGGCAAAAAAACTTTCTATATGTTTGGTGCTTGCGCCAAACA
The DNA here is from genome assembly GCA_902785925.1 of uncultured Bacteroidales bacterium. Lineage (GTDB taxonomy): Bacteria > Bacteroidota > Bacteroidia > Bacteroidales > Muribaculaceae > Sodaliphilus. The sequence goes on from CADAAI010000053.1 coordinate 2,286, forward strand.
TCCCAGATATTGCGCTTACTCGTTTAACCTTCTCGCCATCCTTAATGAAGCCTCTTTTAACAAGCAGCTTGTAACCTTCATCAAATTGTTTGTTGCTGAATGCCCAAAAAATGCCATAATCTTCTGAGTTTGGGTGCTTCTCGGTTAGCTCCTGGTAGCGTTCCACTGTCTTTGCGTTGCGCATGTAAATTGCGCCTTCACAGTCCCAGTCATAGCAATAAATCAAATTGCCCACCTTGTAATCTTGTGATAAATCCATAATGATTAGTTTTTGTGGTGGGCGATTACTCGCCCACCTTGTTAGAAAATAATGTTATTTGTTCTCGGTGTTAGTGTCCTCTTTCTTGGCGGTGCGCTTGCGTGTGCCTTTCTTCTTGGGTGCGCTCTCGGTGTCTTGCTCGGTGCTTGGCACCTCTTCGGGATTGCTTGTCTTGACCTCGGCCATCAAGTTGCTATAGATTGCCTTTGGTATGATGGCGTTGTGTTTTTTGCGCAAAATGAATGCATAGCGCAAAGCTTTTACAGACTTCTCGACAGGAAACCAAAACTCGTCTTGCTTGCCGTTGTTCTTGTCTTGGGTGCCGTTCTCGGTGTTTTCTACTCGTGCGTAAACGTGCCACATGTTACGACCACTTTTTGTTACTCTCTTGGATGCTAAAACTAAATTTGCCATAGTTGTAAAATTTAAATGTGAATAATGTTATTTAGAAAATTTTGTAAATGTTGATGTAACTAACTTGCAGGCCCATCTCAAAGGCGATATTTTCAGCCTTTTCGCTTGCCTCGTTTTCATTGCGTGCCTCGATTTCGATTGTGCATACTTCGTTGTCAAGGTCCACCAAGTCGGCGGAATAATTATTGGATGCGGAGGAGCGGTAATCTTTTTTACTTACCTTATCTGCAGCCTTGACTGGCGAGAAATTAAATGATATGTTAATAGATGATGACATAGTGTTGTGAATTTAGATGTTAATAATCATTGTCTACGTTGTCGCGTATAATCTTTTTACACTGCAACAAAAGTGGGGCGAGGGAAGCGAATGAATGCAAGGATCTGCCGAGAAAAATCTATCGCCCGCGGCTTGAAAAATTTTATGCGTGCGTCAAATTTTTTAGATTTTTGTCGAGCAGACCCGACCTGGTCCTTGCAGTGAGCGGCTCGCACTAACTTTGTAGTGTAAAATAGTTATACAGCAGCGACGGCGTGGCAATGATAACATCTAACAACACCATGCATCATCACATATCATTCTCGCAGGTCAGGCAGCAGAAAAGGTTAATAAGATTGATAAGCTTTGCTTATTCCTCTCTCCTTTGCTTGCAAAGGGGTTGAGGCAATGGGTGTGATAGTGGTGGCGCGTGATGAGCGGAATGTTGTCAGCGTAGAGATGTGGAGTGTTGCGCTGCCACCTCCCCTTTGACGTGTCAAAAGCATGGATCAGAAAAGATTCATGTAAGTGTAGTGCGTAACGATAGAAGCAGAGTGTGTGAAATGTAGCCTTTAGGGGTTGCGATGGGATTATATGCGCATTGGGCTGGATACATTTCCGTGTTTGGTGGAAAGCCAAGTGCGCCGATACCCGAGCTTGCCCGGGTGTCGGTGCAACTGGCGAGCCAAACACGCAAGGAAATAGCGCAAGCCGGATGCTTCCCACCGCATCCCCGTCAAAAAGCAAAATGAAAAACTCTCTGATACTTGAGTGGAGCAACGTAACCAACAGGAAACTGTTCTGACTCGATGCGTGGGGTTGCGTGGCAGCATAAGCAACTTTCTGCAGCTCTATAAGCCGACAACGTGAAGCGATTTTATTGTGCCACTTGTTTCACACCCATTGGGGTTAGGGGTGGGGCTTCAATAATTTAAAGACTTCCCTCCCAGTTCACCACATCAGGATTCGCTTTTTCAAGGTGTTTGGTGTAAAGCTCCGTTATTGCAAGAGAACTGTGCCGTGCTTGATCTCTAACTGCAATGCTCGCCATTTTCTTTTCTAGCATTTCGGTTATGCCGGTGTCCTTAAGTGAGTAGAATTGATATTCCTTTTTAATGCCAAGAGCGTTGCGCATATCCTCCCAGTGGTGCCTAAATACAACGGTGTCTATCATCTTCATGCCGGGGCGCAAACGAGAGGAAAACACGTAGCACGAACCCTCGTGCTCGAAGATGCCGAGGTTTCGGGCGGTAGTGATTACCTTCTTTGGGAGTGTAACGACCATTGTTTCGTGATTCTTGCTGGCATCGGCAGGGATGGTGATAGTGCTTTCTTTTATGTTGATCATGTTTATCTTCAGCCTGGTCATTTCGACCGGGCGAATGAAGCAATTATATAACAGTTGGCACGCTAGGAGCATATGCGGGTCATGTGCGCTAAGCCATTCATGGATTTTCTTTACTACGGGCAAAGGAATTATTTGCCTCTGTTTCTTGATGTGCCGTTTGTCGATGAAGGCGATGCCGTCCGTTGGACGGTACTGGAGATAGTTGTGGTCAACACACCATCCACAGAAAACGGCAAGCCACGAGAGGTAATTGTTTCTCGTCCTGGCACCATTGTCTCTTTCAATAAAAATGTGATCTAGAAAACGAGTTATGTAAGACTTGTCGAGCTGATACAGATAGTATATCGGTGCGTGTTTATTGATGTAGTCCTGAAGGTTATTGATGTAGCTTTTGTAGCTGGCATAGGTTTGCTTCCTGTAGTTTCCACCGTTATACATCTTGTCGACATAGGCTTCATAGCTCGCCATCACTTCAGCGATGGTCATTAGATTACTGCAATCCTTCTCAATCCAAGGATTCCAGCCTTCCGAGAGTTGTTGTGTGATTCTTCGCATAACGTCTCTTGCGTAGGCTCGTTTTTTCGCTACGCCTTTGATGCGATTGATTTTGATGCGCTTTCGACGCAGCCTGCTAATGGCTGGGTCAAAGGCATAAAACTCAATATACCATACCGCTCCTTCGCGAAGGACCGGCATGGTATATTGCTTTACGAAATCGGTATTACGTACCGAAAAAACTTCTTGTTGTTGTGTTGAAGGACACATTTTTTTGAACATTTCTTGTGGAAATGCTCGGTTAAACAATATGTCGCCTTGGCACGTATTTGTCCCGATGGCTATTTTTGAAATAGCCCAAGTGGTTGCGCTGCAACCACTTAGGCTATTAGTGGTCGGGATGACTAGATTCGAACTAGCGACCCCACGCCCCCCAGACGCGTACTCTAACCGGACTGAGCTACATCCCGAACATTGCTCCTCGCAATCGGCA
>CADAAI010000054.1 GCA_902785925.1 uncultured Bacteroidales bacterium
GCGCAGCACCCAATAGCAATTGTCATTAATAACCACAAGCCGCATGGCTTAGTATCCAGCATCCAATGAAAACATTTCTTTTTGTCCGTAATAGTCTGAGAAAACCACCCACGCACTTACAATCCGTAACCAAATTTTAGTGCGAAGCACCACAATAATTTTAGCGCGTAGCGCTCCAATTTCCACTCCGCAGGAGTGGCAAAAACCGAGTCAACTGAGTCAAGTGAGTCAAGTGAGTCAGGTGAGTCAACTGATTCTAGTGATTCCAGTGATTCCATCGATTCCACCGTTTTTGATAATTTATGGTCAATTAATGGTAATTTGTGTTTCTCCAACTTACAATCCGTAACCACGCATTTTTTGCGCGAACTGTCCCACCCGCCACCAAACATTAAGCAATCCATTCTCCATTCCTTAACATCTAAAACAAATTTACCCATTATGACCACAAACCCTCAAACTCAAAAAAATTTTTTTTCAAAAGTGTCCCACTTTTCCCACTTTCCCAAAATCCCCACTTACAATCCAAAACCCATATTCCCGATCTCAAACGAACTACCTCGCGCAGCCCTCTCTCCCGTCTTCTCTCTCCCCTCTCCACTGAAAATGCACCGCGGCGTTAGCCCAAATTGTGCATTGTGCATCATGAATTATGAATTATTTTTACTATCTTTGCAAATCATTCGTTCTATATTATAAAAATGATTGAGAAGAACAAACTTAAGCGCTGGACGCAATGGGCAGCTTGGCTGGCTGTGGTTACCCTGCTAGCTGTTTTCTATGCCAAAAAAAGCGATAACCAGCCCACCGAGCAACAAAGCGACGAACAATCACTTGTGGTGTTTCCTGATGATAACACCAGTACTACGTTCGACAATGACGCTGCTCTTAACTATGAGAGCGTTTTGTTTCCTCGCGGATTGAGCGACAAGGTGGTAAAGTATAAGGGCTACACTGCTCACTTCAACAAGGACTTGCACATTCCCAACTGTGTAACCTATGAAATCACGGCTAATGAGGCACGAGGTAAGCGCGACCGTAGTGGTAACTTTGAGCGCGACGAAAGCGTGGCAGGATGCCCTAATTGGTGGGACTACCGCGACTCTGGCTATGACCGAGGCCACATGGCACCTGCTGGCGACATGAAATGGGATGAACAAGCGATGAATGAGACATTCTACCTTACAAATGTATGCCCGCAAGATGCTGCTCTCAACGCCGGTATGTGGAACGATATCGAGATTAAGGTGCGCGAGTGGGCACGTCGTGACAAGTCGCTCATCGTTGTCACTGGGCCTATTATGGGCAAAAATCAAGAAACTATAGGTCAAGACATTGACATCGCTGTTCCCGAAGCGTTTTTCAAGGTGATACTATCGCCTAACACCACCCCCAAAAAGGCGATTGCATTCATTTGCCCCAATCGCTCTTGCGGAGGTACTATGCAGAGCTATGCGGTGAGCGTCGACGAGGTGGAAAAACGCACAGGCATGAACTTCTTCAATGCCTTGCCCGACGAGATAGAAAATCGCATCGAGGCAACATGTAATCTCAACCAATGGCTCAACCGATAACGTTTGGCATGTTTTTTGTGTTTATCTAGCAGGAACATGTTTAACTAAATTGGTTTTTTGAAATGATGAAGAGATTAGGGAAATTTGGGTTGATATGCATCTTGGCTATTGCTACGGTGCTAGCGGTTTCGTTCTACACCGACGCCAAGAAGAAAAAACGGAACAAGAATCGATACGATTTTGAGCGTGTCATTCAGCAACCAAGTCTCATCCAAGACGAGACTTCGAGAAACTGGTTTAAGAACAACCGAAGCAATGGAGCACAAAACACCAAACAAGTGAGTTCTAACCTCACACAAGTACGCATCAATGCTCGATATAGTAATGTGACCAAGCAGTACACGGCAATGACGGTAAACTTCAACTATTCCTACAGGGTACCAAATTGCGTGAGTTATGTGCTCACAAGCGATATGATTGATATAACAAACGGTCCAAACGCACAACACCGTCGAAACTATAAGTTCTATGCCGACCCATCAGTAAAAGGTTGCCCCGAGTGGTATGATTACCGTGGTAGCGGATTTGACCGCGGACACATGGCGCCTGCCAACGACATGCGATGGAGTTCACAGTCTATGCAGGACTGCTTTTTGATGACCAACATCTGTCCTCAGGACCATGACCTCAATGGTGGCAGCTGGAACAAACTGGAACTAAAGGTACATGATTGGGCTAAGCGTTATGGTAAAATCATTGTCGCCACCGGACCTATCTTCAACGGCAATAACCGACGCATTGGGCAAAACAACGACATTGTAGTGCCTGCTGGCTTCTTCAAGGTTGTGCTTGACCCAAGCCGCAACCGTGCTATCGGTTTTGTTTATGAGAACCATGAAGGAGGTGGTGGTGTAAAACGCCACTCATGCTCGGTCGACGAGGTGGAACGCATAACTGGCCACGACTTCTTTAGCGCCCTACCCGACAACGTGGAGAATGCCATCGAAAGCTCCTACAACTTTGACCAGTGGAACTGAGCACTCAGTATGAAAAACGAGAAGAGGAGCTCAACTTTGAACTATGAACTAAAAACTCTAAACTAAAATAATGGACACAATTTGCGCAGTATCTACACCCCACGGCATGGGAGGTATAGCAGTGATAAGGGTGAGCGGAGATGAGGCTCTCGACATCGTGCAACAGCGATGGCAAGGTATGTCATTATGTGAAATGGCTAGTCACACAGCTCACCTGGGCCACATTATCGACTCACAAGGCGAACTCCTCGATGAAGCTGTGCTCACGCTATTCCGTGCACCCAATTCGTTCACGGGAGAAGACGTAGTAGAAATCTCGTGCCATGGCTCAATGTGGATTCAACAGCAAATTGTAAGTACTCTTATCGATGCTGGTTGCCGTGCAGCAACAGGTGGCGAGTTCACACAACGTGCTTTTGCCAATGGCAAACTCGATCTCTCTCAGGCCGAAGCGATTGCCGATGTTATAGCCTCGCAATCACGGGCATCTCACCATGTGGCAATGAACCAGATGCGTGGTGCCTTCAGCCGTCAGTTGAGCTCTCTGCGCTCACAACTGTTGCAGTTTGTGTCGTTAATAGAACTTGAGCTTGATTTCAGCGAGGAGGACGTCACCTTTGCCGACCGTTCTCGCCTAACCACGTTGGCAACCGAGATAAAGAAGGTAATTGACTCGCTCGCGGGCTCCTATCAGGCTGGAAATGCCATCAAGAACGGTCTGCCTGTGACCATCGTTGGGCCGACCAATGCTGGTAAATCTACACTTCTCAACACCTTGCTTGGCGATGACCGCGCCCTAGTGAGCGATATCAAGGGAACCACTCGCGACGTTATCGAGGATACCATCGTGATGGGAGGAGCATTGATTCGTTTCATCGACACGGCCGGTATCCGTGAATCAAGCGACGTTATCGAGAGCATGGGAATCGAGCGTTCGTTCAAAAAGATGGACGAGGCTCGCATCGTACTGTGGGTGGTCGATGCCACAGCCCCTATTGCCGAACTTGAGGATTTCTACAAACAAATTGCAGAGCATTGCCAGGACAAGGCTGTGATAGCTGTAGTCAATAAGATTGACTCAGGCGATACACAAGCTATCGTCAAGAAACTAAAGGGACTTGATATTAAAATTGCCGAAATTTCAGCTCGCAAGGGCACCGGTGTTGACCAACTCAAGCAGGAAATCATCACGACTGCTGCCCTACCCCAAGTCACCGATGAGAATGCTGTCATCGTTACTAATGCCCGCCACTATCACGCCCTCGTGCGAGCCAGTGAGGCAATCGACCGCACACTCCAAGGTCTCGCAACTGGCCTCAGCGGCGATCTCGTGAGTCAGGACATTCGCGAGTGCATGCACTACCTGGGCGAAATTACCGGCGAAATCTCCACCGATGATATCCTCGGTGAAATCTTCGCCCACTTCTGCATCGGCAAGTAAATTCTGCGTGGGAAAGTAATTTTATGCAAAGAAAAGCATACTATCTGCAAATATAGCTCGTAATTCGCTTTATTTCAAGCATTAAGAATTGTGCCCATTTTTGCGGATTTTTGATTTTTAACTTCGATATTTGCAGATTTTCGCCCGTTTTGTCCCCCATCTGTCCCCCGAGATAGTCAAAAATAGCCGAGGGACAAAAATATCTCATAGGTGGTGATTTACGTTTTCACATGTTATTTTGGAAGATACACATTCCAACTTATACAATGTAAAGCGCCACCTTCTTTTGCAATTTCTGCCATTTCTATTTGACGGATATTACAATCTTGGAATGCTTCTTGAATGTATTGTTGAGCTATTGAATCTTCTTCAATGTTGAATTTAGGCATTATGATGTTTTTGCCAACTTGCAGAAAGTTGATATATGCCCAGTTGAGATCATAACAAGGTTTATCAACTTTGCCCTTGAAACGAATTTCTGTAACTTCAAAACCATAACTTTCAAGAATCCGACGGATGGATGTAGCTTCTTCTGGATAGCAATCACCATGATTACCCATCAGTATTCGATTATCTCCACACCATTTGATGAAACCATCTGAATGTCCATAAACATCGTCTTCATGTGGTGTCCATGGAATAATTATAACTGGATGACCAAGTTCGGAATCTAGCAAGGCTTTAAATTCCCAATCATCTTTCTTGCTCCTGTTTTCAGTAAATACTTTATCTGTCATCACGATATATGATCCACATGGCACCATATTACCGCCATCAATGATAAGATTTGTTGAACGACAGCTAATACCCATACCTCGTAACACTTTTGTAGCATCGGTTAT
>CADAAI010000055.1 GCA_902785925.1 uncultured Bacteroidales bacterium
CATATACATCAGCCGTTCATTGTAACCATGTTTCTTTCTTTTTCTTTCTGACATAATGAACCCCGAAAGTTTTTTGTCTAACTTTCGGGGTTCATATCACTAAGTTGCTCTTTCTATAATATACATTCTAGACCTCTTACACGTCTTTCAACTTTGATATCTGTTCGTGAATCTTTGTGGTAAACCTTAACGGATGGCTGATATATTTGTAACGGTTGGTCACCTCGCCTGTCGTCACTACAACTGTACCATAATCAAAGATACGACCCGGTATCGACTGATCAACTTGAACTCCCTCGCATTTCTTCAACAGCAGCTCATGAGAGTTCCTGTTTATGATGCCTCGTTTGAATATTAATCGATTTGTAGTCACAACATATTGTCTGCCACCATATATTGATATAGCCCAAAATAGTGCAATCAACAATCCTACTCCACAGATGCATGCATTAATCCAAGTGTCAATTGGCAAGAAGAATGCACAGAGCGACACTAGAGCCAGAACAATTGGCCATGAATATATAATACTGTGCTGCCTGGCCTCATAAGCGACCTTCTCTCCTTCCATCAAATTCTTTTGAATATAGCCCATAATTCAATGTGTTAAAGTTAATGTGTTTCTCTTTCTAGTTGCAAAGTTAAAACAAAATGACCAATAATCCAACTTCTATTAACCACTTACACCCCATTAACATTGATAGAAATATGTGTGAAGTTTTTTTTTCAAAAAAAATTACAGTTGTTGCAACATTTTGCCATCGTTGTTGCATCTAATGCATGAAAAACAATTAATTTTGACGTGAATTCATGAAATCAACGATCACTAAAACCTCTAAAGATATGAAACGAATTATTATTACAATGCTGGTGGCACTCATTGCTCTTGTCAACATCGAGGCAAGACCAATTAAAAAGGCCGTGCCAGCAAAGGAAACAACCACCGAGGCTGTGGAGAAAGCCAACGAACAGAAGACTGATGAGCAAGCAGCTTTGACCGAAGCGGCCAATGAGCAGAATGCTGAAGAAACCAACGATGAAGATGCTAGCTCAACCAAGAAGATGAAATTTGACACCGACGGTGTCTTCGTCAAGGATAAGGACGGCAAAACCGTAAAAGTGAAATTTGGCGACCTGAGCCGCATTGTGAGAGATCACCTCGATGATACTCTGTTTAGCGAAGACGGATTTTCGATTAATGCGGATGGTGAAGACCTGAACAACATGGAAGTGGACAGCGCCACCTATAATATTGCCCAAGACGGAATGGATCTGGCACGCGACATCAGCACCGGATTCTTTATATCAATAGTGTGGATTGTAGCCTTGTCGCTCCTGTTCTACTACCTGCACCGCCGCCGCAAATACAAAACTGTGGACCGTGCTATCCAGGCTGGCTATCCATTGCCCGACGAGTTCTTTGGCAAGCGTTCGAAACCCATGCCACAGCAGCCCACTAATGTGTATGTTACTCAGGTACCACCCATGCAGCAACCTGCCAATGGCTCACAGCCTGCCGACGGCCCTCAGCCAGCTGCTATGCCCAACTATGGCCAAAGCAATAACCCCTTGAACAACATCACCGACTGGACACCGTTCAAGAGCGGATTAAGGACAACTGCTGTTGGATTAGGACTATTGTTCTTCTTCTGGATACTGGGAGTAACACCCCTTGCAGCACTGATGGTAATTGTAATCTTCATTGGACTGGGCAAGCTCTTCATCGCCTACCAGGAGCAACAGAGCATGAAAAACTACTGGCAACAACAGCAGTGGACGCAGCAACCACAACAGTGGACACAGCAACCGCAGCAAGAGCAACCACAGTGGCAGCAATGGAATCCACAACAGCAAGATGTTCCTTCCATGCCCGAGACTCCTCCCGAGTTCAATTCTATGAACGAATAACAAACAACGAACAACCGATATAAGAAACAAACATTTCCCCTCTCCCTTGTTACTTAACACTTAATTCTTATCCCCGTGCTCTCTAAAGTAGAAGAACTAAAGCTGATTTCCCGATGCGTGCTTGCCGACGACAGGCACGCATTTGGGATGCTTGTCGAGGCCTACCAGCCGCGGCTAAGGCGGTTCTTCATGAACCTCACATTGGGCGACGAGTATCTCAGCGACGATCTTGCTCAAGAAACGTTTGTCAAAGCCTACATTGAGATTCGAAGCTTCCGCGGAATGTCACGATTCGGCACCTGGCTCTTCCGCATCGGCTACAACGAGTTCTACAGCTACAAGCGCAGCGAGCACACTACGACCAATATTGAGAATGTTCCCGAGAGATCTTCGACTCCTATCGACTCCAGCGAAATCTCAATGGATGTAAAAACTGCGATGGCACAACTCAGTGATATAGAGCGAACAGTGGTGACATTATTCTACATTGATGACATGCCAGTAAAGCAGATTGCCACCATTACTGGCTTAAATCAAAGCACATTAAGATCCCACCTTCATAGAGCAAAGGAAAAAATGGCTCGAACTTTAAAACAGGAATAATTATGACTACCCTAGATGAAAAAGACATAGAATTAGGTAAGATCCTCAAGAAGGAAGCCTACGATGCCGCTCCCAATCAGTGGTTCACGCACCGTGTCCTTCACAAGTTGCCAATAAAGAAGAACAACTCGGCACTGCACTTTGCATGGATATTCTACATTGCCGCCGCATTGTTGTGCATCGGCTATTGGATATGGCTGTTCTTCTTCAACGATAACTCAGTAATCACCGTGCGCGACATTCTATATTTCACTATAGCAGGCATTGTAACCATGTTGCTCACCTTCTCTCCTCTCGTGGCGATGTTCAGCAGGGAATGACCCTTGATATGTGAGGATTGTGTGTTTCCAAAAAAATTGCTACTTTTGCAGTCAGTATGGACAACACTCACGACAATAAGTTTAGCAGGTCGATGGTGCTCGACATCACAAGTCAGCACATCGACTACCTATTATATGGCAACGATAAGCCATTAGAAACTGGCACGATAGCCCTCGACAGCAGTCTGGGCGACTACCGACAGGCGCTGGAGAACGCTGTCTACGACAACGCGTTCCTTCTTGATGATTACGCCAGCACAACTATCGCCCTCCACTCTCAGCATTTTCAATTAATCCCCCAAGAACTCATAGAGGCTGGCATGGCAAGGAAAATCATGGACACCTCATTCACGACAATCGACGGCGAGCTGCTCACATGCGACATCGATGGCAGCGACGCAGCAATCGTATGCGACATCCCAAGCGGCATACTGCCATTTCTTAGACGCACTTTCTCAGGTGCCACTCTGCTTCACCATCTGGCTCCCCTGTGTAGATATTGCATCAAGGCCTATGCCGAGGATACAGCATGCATGCACATCTCCATCTATGACCATGACGCCCACATCGTGGTGATTAAACAAGGCACTCTGCACATGGCAAACACCTTTCAATACCGTGCCATCGAGGATATCGCCTATTATGCCCTCAACATGTGGAAATCTTGCCAACTGACTAGCAAGCGCGACAAGGTATTGCTCACTGGCGACAACGCACTGCGAGCACAGCTGGCCGAACAGTTGCGACAGTGGATTGCCTACGTCATGCCCGAGGTGCTGCCAACCCAAGCACTGCAACTTGGACGAGACGCCACTACCCTCCCCTTCAACCTAATCACTCTCGCACTATAAAGTTATCAGTGCCAGACGAAAACCGAACAACGATTAATGACCAAGAAACATGAGAATCATTAGCGGAAAATATGGACGACGACGCTTCGATGTTCCAACCAACATCACAGCGCGACCCACCACCGACATGGCGCGCGAGAACCTATTCAACGTGCTCAACAACCTCGTTGACTTCGATGGTTTGACGGCTCTTGACCTTTTCTCGGGCACTGGAGCTATTAGTTTCGAACTCCTCTCACGTGGTGCAGCAAGCGTCACTAGCGTCGAGAAAGCCACCACGCAATACAATTTCATCCGCAAGGTCAAGCAACTGCTCAAGGACGACAACCTCATTCAGGTAAAAGGCGACGTTTTCAAGTTCATAGGCTCTTGCTCACGCAAGTTCGACCTCATCTTTGCCGACCCACCCTATGATTTGCCTCAGTTGCCACAGATTCCCGAGCTCATCCTCAATAGCCAGATGGTGCAGCCCGGCACTCTAGTGATCGTGGAACACTCACGAACCAACGACTTCAGCCACCTGCCACAATTCACCCAGCAACGCGTGTACGGCAAAGTCCACTTCTCCTTCTTCACTTGCTAGGAAATAAGAACAAGATTTAGTCCGACTCGACCACGTCAGACAAATGTCTGACAACGTCCAACCAAAAAACAAAGGGTCGCCCCCGCAACTGGGAGCGACCCTTTTAATTGATTAGTGTCGCAGCCGATTCACGTTTCTAGATTCACGTTCCTCTTGCCGCATGCGCTTATTTGAAGATTTTCTTCACTGATGTAGTAGTGCCATTGCTGTAGCGTGTCACAACAATGTTCATGCCACTAAATGGACGCTTGCTAACAACACCCAGGCTGTTTACATACTCAACGCCAACCACCTCGCCGTTTACATTAACGGTGTTGATGGCGGTAGGAATCTCACTGCTTACAGGATCGAGGTCTACTGGATAAAGAGTGATGCCTGTGGCTGGAGTGGTAACGTTCTTAGGTCCATAATTATCCTTATCTGAACGTTGAACGATGGCTTTA
>CADAAI010000056.1 GCA_902785925.1 uncultured Bacteroidales bacterium
AAAGGGCATAAAGATATGCTCTGCAAACCACTTCTCACGCAATGAAAACATCTGTTCAGCACGATTGCCCAGCAAATAATCTTTTTCTCCATCTTGCATTACTTTCGTTGGCGCATTTACAGAACGGAATCTACTACCCCCCTTGTCTTTTAAGAAATCCCAAATAAACTTGGGATAGATATGTGATTTTTTTAATTCACACTCTTCATGGGTTAAAGCACAAATCATATACTCGCTATAAAAGAGGATTGGATTTGTTAATAAATAGGATGAGTTTATCACTTGAGAAGATTCCTACTGCTATTTCCTTCTAGCACTTGCATTTGTTGAATGGCAATCTGATTGAGTTTGATAAGTCTCTCGCTTTGTTGAACACCCTCGTTGATTAACACAGCGTTGATATTTTCCATGTTTGAGAGGCATATCAATTCATTGATAGTCGCATAATCTCGGATGTTGCCTTTGAGGTTAGGATTTGCCTCGCGCCATTGCTTGGCAGTCATTCCAAACATAGCTACATTTAGTACATCAGCCTCTTCGGCATAGATGATACTGGCCTGTGCTGAGGTGATTTTTTCAGGTATTAGATGACTCTTGATTGCATCGGTATGTATATGGTAGTTGAGTTTGGAAAGCTCTCTTTTTGCTGTCCAACCCAACATCTTTTGCTCCTCGGCTTTCAGTCGTTGGTATTCCTTGACCAATAGCAGTTGGAATTTAGGGCTTATCCACATTCCAAAGTGGTAGGCTATATCGCGATGGGCATAAGTGCCACCATAACGTCCGGCTTTGGAAAAAATACCAATAGCACCTGTCTTTTCTATCCAAGTCTTGACTGACAAGACAAAGTTATTGCTACCCGCCATGTTTCTAAAAGTACCGAATTCGGTACAATTAAAATTGGGATTGTAGAGCATTTCCCATTCGCCAAGGTACTCAATCGTGCTTTTCAGACTGAGCCAACGAAAGATGATGTGCTCCTGCAACTGACTACGAGCCATATCGGTCAGCGAAATGTAGTCATCGTCATTGTGCGAAACGATGGTTATCTCCGTATTCTGGACATTAATCTTTGCCATAGGTAATCTATCTGTTATGAATTATGTGTGTAAAGGTAGTAAAATAAAACGAAACACAAGAATAATCCGCATAAAAATCAGTAAAAGGACGTAGCCTAATACGCACTTTTATGGAAGGTGCCACAAAAAGATGCTGCAATTAGTTCAAGAGCGTTGAGCAAGCTCAAAACAAAAAGAGATGAATAGATTTGGCTCTTTCAGAAAGAATGATTACCTTTGAGCCGATTCACGAAATAACTTTCGCTACTTATTTCTTGTTCATCAGTCGCTTCGTAGCCTGCATTTCTTTTCTTAGCAGTTCCATGCGTTCCTTCAGTTGTTCCTGCGTGGGTAGCATGTCCTTAATGCGGATGTTATTATAAGTAGCGACACCCATAAAAGCAAATCCATTTCCCATTTCAAGCAATAGGTTTGTGATATTCTCAGTAAGAGCATCCTCTAATTCTTTTTCCTCGTAGATTTCATGATTAACGGTAGCAAAGCCAAAATCATAATTCTCTTTCAACACCTCCTGTACTAACTTGCTTTGCAAATCTGGCAAATGTTCAGGAAAATTATTGGTTATCTTTCCATGATGTTCATAGAGGTTGGCTTTGAAGCAATTGATGAGGGCTGTTCTACTTAGTCCTTTATCAATGACTTGATAGATATAGAATAATGCTTCATCTATGCTTTTACTCTTCGTTATAATCTCAATGTGCTGTCCCCATGGAACAAGGGCAAATGGTGACGGAAAATCTCCAATGGGTCGTTGGATAATGTCTCGCACGCTCTGTGCGAGTTTTGTATCATCCTGATATTCTTTGTTTTGTAATTCTCGCACGCTCTGTGCGAGTTTTTCAGGCTCTGAAGAGTAGAAAAGGAACCATTGCTTCATACGCCATAGATTGGATGCAGAAAAACCATCTACATTGGGGAATTCTTTCTGCAAGTCGAGACTTACCTGCTCTACAACACCTGCACCCCAGCGCTCTTCGGCTTTCTTCATTTTTGTTTGGCAGCTACCCATTAACTCCATCTGAATGCAAAATTACGAAAAAATGAGTGCAATGCAAAAGAAAAGACAAATTCTTTTCATTGCCGAATGTCAGGAGTTTCCTTGAGCAAAGCGAAAAACTTCGCCATCTTTGATGGCAATGTTACGAAAAAAACGGTAATCTGACTCCCAAGTGCTGAATTATTTGTACCTTTGCAGGCGAAAAGTTACTCTTTTGAGTTTGACGGTATGGTTTATAAGTATGATTTCCTTGTGATAGGAGCCGGTGTAGCGGGAATGAGCTATGCCCTGAAAGTGGCGCGTGCCAAGAAGGGACGTGTGTGTATGATTTGCAAGACCAGCCTCGACGAGGCGAACACGTCGTTTGCGCAAGGCGGTGTGGCAAGCGTGACCAATCTGGAGCTTGACAACTTCGAGAAGCACATTGAGGACACGATGATTGCCGGCGACTATATCTCCGACCGCACGGCGGTGGAGCAAGTCGTGAAGAATGCCCCCGAGCAGATCCGTGAGCTGGTGCAGTGGGGCGTGAACTTCGACCGCAAGGAAGACGGGAACTTCGATCTGCACCGTGAGGGCGGCCACTCCGAGTTCCGCATCCTGCATCATGCCGACGACACTGGAGCCGAGATCCAACGTGGACTGATGGCTGCCGTGCGAGCTTGTCCCGACATTGACATCAAGGAAAACCACTTCGCCGTCGAAATCATCACACAGCATCATCTTGGTGCCCGCGTCACACGCCGTACACCGTATATCAATTGCTACGGCGCCTACGTGCTGAACCCGGAGACAGAGAAGGTGGACACCTACCTGTCGAAGGTCACTGTGATGTGTACGGGCGGTTGTGGTGCCGTCTATCAGACCACTACCAACCCTGTGATTGCCACGGGCGACGGTGAGGCGATGGTCTATCGTGCCAAGGGAACGGTGCAGGACATGGAGTTCGTGCAGTTCCACCCGACGGCACTCTACCATCAGGGAGAGACCCATCCCGCCTTTCTCATCACCGAGGCGATGCGCGGCTACGGCGGCATCCTGAAGTTGCCCAATGGTGAGACGTTCATGGAGAAATACGACGAGCGTCTCAGTCTGGCACCGCGCGATATTGTCGCCCGTGCCATCGACAAGGAGATGAAGCTGCACGGTATCGACCACGTCTGTCTCGACGTGACGCACAAGGATCCCGAAGAGACCCGCCGCCACTTCCCCAATATCTATCAGAAGTGCCTCTCCATCGGCATCGACATCACCACCGACTATATTCCTGTGCGCCCCGCTGCCCATTACATGTGCGGTGGCATCAAGGTTGACCTCAACGGCTGTTCGTCCATTGAGCGCCTGTATGCCGTCGGCGAGTGCTCCTGCACAGGACTGCATGGCGGCAACCGACTGGCATCGAACTCACTTATCGAGGCGGTGGTCTATGCTGACTCGGCAGCCCGCCATTCATTAGAGCATATCGACCTCTATGACTTCAACGAGAAGGTGCCCGAGTGGAACGACGAGGGAACGATGACCAACGAGGAGAAGGTGCTCATCACGCAGAGTGTGAAGGAAGTGGGCGAGATCATGTCCAACTACGTGGGTATCGTCCGTTCAGACCTTCGTCTGCGACGTGCCTGGCACCGACTCGACATCCTCTATGAAGAGACCGAGAACCTCTTCAAGCGTGTGAAAGCAAGCAGGGACATCTGTGAGCTGCGCAACCTCATCAACACCGCTTATCTCATCACCCGCTTCGCCATCGAGCGCAAGGAGTGCCGAGGCCTCCACTTCACCGTGGACTACCCCGTGCATGCCTACGACAAATAAGTGGTTAAGAAAGCTTTACAAGCAGCAAGCAGGATTTCCCTGCTTGCTTTCTTTTTGTCAAGCAAAACAGACGATTCAAACCAACAT
>CADAAI010000057.1 GCA_902785925.1 uncultured Bacteroidales bacterium
ACTGAAAAGAACAAATTAAGCACTCTTTATGAAGAAAACCATCATCACCATCCTGCTTGCCCTCGTCGCAATGGCGGGGCAGGCACAAACGCCTAAAGACAGTTGCTCTATTCCAAAGGATTCTCTTTGTCAAGAAAGAATAGCCAAGTCCGATACAATAAACTATCCTTTGGACAAACTGTTTCTTTTAAAGGCAAATGTCACGAATAAGGAGGAAAGCAAGAGAAATTTGCCAAAGATAGTCCTCCCGAAGAACTTAAGTATAAGAAGGAGTTCTCACAATGGAAGGTTGATGAGCTCAACCGACTTCGTTCTTTGAAGATTATCATCCCTAACGATCTTATGGACATCTATCAGTTTGTAACTTCTTACGGGAAGCAGTCCGGTGAATAAGACTTGTCGATTTTTAAAGACTAACTTATTCTTTACAGAAATTTATTATGGGATTTAAAATAGGCGACTAGACACCGCCACGATTTCTTGCATATATGTAATGCATATGTGCTCCATATAATGAAAGAAATTTTATTGGCTTTATCCACAGTATTCAAATTAAGTATTAATGGTTTTGATTTGAAGTAATTTTTGGAAGTCTTCTAAATTTACGTTCTTGATATTGAAGTGGATAAAGGTTCTTGGTTTGAGATATCGATAGGAATATCCATAATAAATTTCTGACGGATTTTTTTATGTGGTCTCAATGGGTAAACCCTCTTGGGCCACATGTTTTTTTAAAATACAATAGTGCAAAATTAGTTGTCATTTCATGGTGATTAATATTGAAAAAACATTATCTTTGCACTTGTAATGGAAACCAAGAGGAAAGGTTATATCGAGGGGCTTATCGAGCAGGGTGAGCACGAGCATCAGGATTTCAAGTACCAAATCACTGACGCACGCAAGATTGCACGCTCAATCAGTGCTTTTGCCAACCACGGCGGTGGGCACCTGCTGGTGGGTGTTAAAGACAACGGTCACATTGTGGGCGTGAGTAGCGATGAAGAGATCTACATGATTGAGCAGGCTGCGCAGATGTACTGTCAGCCTGAGCAACAGGTGAAATTTGAGGTCTTCCGTGTTGGCGGCAAGAATGTGCTCAAGGTCAACATCGACGAGGCCACAGCAAAACCCGTCAAGGCTCCCGATGACAACGGCCACTGGCGAACATATTACCGCGTTGCCGATGAGAATGTGCTTGCAACTTCGACTCATGCCAAGGTGATGAAACGCAAAAGTGCGTCCACTCCCGAAGATGTGGTGATTAACCTTACTGAAAAGGAACAGCTGTTGCTCGATTATCTGCAGGGCCATGGAGGCATAACGCTGAGCGGCTACGAGCGTCTGGCCCACATATCGTTTTTCACGGCACAGCGCACAGTGGTGAAACTGTGCGAAATGGGCATCGTCACCTTCCACTACCACAATGGCCAGTGTCTACTCACATTGGTCGATTAGTGGAGAGTTAAATAAAAAATTAGTTATCTATTATTTTCTCTTCCCTCTCACCTCTTACCTCTTCCCTGACAATGTAATCAAACTCATCAAAGCGCTTCACGCCCATCTCCTCAAGCATGGCGCGGCTACGATCTACATCCTCTTGGGTGTTGTGATTGGGGATGTGAGGCAGGCGCACAATCACTTTATCAACCATACCTTCATGTTGTAGCAACCATCGCAGGTTGTCGAGCACTTGGGAATTGTCGCGAGTGGTGTATTCCTTATAGATAGTCGGGTTTGTGTCCTTGATATCGATGAAAAACTCGTTGGCATAGGGCAGAACACGTTCCAAGTGGCTACGGTCAACGTTTAGCGACGTTTCGAAGTTGATTTTCCATTCGGTAGGCTTGATGCGGCAGAACGCTTCGATAAACTCGCTTCGCAGCAGCGGTTCGCCACCACCAAAGGTTACCCCGCCGCCAGTAGCAAGGAAATAGAGGTTGTCGAGCAGCAGTTCATCGAGTAGTTCGCTGGTGGTGATGGTGCGCCACACCATCTTTGGGTCAAGGCACTGGCTGTTGAGGCAATACTTGCATCGCAGTGGACACCCATGGAAAGCCACTAGTGTCGTCACTCCCTTGCCGTCGGTGGCAAGCCGGTGTCGCACAATGCCAATAAATGGCGCCGAAATCTCCCTATTCTCTATCATTGCACATTGTGTTCACCAAGTGATGAACATTATTATATCTCGACTTTTAGAGTCAGTTTTTAGTGTTCTTTTGGGAATTTTCAATTACTGTAGAGTCGGGCATGTGAACCACATCGCCCATGAGCTGTACTGGTTCATCGGTCTTGCTCGCAGGTGTGATGCGAGCCGAGGGTGGAGTATTGCCACCATTATTGGTACTGCTTGGTGCGCTTATATTATTGCCGTTCTCGGGTGGTGGCATCACCATGCCGTTGGGTTGGAAAATCTTGTGACAAGAACTCATAGCACCCAGGGCTACAGTGAGTCCTGCAATGGTGACAGCCTTGCCCAGTGCTTGTCGGTTTCGTAGCTGCTTCTCGAGCCACTGTGTCTCACTCTCGCACTTTGGACAGGTGCCTGCGCAGTCGCCCTCATGGGTGCATTCAGTGGGCTGGTAGTCTATCTCGTTGGCCTCAGCAATCTCTCGCCTTATGCCTTTCAGAGTTTCACATATATGTTTTCCTTGTTTCATAATAGTTGTCATTTATGGTTGTTATAGGTCGCCAACGTTACCGTTCTCATCTACTGCCACCTCGCCCATGAGTTGCTCTTCCTCGTTGTCGCCCTTACCATCCTTGGCTAGGGGGTCAATCTTGCTCATTGGGGTAAAGCGATTGTTAGTGGTTGTCGAGTCGTTGCTGTCACTC
>CADAAI010000058.1 GCA_902785925.1 uncultured Bacteroidales bacterium
GACACTTTTCTTACATCGAACTCACGTTACTCTAAACATCAGCATGATCCGCAAGGCCGTCACGTTTTCGGAGAAATAATTCCAAATATTCACAAAACCCCTGAACATTTGTTCAGACTTTCACCTCGGCAGACACTTTTTAGGTCTCTCTATGAACGCTTTCGTGGGACTATCTTTCGCTCGGCTCTGCCGCTTGCCACAGCAAGAACTTTGCCAAACGAACAAAGAAAAAAATTATTTCCGATATCACCTTTTGCTCTTCTGAACTGTTATATAGATGAATCGGTTCAAGAAAACAGAAGTTTAACAATATAACAATAAGAATTATGGAAGAATTATTTGCACTTTTAATTCCCCTTGGCTGTGGATGCGTACTCCCAATCTTGGTAATATGGCTTACCATTCGCAAGGAAATGAATGAGACTAACACTCGCACAAAAATAGTGTTGGCCGCCATCGAGAAGACTCCCGATATGAACATTGAGGAACTCATTGAGAAGATTTCCCCCAAAAAGAAACTACTGAAAGAGACGCTTTTGGAAAAACTGATGTGGGGATGGATTTGTGCCATACTTGGACCATGTCTAATAGGCTTGGGCATCTATCTAAAAATCGAAGGAATGGGAAGGCCCAAAGACCCGTTGATTGCCATCTGCTTCGGTGTGGCCTTGCTGGCTGTCGGCATTGCTTTCCTCGTGAACTATTATTTGGGTAGAAAGATGCTGGCCAAAGAAATAGAGGCTGAGGAGAAACGAGTAACCACTCAACAGGCATAGACCGTGACCCGCGAAGTATTCATAGCCCATGTAGAGCGTGAGCAGGAAGCCCTCCGCAGTTTCTTGCTCGCCCTCTGCTGTGGCAACAAGAGCAACGCAGATGATTTGGCGCAAGATGCACTGGTAAAGGCTTATCTCTCATCGGCGGGCTATCAAGACAAAGGCCGTTTCCGCTCGTGGCTCTTCAAGATAGCCTACAATACGTTTCTCAACCACAAGGCGGGTCACATCACGACGGAAAACCTCGATGATGCACGGACACTTGTCAGCCCCAGAACCGCCGACGATGTTTTTGAGCACCAAGACCTCTACCTCGCCCTGAGGACTTTGCCGCCCAAGGAGCGCTCATCCATCACGCTCTACTACCTCAGCGGCTACAACATCAAAGAGATAGCAGAAATTACCGAGACCTCAGAGGATGCTGTGAAGAAACAGCTCTCGCGTGGTCGTGACAAATTAAAAGAAATACTGAAGATATGATAAAAGACAAAGCACTTGAGGAACTCTTCCTCACCCAGAAGCCCCACTTTGATGACCACGATGTATTCATGGCCGACCTCACCAAGCGATTGGATGCAGTCGAGTTCATCCGTCAGCATCAGGAGGCTTCCGTTCGCCGCTATAAGATGGCGATGGTTGCCGCCTTCATTGTCGGTATCGTCAGCGGAGCTGTCACTATGGTTTTCATTCTCTCTACGCCAGCCGACGTGCCGCTCTTTACTTTCCACTTTGAAACAAGCATTCTTCTTTGGTTTGCCAAAAACTCCCGCCCCATTGCCGCTACAGCCCTCGCTTTGGCAATGACACTTAGCATGTTGAGTATCATCAACAATGTGCAAGACATCATGCGGATGCTGGGAAAGGGTGCTTTTATGCCCAAGTATTCATCATAATGATATACGTCAAAATCGCAGATCTATTCAGCGACAAGATTTTGTCTGGAGAATTTCAAGCAAAGAGTCGTGTGCCCAGTATCCGGTTCACTGCCTCAAACTTTAATGTTAATATGAATACTGTAGTGCGGGCATACGAACTATTGGAACAGAAACGACTTATATATAAAAAACGAGGTAAAGGCTATTTCGTGGTTGATGATGCACGTGATAGACTTATTCGCGTCCATAGAAAAATGTTCCGAACAGAACTACTTCCAAAAGTAATTCGTGAAATGCAACTACTTAACATTTCAATAGACGATGTGTATGATGCATGGCATAAATATACCCAGAAGGAGGTTTGAGATTCTACCTTTTTTCAGTCGTATCCCCCAAAATAATTATACACAAAACACCTATGAACAATTGTTCAGGCTTTCACATCTGGTAGCATTTTTTGTCTCGCTATGAACGCTTTCGTGGGAAATTTAGTAACTTTGCAGCCAAACAAACACTGACGATGGAACAGAAATTCGGAAAAAATAGCATTGACATCAAGGTGCTGCGTGAGTTTTGCGAGCGCGAGGGCAAGGAGGTGACTTACCGCAAGGGCGAACAGCTGGAGCGCGAGGGCGACCCCGCACGGTGGTGCGGCTTCGTCACCGAAGGGTGCTTCAAGTACGTGACACACGGCATCAGCGACGACAAGGAACACATCACATGGTTCTCGTTCGAGGGTGAGTTTGCGGGCGACTATCCCGCCTGCCTCGACGGTGGCCCCGCGCTGACCACGATCGAGGCGATGGTGCCCACCCGCATCATCCGTGTCAGCGGCGAACAGCTGGTGAAGCGGTTCAGTCAGGATAAGAAGTCGATGGA
>CADAAI010000059.1 GCA_902785925.1 uncultured Bacteroidales bacterium
GTATAGGCTGGCCAGCATACTGCTGCACGATGATGACGAGAGCAAAGACATTGTGCACGATGTCTTTGCCAGGCTACTTGTGGAGCAAGTGGAGCTACATGAAGACACTGCTCAATCCTATCTTTTATTAAGCGTGCGCAATAGGTGCCTTAATGCGATTCGCAATCGAAAAATCCATGAGCAAGTACACCAATATTTGCTACCTGTCGATGAGGTGGAACAGACTTCACCCGAAGATCTTGAACATGAGATTGAAGTGCTCAAAGCGGGCATAAACGAGTTATTCCCACCCATCTGTCAGAAGATAATACGTCTTCATTTCACCGATGGTTTGTCTTTCAGTGAAATAGCAAAGCGTATGGGTGTGAGCGAAACCACCATCTACAAGCACTTGCGCAACGCACTTGACCAATTACGTCAAACACTTAAAAAAGCAGAGCAATGAACAAGACCGATTTACTGTCAAGACCGATTTACTGTTCCAGATGCTGGAAAATCCAGATCAATACAGCGAGGCACAGTGGCAAGACATTCTTGCCGATGACGAGTGCCGTGAGCTCTATGCGCTCATGGCAAAAACAAAGAGCGCCGCTCAATCGTCGCAAATAACTGACGATGAAATTGATGCTGAATGGCAACGCTTGTCTCAGTCTAAGCAAAACCATGCAGCAGTGATTCCACTATGGCGCAAGATTGCCGCTGCTGCGGCTATCATGATTGCATTGTTTGGGTTCACCTATGCAGCCATTCGCACTGGATTCTTTGGAGTTGAAAAGATAATAACTTCAAAAGAGACTCCCCTTAAGGTGGAGAATGTAGACTCTGTTGCCACTAAAGACAATGAAGCAATAACTCAAGAGATCTCACAAGATTCTGAAGAAAACGTAAAAGAAAGCACTGAAGAAGTACCTGTCAAAGCTGAACCTCGTCTCTATGACAATGTACCACTAGAACAGATATTAACTGACCTCTCGGCATACTACCATGTGGATATTGAGTATAGTTCTGAAGATGTGCGTTCTTTGCGTTTATATTACCAATGGGAACCCGAATACTCGCTAGATAAAGTCATTGAGATGTTGTCGCACTTTGAAACGTTCAATATTCATCGTGAGGGAGACAAACTGATTGTTGAATCATCGTGCAAGGTGAGCGCAGTGCCGAGCTTGCTTGAGCAATGCCGAACCGCCGCCGATGTTGCGCGGAGCGAATCATCATCACAGGAGGGCAAGCAATGAAAAGATTATTGATTATCACACTCATGCTTTGCGCTCTTGTAAACAATGTAATGGCGCAACGCATTACACACAACTTTCAGAACGTGTCGATGAGCGATGCGCTGAAATACATCCAACAGCAAACCACCAAACACAAGATTGTGTTCATATATAACGAACTTGAGGACTTCAAAGTGACAACTTCGGTTCACAACAAGTCAGTGCCCGAGGCAATCAAGCAACTCATTGGATTCTATCCCATTCGCATGACACAAAGTGGCAACAATGAAATCTACGTGGAGTGTACTCACAAGAGCAATCGCCACCTCACAGGTAAAGTTGTTGACGAGAAGGGCTTGCCCCTGGAGTTTGCCGATGTGCGGCTGCTCAACCCGTCAGACTCATCCTATATCACTGGTGGCGTGACCAATGCCAGCGGAGTCTTTGTCATTCCGCTCGACAAATCGCAGGTAATTGCCAAGTTCAGTTACATTGGCTACAAACCAGTCTATAAACTTTGCTCGCGCGAAAACGTAGGCACCATTCAACTGGAAATCGAAGCCACCCAACTCGGCGAAGTGACCGTGAAAGGGGAACGCATATTTACACAGGTGTAGCAGATTATAATGGCAGCATTACATTCTCCGGTCATCCGGTGACCCTTATCATCAACGGCAAACCTACCACACTCACTGCCGAACAAGTGGCAGAGCGGTTGAAACAAATGCCAGCAGATATGCTGGCAAAAGCCGAGTTGATGCCTTCGGCACCGCCAAAATATCATATTCGGGGAATGGCGATTAATATCGTAACCAAGGACTTTACTGGCACCAGACGCGTCATACGACCTTACCGGCGGCACAGGCTATGGTCAAGCCGAGCACAAAGCAAATCACCCGTTAGGTGACACACGCGTGCCATATAGTGACAAGATAACACAACGAAGCGATGGCACTAATCATCAATACCACATAGGAGTGGAATATGCCTTTGCAGACAACCATCGATTGGGCATGACCTATACTGGTGAAAGGAACGGTACCAAGTCAACTAACACTACTACAGGCACTGCCAACTCCATCCAGCACTCCACTGAGCACGACTATATGCACAACGTGGATATCAATTATAACCTCCCGTTCGGTTTGCAATTGAGCGCGTCTTATACTAACTACCAGAACCCGCGCACCCAGAATCTCGAAGGAGTGATGTATGAAACAAACAGAAACCTCTATGTTGACAGCCGTCAGAAAGTAGGCAAATGGCTCTTTACTGCCGACCAGACCCATGTATTGAAAAACGGATGGGAACTAAACTATGGCGGCAAGGCGCAGTTTACCAATAACAATAGCTATCAAACGACACTTGATGAAAACCATCAGCCCATTGCCGATGCCACCTCTCACGTTAATTACAACGAGCGCATTCTCAATGCCTATGCTGGTTTCAGCAAGCAGATTGGCGAATCGCTGAGCCTTAATGCATCACTAACCGCCGAGCAATACCACGCCACCAAGTGGAACGAGTGGCGCGTTTATCCTCAGTTCAATGCCATGTGGAACATCAACTCTAAGAACTTACTTAATCTCTCGTTCAGTAGTGAAGCAATATATCCTTCCTACTGGAGCACGATGAGCAGCATTTATTATTCATCGGTATATACTGAGATTTGGGGCAATCCCGACCTAAAGCCCATGTCGAAATATGACATTAACTTGATTTGGCAGTTGAACCATAAATACACATTTACGGCATTTGCGACATTTGAACCAGACTATTTTGTTCAACTGCCTTATCAACCTAATGACCGCATGGCTGTTATAATGAAGGAAACAAATTTCGACTATTCCAATTACTATGGTTTACATGCCTCAGCTCAGTTTTCTGTTGGCAACTGGTTAAACGGCCAGGTAAACGCAACGGGGCTGTATCGCCACGATAAAAGCCATAACTTCTTTGATCTGCCATTCAATCGCAACTACTTGTCAGCCATCATTGGTGGGACAGTAGTTGTCAAACTCTCCACACGACACAACATTCAGTTCATCCTCAACCCATTCTTTCAGTCACGGGCTATACAGGGCGTGTACGACATAGACCCATTATTAAGCTTAAATGCCTCCCTGCGCTGGACTTCCAATAACGGAAAGTGGAGTGTGATTGCAAAGGGCAACAACATTCTCAACAACCACATTACCACACGCTCAAAACAGGGAAATCAAGACTATGATTTGAAACTTTGGATGAACTACGCCAGCGCCTCACTCACCGTCATCTATCGCATTGGCAGCTACAAAGAGAAAAAGCGAAAAGAGGTAGACACATCTCGCATGGGTTACTAAATTCTCCCTTTTGAAATATATTGTTTTTCTCAAGAACCTTGACTTAAATCAAGTTTTTTGAAAAAAGTCATGTTCTGTTGCCGCATTTAGAGGAAAATTGCGTCTTCCTATTATAAATGTATAAAAGATGAGACAGCTTTTTATCTTATTATTTGTGATAGTGTTTTCAATGGGTCATGCTCAAACGCCGAGTGACACGACATCTACCGCACCTGCCGATTCCACCGCGTGGGACAACCTGCTTGATGGAGTGACTGTTACAGCTCAACGCCAACTCATCAAGCAGGAAGTGGACCGCACTACCTATGACGTGCAGGCAGACAATGACTCAAAGACGCAGACCGCGATGGACATGCTGCGCAAGGTGCCCATGGTCACAGTCGATGGCGAGGAAAATATCCTAGTGCGCGGCAACAGTAATTTCAAGATTTACAAGAACGGTCATCTTGATCCTAGCCTGACCAAGAATGCGAAAGACGTGCTCAAAGCGATACCCGCATCGTCAATCAAGCGCATCGAGGTAATCACCGATCCTGGCGCGCGCGAGGATGCCGAGGGCGTGAATGCCATCCTTAACATCGTGATGATGGACAACAACCGAATGGAGGGCATCAGCGGTTCGCTCTATGGCAGCTACGACAATCTCAAGATGCCTTCACTCAGCGCCTATCTTGCAGCGCAGATGGGCAAGGCTATCGTGAGCGTG